>DATFGL010000055.1:0-3482 GCA_035249465.1 Rhodanobacteraceae bacterium | reverse complement strand
GCCCGCGATGCGGCTGACCCATGGCGGATCGTCGACCACGTCGACCAGTGGCTCTCGATCGTACGCTGCCCGGAAGCGCGCGAGCACATCGTCCCTTTTCATGGCTCGCGACAAATACAGGTTGCTGGTAACAGTAAGCCCACGAAAATGCGGCGCCACGTGCGGCATGAACTCGACCGGGACGCCAAGCTGGAACGAGGCTTCGCGCTCGTGCGTATGCCCGGTGAGCGCATAGGGCATCAGGTTGTCGCGCAATTTTTCCGGATCATTCTTGTCCGAAGGCGTGGTGCCCGCGCCGGAGTAACCCGATACGCCAAAGCACACCGGCGGCGCGGCCAGCACGTCCTTCAAGGGCGCGACGGACAATTCGATCGCGGTGGCATAGCAACCGGGATTGCTGATCCGACGCTGACCATAGCCATTGCCGCGGGTCAGTTCCGGCAAGCCGTAATACCACGTGCGGTCGAACCGGTAATCCGCCGACAGATCGACGATCAAGGTGTCAGGCCTGGCCTTGTCGATGGCTTCCACGTACGGCGCAGCCTTGCCGTTGGGCAACGCCAGCACCACGATGTCGGCCCGCTTCGCCGCAACGGCCTGCGGGTCGAGATTCTCGTAGCGCAATTCGCCCTCGCAGGCATCGTTGCGATCCGCGACTCGTTGTCCATCGAGTTCGCGCGACGACACGAACGCAAGTTCGAGCACCGGGTGCGCCACGATCAGCCGGATCAACTCCGTGCCGGTGTGGCCGCGCGCCCCAACGATGCCGATGGTTTTGATATTCCGACTGACCATGCCAGATCTTCTCTTCCCGGACCCTCACCCCTGCCCCTCTCCCGGCGGGAGAGGGGTTTCAGCTTCCAGCAACGTGGGCGTGCGCTGCGCGCAATGCGCGACGCAACGCGCGATGACGTCGAAATCGTCGTCCAGCCCGTACCAGAATACTTTCCACTTCGGCTGCTTGAGGCAGCCGTCCGATTGTTCGTGGTAGAACGCGTTGACCCGGTTGCCATGGCGGGAACGCCAGAACAGCCGCGGATTTTCGGATTGCATCACCTGCCAAACCGCGCGGCCCAGGCCTTCGCCCTGAGCCTCATCGAGCACGGCGAATTTGTCGAGATACGGCAGGCCGTCTTGCAGCGTCAGGATCATCGCGGCGCGATAATTTTCACTGACGTACACGCGGCATGGCCGCGTGCGTTCGAAATAGTCCTGCACCAGCTTGCGCGGCGCGAAGCTGGAGTCGATCAGCGTGCGCAGCCGTTCGCGGTCCACACCATCCCACGACTCGAAACGCAGCACTTTCTCACCGCGCCGTACCAGCGTGCCGGAACCCTTGTGGGTGAACAATTCCTTGGCGAGTTCGGCCGGCCGCGTGATCGACACCGAGGACGTGAGCGGCAAGTCGCGCAGCAGGTCGGCGATCTGTTCGATCTTCAGGCGCATGCCGCCGTTGACCCATGGCTGCGCCATCAGGTGCTCGTACTCCGTGCTGAGGTTGATCGAGTCGATCACCTTGCCTGCACCGTCCAGCAGACCGCCGGTGCCGGTGAGGAACACGATCTTGTACGGCTGCAACACGCGCACCAGTTCGTTGGCGGCGACATCGGCATTGACGTTGAGGATCTGACCTTCCTCGGTTTCGCCGAGGCTGGCGATCACCGGGATCGAGTTGGCGCGCAAGCTCGCTTCGATCGGCGCGAGATTGACGCCCGCCACCTTGCCGACCATGCCGTAGGTATCGCGGTCCAGATAGCCGGCCATGAACACGCCGGACGGCACCGCGGTGGCGCGGGTATCCATGCCCTGCAAGGCTTCCACCAGCTTCAGGTTCTGCTGCATGAATACCCGGCGCACGATGCCCAATGCTTTGGGTGACGTGACGCGCAAGCCGCCCACGGTGCGCTTCTCGATGCCGGCCGCCGACAACTCATCGTCGAGTTGCGGGCCGGCGCCATGCAAGACGATGGGCGTCAGGCCCACGCGTTGCAGGAAAGTCAGTGACGACGCCAGTTCGGTCATCTCGTCACGCAGCACCGCACCGCCGACCTTGACCACGGCGAATCGCTTCGCATCGAGCTGCGAAAAACGCTTGAGGTATTGCTGGACCTCGCGCGCGCTGCCCATCGCCGACAGCAGCCGCACGATGGTCTTGCGCGTGTCGATTTCAGCATTCATGCCCGGCCGCCGTCCACGATCTGAAGAACCGATTCGGCATGGCGTCGCAGTTGCTCCTGCTCGACCCATTCGTCGGCGGAGTGCGCCTGCGCGATGTCGCCCGGTCCGTACACGAAGGTGGTGTAACCGGCCTGCGAAAACAACGCGGCCTCGGTCCAGAAATCGACCGCACCGCCGACCGGAATGCCCAACTCACCGGCGAGGGCTTGCGCGTCGCGCTGGCGTGATTCGGCTTGCGTGGTGTCGGCCGGCAGCGGTGGCCCGCGGAAGGCTTCGCGGAATTCGGCCGGCGCAGGTTCCACCAGCGTGCGCAAACGCGCGAGCAGCGCATCCATGTCCATGGATGGCAGCGGCCGCATGCCGAAACGCACTTCCGCCGACGGCGCGATCATGTTGGCCTTGATGCCGCCCTCGATGCGACCGAGGTTGAAACGCAGTCCGTGCAGACCACCAAAAGCCTGGCGTGATTGTCCATCGGCGAAATCCAGCGCCGCGTTGCTCCAGCGTACCGCTTGATGTAGCGCACTGTCGGTCGGTTTCTGCTCGCCCGAGGCATGGCCCGCATGGCCCGCGAAACGCGCATGCACCGACTGAATGCCACGGTGGGCCAGTACGGCCCGGCAACGCGTGGGTTCGGCGACGATGACGGCATCGAACGCCGCCCCCATCCGGCCTTCGGCCACCTTCCCCCGCGCCGCGGGGGAAGGAAACCCATCGAGGAAGGTACGGATGCAGCGTGGATCGGCACCTTCCTCGTCGGTGGTGAACAACAACGCCATGGCGCCATCGCTGGCGTTCGCCACCGCAAGCAACGCCGCTGCCGCGCCCTTGATGTCGCAGGCACCGAGGCCAATCGCACGATCTTCCGTCACGCGCAATTCGAAAGGACTCGCGCTCCATTGCGGCGAATCCGGCACCGTATCGAGATGCGCGTTGAACAGGAGCCTGGGCTTGCCGCGCCGCGCGAAGAGCGAGACCGCACCGGCGCCATGATCGGTCACTTTCACCATGAATCCGGGCAGCTGTGCGCGCAGGTAATCGAAGATGCCGCCGGTGCCGATCGCGCGCGGCGGGTTGCGCGTGTCGAAGCCGACCAGCGCCCGCAGATGCTGCAACGTGGCGTCGAGCAACGCGCTCATCCGCGGTTGACCTCGGCCCACAGGGTTGAACTCATCCCGTAAAGCTTGATGAAGCCTTCCGCTTCGGCCACGCCCCAATCGGCGGACTGCGCGTAAGTCGCGCCTTTTGCATTGAGGATGTGCTTTGACTCGACCGCGATCGCGTGGACGTTGCCGCCCGATGTT
>DATFGL010000054.1:0-3232 GCA_035249465.1 Rhodanobacteraceae bacterium | reverse complement strand
GGCCAAGCCGGACGGCTCGATCATCGAGACGCCCATCAAGGCCAACTTCCGCGAAGGCCTGGACGTGCTGCAGTACTTCATCTCCACCCACGGCGCGCGCAAGGGCCTGGCCGATACCGCGCTGAAGACGGCGAACTCGGGCTACCTGACCCGCCGCCTGGTGGACGTGGCGCAGGACGTGGTGGTGACCGAGCACGATTGCGGCACCCACGAAGGCCTGAACATGACTTCGATTGTGGAAGGCGGCGACGTGGTCGAGCCGCTGCGCGACCGTGTGCTCGGTCGTGTCACGGTCGAGGACGTGTACGCGCCGGGCGATGACGACAAGCCGATCGTCGAGCGCAACACGCTGCTCGACGAGTCGCTCGTCGAAAAACTCGACAAGGCCGGCGTGCAGAGCGTCGTGGTGCGTTCGCCGATCACCTGCGAAGCCGATTTCGGCGTGTGTGCATTGTGCTACGGCCGCGATCTTGCCCGCGGACACCTGGTCAACCTCGGCGAGGCGGTGGGCGTCATCGCCGCGCAGTCGATCGGCGAACCCGGCACGCAGCTGACGATGCGTACCTTCCACATCGGTGGCGCGGCTTCGCGCGCCGCCGCGGTGGACAACGTGACCATCAAGACCAAGGGCACGCTGAAGTTCAACAACCTCAAGACCGTGAAGCATGCGCAGGGTCACCTGGTCGCGGTGTCGCGCTCGGGCGAAGTCAGCCTGATCGACGCCAATGGCCGCGAGCGTGAGCGTTACAAGGTGCCCTATGGCGCCAACATCACGGTCAAGGACAGCGCCGAGGTCAAGGCCGGCCAGACCGTCGCGACCTGGGATCCGCATACCCACCCGATCGTCACCGAAGTGGCGGGCCGGGTGCGCTACATCGACTTCGTCGACGGCGTGACCGTGCAGTCCTCGATCGACGAGTTGACGGGTCTGGAAAGCGTGGTCGTCACCGATCCGAAGCGCCGCGGCAGCAACGCCAAGGACCTGCGTCCGGCGGTGCGCCTGGAAGACAAGAAGGGCCAGGACCTGAAACTCCCGGGCACCGATATTCCGGCGCAGTCGTACCTGCCGGCCGGCGCGATCGTGTCGATCCAGGACGGCGCCGAAGTCGGCGTCGGCGACGTGATTGCGCGTATCCCGCAGGAATCATCCAAGACCCGCGACATCACCGGCGGCCTGCCGCGTGTCGCGGACCTGTTCGAGGCCCGCAAGCCCAAGGAGCCGGCGATCCTCGCCGAGGTTTCCGGTGTGGTCAGCTTCGGCAAGGACACCAAGGGCAAGCAGCGCCTGATCATCAAGGACGTGGACGGCAACGAGCACGAGGACCTGATCCCGAAGTGGCGCCACATCGTGGTGTTCGAGGGTGAGCACGTCGAGAAGGGCGAAACCGTCGTGGACGGCGAGTCCGATCCGCGCGACATCCTGCGCCTGCTGGGCGTCGAGCGGCTGGCGGCTTACCTGGTCAAGGAAATCCAGGACGTGTACCGGTTGCAGGGCGTGAAGATCAACGACAAGCACATCGAAGCGATCATTCGCCAGATGCTGCGCAAGGTCGAGATCACCGAGCCCGGCGACACCACGTATCTGCGCGGCGAGCAGGTCGAGCACAGCCAGTTCGTCGAGATCAACCGCAAGGCCGAAGCCCGCAACGAACATCCGGCCCAGGCGATCCCGGTGCTGCTGGGCATCACCAAGGCCTCGCTGGCGACCGAGTCGTTCATTTCGGCGGCGTCGTTCCAGGAGACCACGCGGGTGCTGACCGATGCCGCGGTGCGCGGCAAGCGCGACGACTTGCACGGTCTGAAGGAAAACGTTATAGTTGGCCGCTTGATTCCGGCGGGTACGGGTCTTGCCTTCCACGCACAGCGCAAGGCGACCCCGGGTTTGACCGACGCGGAAATGGAAACCCTCGCGAACGTGTCCGCCGTGTTCGAAGAAGCCGGCGAGGCGCCGAGCGTAGCCGCGGCCAGCGGCGACTGATGACCACGCCGCGCGCCCCGTGCGCGCGGCACCATCGAAATGAGGCGCAACGGATGCGCTTCGTGTTCGAGAGCAGGATGCCACGACGGCGCGAAAGCTTGTCCGGTTTCGCGGTTCCGTGTTAAAATTCCGCTTCTGGGCAGACCGGACATCCGGTCTGCCCTTGGTTTTTCCCAAGACCCAAAGTTTTTTCCAGGACTCGGAAATGGCAACTGTCAACCAGTTGGTGCGCCGACCGCGCAGCCCGAAAACCTACAAGAGTGACTCGCCCGCGCTGCAGAATTGCCCGCAGCGCCGCGGCGTGTGCACCCGCGTGTACACCACCACGCCGAAGAAGCCGAACTCCGCGATGCGCAAGGTGGCGAAGGTGCGCCTGACCAACGGTTACGAGGTCATCTCGTACATCGGCGGCGAAGGCCACAACCTGCAGGAGCACTCGGTGGTGCTGATCCGCGGCGGCCGCGTCAAGGACCTGCCGGGCGTGCGCTACCACACCGTGCGCGGCTCGCTCGATTGCGCCGGCATTGCCAAGCGCCGCAAGTCGCGTTCCAAGTACGGCGCCAAGCGTCCGAAGGGCTGATCTCATGTCTCGTAAAGGTTCCCATCCCGCCCGCGTGATCCTGCCCGACCCGAAGCACGGCAGTCAGTTGATCGCGCGTTTCATCAACATGGTGATGCAGAGCGGCAAGAAGTCGGTCGCCGAGGGCATCGTCTACGGTGCGCTGGAGCATCTGGGCCAGAAGAATCCGGAGCCCGTTGCGCTGGTCGAGAAGGCGCTGAACAACGTCGCGCCCGCGGTGGAAGTGAAGTCGCGGCGCGTCGGCGGCGCCACCTACCAGGTGCCGGTCGAAGTGCGCGCTTCGCGGCGCACCGCGCTGGCGATGCGCTGGACCATCGATGCCGCGCGCAAGCGTGGCGAGAACTCGATGCCGCGCAAGCTGGCCGCCGAGTTGCTGGACGCTTCGGAAAACCGTGGCGGCGCAGTGAAGAAGCGCGAGGAAACCCACCGCATGGCGGAGGCCAACAAGGCCTTCTCGCATTACCGGTGGTAACACCGCCGTCGCGGGCGGCGAAAGCTGGACCCGGCGACCGCGGCGAATTTCACGAAGTCCAGTTCTTTGAATCTTGAGTCGATCATGGCACGCACCACACCCATCGAGCGCTATCGGAACTTCGGCATCATGGCCCACATCGATGCCGGCAAGACCACGACCACCGAGCGCATCCTCTTCTACACCGGCGTCAATCACAAGA
>DATFGL010000053.1:0-4728 GCA_035249465.1 Rhodanobacteraceae bacterium | reverse complement strand
TCGTATTCGTCTGCCTCAAGAACAAATGGCGTCGCCGCAGGCGGCACGTCATTTCCTTCTCCCTCCGGGTACGGCTGCCATCCATGGCCAAGAACTCCGTGGTGGCCCGAAGGGCCGGACGAGGGTGCGCGCCCGCCCAATCTCGCCGACACACCGAAATTCCCCGGCACGCCGCCGATCAAAAAGCCGGGCATCAATCCCGCCGACTCGAGCAGATGCGCGAGCAGGCTGGTCGTGGTGGTCTTGCCATGGGTGCCCGCGACGGCCAGCACTTCGCGGCCGCGCAACACGTTCTCGCCCAGCCACTGCGGACCGGACGTGTAGCGCAAGCCTTCGTCCAACATGTATTCGACCGATGGATTGCCGCGCGACAGCGCGTTGCCCACCACCACGGCGTCAGGCGCGGGTTGCAGGTGCTCCGCGGACCAGCCTTCCTGCAACGTGATGCCCAACGCACGCAATTGGTCGCTCATCGGCGGATAGACGTTCGCGTCCGATCCTTCGACTTCGATGCCCAGCTCGCGTGCCAACGCCGCGATGCCGCCCATGAACGTGCCGCAGATACCGAGGATGTGGATGCGCATGGGTGCCACGACTCCTCAGACCACGCCCATTGCAGATGCCACCAGGCTGGCGGCAAACCAGTCCACCAGGAACAGCAGCAACAACACCAGCACTGCACCGGCGACGGAAGTCTCCAGCGCGCGGCGCAGGATGCCGACGAATACGCAGAACTGCCAGATGACCAGCGCGAGCACGCCGGGGATCATCAGCGTCTGCAACGTGGTCAGCGCGGGCGGGTGTTCGGGGTGCTCGAGAACCTGTTTGCTCAACGCGGCCAGTGACAACCAGGAGATGAGTGCGTCGATGACCACGCCGAACAGCAGGTACACCGCCGCCAGCGCGGTCATCGTCTGCACGAAGCGCAACGACTTGCCGCGCCCGCGCAACAACAAATGGAGCGCACCGATGAGACCAAGGCCACCGACCAGGACCGCCGCCGCCACGCCCGGCGCAGCGCCGTTGTACACGTTGAAGAACGCCTGCAGCGCGCCACAGGCAATCAGCAGCGCGATCAGCAGCAGCGGCGAATACGGCATGTCCTCCGGGCCACGCCGGAACCGGCATATGCCGAGAAGGCTGTCGAGAAACGCAGGCAAGCTGAAACTTGTCAACGCACTACCCGCGCGCCCGCAGTGCGGCGAGCACGCGGTCGCCAATCGCCTCGATGCCGCCGACGCCATCGATTTCGGTGAGCAATCCGCGTTGCGCATAGAAATCCGCGACCGGCGCGGTCTGTTCGGCGTACACCGCGAGACGCTTGCGCACCGTTTCGGGATTGTCGTCGGCGCGATGCTCCTGCTCGAAGCGGATTTCGCAACGCTTGACGATGGCGGCATCCGGCACGTTCAACTTCACCACCGCATCCAGCGGCTGGCCAACGCGCGCAAGCAGTTCGTCCAGCGCGTTCGCCTGCGCGAGGTTGCGCGGGTAGCCATCGAGGATGAACCCGGGCTTCGTGTCGGATTGCGCGAGGCGCTCTTCCAGCAGGCCCAGCACGATGCCGTCGGAAACCAGCTGCCCGGCTTCCATCACCGCTTTCGCCTTGAGTCCGAGCGGCGTGCCGGCCTTGACCGCCGCGCGCAGCAGATCGCCCGTGGAAATATGCGCGATGCCGAGATCCACCTTCAGCCGCTTGGCCTGGGTGCCCTTGCCCGATCCGGGCGCGCCGAGCAAAACGATGCGCATGCGTCTCCTTTCGGCCCGCGGCGAACGCGGCGCCTTCATTGCAAATTGACTCGCGAGGGGTACGCTAGCGGCAGTGCAGCCACCCCGTCAACGCCAGCCAGGCGCCGAGCACCGCATGAACGCGACCCCGAAAACCGCAGGCCCGAATTTGAAGGGCAAGTTATTGTACGCGCAGTCGGGCGGCGTCACCGCCGTGATCAACGCGACCGCCGCAGCGGTGATCGAAACCTGCCGCAAGCACAAGATCACGGCGTACGCCGCGCGCAACGGCATCCTCGGCGCGCTGCGCGAGGACCTGATCGACACCTCGAAGGAATCACCGGCCGCGATCCGGGCACTCAAGCACACGCCGGGCGGCGCATTCGGTTCGTGCCGGGTGAAACTGAAATCGTTGGAGGAAGACCGCGCCCGCTACGAACGCCTGATCGAAGTCTTCCGCGCGCACGACATCCGCTGGTTCCTCTACAACGGCGGCAACGATTCGGCCGACACCGCGCTGAAGCTGTCGAAGCTCGGCAAGACCATGGGCTACGACATCCGCTGCATCGGCGTGCCCAAGACGGTGGACAACGACCTCGCCGTCACCGACTGTTGCCCGGGGTTCGGCTCGGTCGCGAAATACACCGCGGTGTCCTTGCGCGAATGCGCACTGGACGTGGTGTCGATGATGGACACCTCGACCAGGGTGTTCGTGATGGAAGTGATGGGCCGGCACGCGGGCTGGATCGCGGCTTCGGCGGGCCTGGCCGGTGAACATCGCGACGACGCGCCGCACATCATCCTGTTCCCCGAGCGCGTGTTCGATGCCGACGCGTTCCTGCAACGCGTGCATGAAACAGTGGAGCGCGCCGGCTGCTGCGTCATCGCCGCCAGCGAAGGCATCCGCTACGCGGACGGCAGGTTCGTCGCCGACGCGCACGCCGGCACCGATGCGTTCGGTCACACGCAACTCGGCGGCGTCGCGCCTGCGCTCGCCGGGCTGGTGCGCGGCAGATTGAACCTGAAAACACACTGGGCGATGCCTGACTACCTGCAACGCTCCGCGCGGCACGTCGCGTCGAAGACCGATCTGGAGCACGCGCTGGCGGTCGGCGGGGCCGCGGTGGAGCTGGCACTGGCCGGCGAGAACGCGGTGATGCCGGTGATCAGGCGCATCTCCGATTCACCGTACCGCTGGAAGATCGAAACCGCGAGGCTCGACAGGATCGCCAATCGCGAGAAGAAACTGCCGTCCACGTTCATCGCGAAGGATGGCTTCCATATCACCGCCGCCGCGCGCCAATACCTCGCGCCGCTGATCCGCGGCGAAGCACCGCCGCCTTACGGCAAGAACGGATTGCCGCAATACGTCGTGCTGAAAAACGCCGCGGTCAAAAAGAAACTGCCACCGTTCGACGTGTAGGTTGGCGCTGAGCCGGGCTTCATCCGGCGAAGCCCAACGAGTGCCAAACATCCGATGTTGGGCTTCATCCGCAAAGAACGCGGATTCAACCCGACCTACGGCGCAAACAGGTTGTTTAACTCAGAATGCGTGGCATTCTCGGCGAAGCCGTCGAAGCGGCCTTCGGCCAATCCGCGCGCGGCGCGCAGGAACCCGCCCCAGGCCGCACCGGCCAGCGCACCGCCGACGCTGACGCGGCGCACGCCGAGCTTCGCAAAATCGGCAAGCGTGTACGGCGCCGGACGTCCGACCAGCACGTTCACGGGTTTGGGTGCAACGGCCTCGACGATCGCGTGAATCTGTTCCGGCTTGCCCGCACCGGGCGCATACAGGCAATCGGCGCCGGCTTCGGCGTAGGCGCGCAAGCGCTTCAAGGATTCGTTCAGGGGATCGGCGTGGCCGGCCAGAAAGCATTCGGCACGACCGATCAGCATCACGTCTTCGCCGGTCGCGTCGATCGCGGCGCGCGCGGCGCGCATGCGCGCGACGGCTTCATCGAAGTCGTACAACGGCTGCGATGGATCGCCGGTGGAATCCTCGATGGACAAGCCGGCCACGCCGGTTTCGATGCAACGTGTGACATTCTTCTTCAGGCCATCGATGTCGCGCGCATGGCCGTCCTCGAAATCGGCGTTCACGGGCAGTTCCGTGGCCCCGACGATGTCGCGGCAATGCGCCAACACAGCCTCGACGTCCATCGTGTTGTCGGCGTGCGCGCGCGACCACGCAAAACCGGAACTGGTGGTCGCCAGCGCCTTGAAGCCCAGCGCTGCCAGCGCGTGCGCGGAACCGGCGTCCCATGGATTCGGAATCAGGAAGCAACCGGATCGATGCAACCTGCGGAACGCTGCGCGGCGCGCGGCATAACGGTGGTCGGTCATTTTTTGCTGGTCCCTTCGGATCGCGGCGTTCGCCCGGAGCCCGCATTCTAGGCTCGCCGAACCGCCACGATGGAACGGCTCGGCACCACTGGCCAGCCGCGGGAGCCGCGCTATACTCGCGGGAATGCCCGTTGGGGTATGCACCGAAAGGGGTTTGTCCGATGCTGCAACAGTATGGAGTGTGGATCGCGCTTGCCTGCGCGATCGTGGCGATTCTTTACGGCGTCATCTCGGCCAGCTGGATCATGAAGCAACCGGCCGGCAACGATCGCATGCGCGAAATCGCGCACGCGGTGCAGGTGGGCGCCAAGGCCTACCTCAACCGCCAGTACACCTTCATCGCGATCGCCGGGATCGTATTGTTCATCATCATCGGTTTCGTGCCTGGTCTCGGCTGGCCCACGGCGGTCGGTTTCGCGATCGGCGCAATTCTTTCCGGCGCGGCCGGCTACATCGGCATGAATGTCTCGGTGCGCGCCAACGTGCGTACCGCCGAAGCCGCGCGCAACGGCATCGGCGCCGCCATGAACGTCGCGTTCCGCGGCGGCGCGATCACCGGCATGCTGGTGGTCGGCCTGGCGCTGCTGGGCGTCACCGGTTACTGGATGATCCTGCAAAGCACCGGACACACCGGCGAAGCCGGCCTGCACGCGCTGG
>DATFGL010000052.1:0-9037 GCA_035249465.1 Rhodanobacteraceae bacterium | reverse complement strand
CCGTGAGGGCGGTGCGGTTGCCTGCGACTCGGGTATTCATGCGATGGTGGCCTCGCTGCTGGCGCGGATGATCAGGCGGACGGGGGCGATGCCGCGCACCGCGCCGATGTCCGGGCGGCGCGCGCGTTCGAGGATGCGCTCTGCGGCCTGGCGGCCTCGCGCACGCGGATCGGTGGCAAGCGTGGTCAGCGCGGGTGTGCTGACGGCCGCTTCGGGAATGTCGTCGAAACCGGTGACCGCGAAATCGCGGCCGGCGGCGAGGCTGCGCGCGCCGAGGCCCAGCATCAGCCCCAGCGCGACCGCGTCGTTGTAGCAAACCGCGGCAGTGGGTGCATGCCTGCTCGTGAACAGCGACGCCGTGCGAGTCGCGGCGTCCAGTCGCGTCGGCGCGGTTTCCACCAGCCAGCCGGGTTCGGGTTCGAGGCCCGCGGCGCGCATGGCTTCGGCATAGCCGCGGCGGCGATCACGGCAGGAACTCGATTCTGCGTGGCCGCCGAAAAACGCGATGCGCCGGTGCCCGCGTTCCAGCAGGTGCCTGGTGGCCAGCGCCGCACCACGCCGGTTGTCCAGCGCCATATAATCCCAGTGCGACGCGGACCAGCGCACGTGCGACGGCTCGCGATTGAACACCAGCACCGGCACGTGGACGCCGAGCACCTGCCCGAGCGATACGCCGTCGCTGCCTTCGGCCGGCGACAGGATGATGCCGGCCGGATCGTGTTCCAGCAGCGAAGCCAGCACCCGCTGTTGGCGTTCGGGCGATTCGCCGGTGCTGCCGAGCAAGGTTACGTAGCCGGCGGCACCGAGCGCCTCGTCCACGCCGGCTGCGAAGTCGGCGAAGAACGGATTGGACAGGTCGTTGATCACCAGCGCGACGCTCGACGAACGGCGTTGGCGCAAATTCGCCGCGGCACGGTTGTAAACGTAGCCCTGCCGTTTCAGTTCCGCTTCGACTTTCGCGCGAGTGGCGGCGGCAGGCAATGGACTGCCGCGCAGGACCAGCGACACCGTTGCGCGCGACACGCCGCAGCCGCGCGCGATGTCGGTGACGGTGACGCGCCGGCCGTTCATCGCGTGGGGTCTTGCATGGCTGCCTGGATTGATGCTTGCACGGGTTCGATCCGGTGAAAACTGGATTTGGAACGATCCAATTTTCCGCATGATGCCTGCGGGAACGGATGGCCGCATTCTGCAGCGCAGCATGCATCCCGCCGCGCCGCGTGCTACTTTCGCGGCACGTTTGGAACGATCCAAGGAACCGCCATGGCCGCCTCCGGGATTCGATCATCGCGCGACGTGGGCTGCGGCCTGCTGGCGCTTGCCCTCGCGTTGGGTATCACGGGATTCGCGCACGCAGCGCAGCCAGGCGACGCGGCATGGCACCGGGCCGATCCGATGATCGGCACCGGTGGCGCGGGGCACACGTTTCCCGGCGCGACGGTGCCGTTCGGGATGATCCAGTTGAGTCCCGACACCGCGATGCCGGATTTCAAGCACGCGTACGCATGGGCGGCGGGTTACCAGTACGGCGACCACAGCATCCTCGGCTTTTCCGAAACGCATTTTTCCGGCAGCGGCCATTCCGATCTCGGCGACGTGTTGCTGATGCCGGGTGTCGGCAAGCTGCAATGGGATCCGGGTGATCCGGACAAGCCGGGCAGCGGCTATCGCTCCGACTTCAGCCACAAGACCGAAGTTGCGCAGCCGGGTTACTACGCGGTGACGTTGGCGACCCCCGGCGTGCGGGTGGAACTCGCCGCCAGCCAGCGCGTGGGTTGGCATCGCTACACGTTTCCGAAGAATCAGAACGCGCACGTGCTGCTGGACCTGCGTCCCAGCATCTACGATTACCCCGGCAAGGTGTTGTGGGCGCGGCTGCGCGTGCGCGCCGACGGCACCGTGACCGGCTACCGCGAAACGCGCGGCTGGGCGCCGGGGCGGCAACTGTATTTCGCGATCCGGTTTTCGCAGCCGATGACCGCGCACCAACTGGTCGATCGTGAAACCGACATTCCGTACAAGGGTTTCCAGGGTCCGGCCGCGAATCCGGCCGGCAATGACGCGATCGCGGGCAAGCAGCTGGAAGGCGCGTTCGAGTTCGGCAGATTGACGAAACCGCTGCTGGTGAAGGTGGCGATTTCCACGGTCAGTGCCGGCAACGCCATCGCCAATCTCGATGCGGACGGCAAGGGCTGGGATTTCGATGCGCGCCGCGCCGACGCGCGGGCGGCGTGGACGAAAGCGTTGTCCGCCATCGACGTGGAGGCTCCGCCCGACGTCGAGACAAGTTTCTACACGTCGCTGTACCACGCGTTGATCGCGCCGAATCTCGCGATGGACGTGAATGGCGAATACCGCGGTCCCGACCACGCGGTGCACACGGCCAGGGACTTCACGTTCTATTCGAGCTGGTCGCTGTGGGACGTGTATCGCGCGGAGATGCCGTTGATGGCATTCATCCAGCCGCCGCGGCGCATCAACGATTTCGTGAGTTCCCTGATCGCGGCGCAACAGGCGAGTCCGTTCGGCATCCTGCCGGTGTGGGCGTACCAGGGGCTCGAAACCTGGTGCATGATCGGTTACCACGCGGTGCCGGTGATCGCCAACGCCTACATGCAGGGTTTCCGCGGCTTCGATGCCGATGCCGCGCTGAAAGCGATGGTGGCGAGCGCGACCTATGCACCCTATGGCGACCTGGCCGATTACATGAAGCTCGGCTATGTGCCCAGCGACCGCGAACCCGAGTCGGTTTCGAAAACGCTGGAGTATGCGTTCGACGACTGGAGCCTCGCGCGCATGGCCGAGGCGATGGGCCGCAAGGGCGTCGCCGGGAAGTTCTTCAAGCGCGCACAGAACTGGCGCAACGTGTTCAATCCGGAGACGGGCTTCGCGCAACCGCGTCTTGCGAACGGCCAGTTTCGCGAGCCGTTCAGTCCGGCGACGGCGGGCGTCGGCAGCGGCTTCACCGAAGGCAATTCGTGGCAATACTCGTGGTACGAACCGCAGGACGTCGGCGGTTTGATCCATGAACTCGGCGGTAACGCGGGGCTGGTGAAGAAGCTGGACGAAGTATTCGACGCGAAGATCGACCCCAAGGCTTTCGCGGGGCTCGAGGATGTCACCGGCCTGATCGGCTGGTACGCGCACGGCAACGAGCCCAGCCACCACATCGCGTACCTGTACGACTACGCGGGCGCGCCGTGGAAGACGCAGCAGCGCCTTGCCGAAATCATGCACACGCAGTACGCGCCGACGCCGACCGGCCTCGCGGGCAACGATGACCTGGGCCAGATGTCGGCCTGGTACATTTTCACCGCACTCGGTTTCTATCCGGTCGCGCCGGCCAGCAACCAGTACGTGATCGGACGTCCGTTCGTGCGCCGCGCCGTGATGCATCTGCCGAACGGCAGGACCTTCACCATCACCACCGATGGATTGGAAAAAGGCCATCCGTACGTCGGTGCGGTTGTGTTGAACGGCAAGCCGCTCACGCGCGATTACCTGACCTACGCGGAGATCGCCAACGGCGGCACGCTGCACTTCACGATGCAGGCGCAGCCGGACAAGACCTGGGCGACCAGACCCGAGGACCAACCGTATTCGATGACGGCTTATCCGTGAGCGATTGGCGGATGTCAGCGGGGTGGAAGCCGTTGAAGAACCGTCGCGAGCGAAGGCAGATTGCGTGTCGCCGGAGCGGAGCAAGCGGAGCGTATATGTCAGTACGTGAGCATTGCGAGCACCGCAGGCGCGCAAGCTGCCGAGCGCAGCAGGTTATTCAGTGGCTTCTCAGTCGATCCCGAGCTTCTTCAACTTGTACCGCAGCGCGCGGAACGTGATGCCCAGCTTCCTCGCGGCGGCGGTCTTGTTGTAGCGGGTTTCCTTCAGAACCCTGACGATGGTTTCGCGTTCGATGCTGGAGATGTAGTCGTCAAGCCCGACGCCGTCTTTTGCGCCGGATCCCGATTCTTCATCGCCGCCTTCGTCCTCGTCGAAGTCGTCTTCATCGGGCTCGTGTCCGGAAGGCTCGAGCATCAGGTCCGGCGGTTCGATCAGGCCGTCCTCGCACAGCGCGATCGCGCGCTCCAGCACGTTCTCGAGTTCGCGCACGTTGCCGGGGAAGTCGTATTCGTTGAGTGCCTTCAGCGCCGCGGGTTGCAAGGTGGGTGCGGCCGTGCCGGCCTGTTCGGCCATGCGCTTGAGGATATGCCTGGCCAGCACCGCGATGTCGCCGCCGCGCTCGCGCAGGGGCGGCACGCGCAGTTCGATCACGTTGATGCGGTAGTAGAGATCCTGCCGGAACTGGCCGGTCTGGGTCAGCCGCCCGAGATCCTTGTGGGTGGCGGAAAGAATCCGCACGTCCACCGGCACTTCGCCGCGCCCGCCGATCGGCCGCACCGCTTTTTCCTGGATCACGCGCAGCAATTTCACCTGCATGTGCAGCGGCAGTTCCGCCACTTCGTCGAGGAACAGCGTGCCGCCATGCGCCGTCTGGAACAAGCCTTCCTTGTCGGCATGCGCGCCGGTGAACGAGCCCTTCTTGTGGCCGAAGAATTCGCTTTCCATCAATTCCGATGGAATCGCGCCGCAGTTCACCGGCACGAACGGCGCGGTCGCGCGCGGCCCCAGTTCATGGATGGAGCGCGCCACCAGTTCCTTGCCGACACCGGATTCGCCGCTGATGTAGATGGGCGCCTGGCTGCGCGCGAGCTTGGCGATGCGCGCGCGCACGTCCTTCATGACCTGCGACTCGCCGACGAGGCGGCTGGCGGTAACCTGGTCGCCGCTGGCCTGCTCGGTGGCTTGCCCGGCGCGCAACGCGCTCTGCACCAGGCGCCGCAGCATGTGGATGTCTACCGGCTTGCTGACGAAATCGAACGCGCCCGCCTTCAGCGCGTCGACGGCCGCTTCCACGTTGCCGTACGCGGTGATCATCGCGATCGGCGTCTCCGGATGGCTGCGCGCGATCAGCTCGATCAGTTCCTGCCCTGTGCCGTCCGGCAGGCGCATGTCGGTGAAGCACAGGTCGTAATGTGTTTCGCCCAGCATCCGTTTTGCGTCGCCGACATTCGCGGCGGTGTCGACATCGAGATCCATGCGGCCCAGCGTGATGGTGAGCAGCTCACGAATGTCGCGTTCGTCGTCGACGACCAGTACCGTTTGTTTGGCCATGCTTCCCCGCCTTGCGTGATGTCCCCTCGCGCCCGAGGTTAGCGCGACGCCCGCCATGTTGCCACGCCGGCTTGGGCGTGCGTCACGCTTCCGAACCCATCGGCACGCTCACCGGCGCGGTCAGGGTGATGCGGAAACAACTGCCCCCGCCGGCGACCGGCACGTATTCGAGATTGGCCTGGTTGGCTTCGCACATCTGCTTGGCGAGGTACAGGCCCAGCCCGGTTCCGTATTCGTGCGTGGTGAAAAACGGTTCGAAGATTTGTGCGGCGACCTTGGGCGGGATGCCGGGGCCGCGGTCGATCACTTCCAGCAGCGGCGGGCCGTTGTCGCTGGCCAGCCGCGCCACCACCATCACCCGCGCCGGCTCGTCGGGCAGGCGTCCATACCGCAGCGCGTTCTGCACCAGGTTCCATACCACTTGCTGCAAATGCTGCGAATCGGCCAGTGCCTCGACGGGGCGCGGGTACAGCAGCGGGCGCAGGCTGTCCTTGCCGACATCGTTGGCTTCCTTGTATTCGTCGACGAAACGCACGGCCCAATGATTGAGGTCCAGCGATTCGGGCCGCGAACGCTCGCGCCGCGACAACTGCAGGATGTTCTCGATGATCTCGTTGACGCGTCCGCAGTGGTTGTTGATGATCTCGACCATGCGTTGGTCGGCTTCGCTTATGAGCTCGGATTCGGCCAGCAATTGTGCCGAGTAGCGGATCGCCGCGAGCGGGTTCCGGATTTCGTGCGCGATCGATGCCGACAACCGCCCCAGCGTGGTCAGCGTGAGCTGCTCGGCGCGCTGCGACACCAGCGAAGTGTCGTCCAGGAATATCAGCACGAACGAGTCGTCATGCGCGGACAGGCGCGTGAAGCGCGGGATGATCTCGGGCGTGGCGTCGGCCAGCGCCACCGCGCTGGAGTCGTGTTCGTGCGTGGTGCGCCAGTGGTACAGACGGCGCGAAAGTTCGGGCGCCACCACACCGAGGTCGCGCTGTTCCACGCCGGGGTTGCCCATCAGCATCCACGCGGATTCGTTGATCTGGTGGATGTGGTTGGCGTCGTCCACCAGCAGCACGCCGGTGCGCATGCGGCGGATGATCAGGTCGTTGACCTGGGCGAGGTTGGCGAGATCGCTGCCGCGTTGCTCGGCCAGCGCCTCGCTGGCGCGCATCTGGCTGCCCAGCGCGAAACACAACGAGGCGGTGGCGAAATACGCGACGCCGAACAGTCCCGCTTCGACGAGGGCGTGGCCGACATCGGTCTCGCCGGTCGCCAGCAGCGCCTGCGCAATCATCGCCAATGTCGCCAGCGCGGCGAACAGGCCGCCCAACCGCGGCGACAGCAGCAGCGCGGCGGCGCCGACATTGATCACGAGCATCAGCGCGATGCCGGTGTGCGCGGCGGGAATGGTGACGGCGGCCAGGAACGCCGCCAGCACGTCCACGCTCAGGAACGCGCTGGCACTGATCAGCAGCGAGCGCGGACCGCGCAGGTCGCGCGCCAGGATCAGCAGCGCAAACAGCAGGTAAACCAGTGCCGTGGTGCGTGCGAGCAGCGGCCCGCGCAGCGGCATCCACGTGAAGGCGAGGCTGCTCAGCGACAGGATGCTGTAGACCAGCGCCTGGAATACCCGGTAGGTGTCGAGCACGCGCAACTCGCGCCGGATGTGATCCGTGCCGCGGCCCGCGCGGGCATTCGGGTTTGTCGAGGACTCGGTCGCCACGCGCGGCATCATGCTTTATGCCATGCGCCCGCACAAGCCTTCGTGACGGCGGAAGTCGTGGCCGGGAGTTTCCGCCACGGCCGGATCGCGTTGCGCGCTGCGGTGTGCGCCCGTAAACTAAGCGGTTCGCCTGTGCCGGAATAGCTCAGCTGGTAGAGCAACGCATTCGTAATGCGTGGGTCGGGGGTTCGATTCCCTCTTCCGGCAGGTTTCAGCGTTCCGAGTGTCCGGGTTCGTCGTGTTCGCGATGCGCCAGCAGCCCCGGCCCGATCTGGTTGATGAAATCGCGCGCCTCGGCCGACAAGTATTTCCCCTTCCGCATCACCACGCCGTAGCTGCGTTGCGGGAACCACGCGCGCATGTTGCGGGCGACCAGGCGCTCGTTGTCGGCCTCGGTCAGGCAGATGCCGGTGACGATGGAAATGCCGAGTCCCATCGCGACGTATTGCTTGATCACTTCCCATCCGCCGACCTCGATCGCGACGGTGTAGGGCACCTTGCGCTGCTGGAACACCAGATCCACCAGCCGGTACGTCGTGAGGCGATGCGGCGGCAGGATCAGCCCGAAGGGTGAAAGATCGGCAAGCCGCAGGTCGGGCTTGTCTGCAAGCGGGTGCCCGAGCGGCAGGATCAGCATCGGGTCGTAGTTCCGGAACGGCTGGTAGGTGATGTCGTTCGGCACGTCCAGCATCGAACCCACCGCGAAGTCGGCCTGGTTGGAGCGAAGCATCGCAAGGCCGTCCTTGCCGGTCACGTTGGCAAGCTGCAGGCGCACACCGGGAAAACGTTCGCGGTAACCGGCGACCAGCGGCGGCAACAGGTACTGGATCGTCGATGATCCCGCCGCGATGGTGAGTTCGCCGGCCCCGAGTCCTTCGATGGCGCTGTGGAAATGGGTGTCGAGTGAATCCAGCCCTTCCACCAGCGGGCGCGCCTGCTCGAACAGCGCCTGGCCGGCGCGCGTGAGCGTGACCCTGCGGCGACCGCGCTCCACCAGTTGCGTGCCCAGCTCGCGTTCGAGTGCCTGCAATTGCAGGCTGATCGACGGCGCCGACAGGAACAGCGATTCGGCCGCGCGCGCGAGGGTGCCGAGTTTGGCGATGGCGATGAACGCCCGCAGTTGCTTGTAGCGGTTGCCCTTGTAGTAGAAGCGCGCCGCCTCGCCGGCCTCCGCCGTGCCCCGTTTGCGGCGTGGCCTGTGTTTCGTGTCCGTTTTGCCAGGAGCCATCTCTTGAACACCCTTTTGGTTCAAATGTTTAACTTTGACTTTATTTAATTCAATGTTATGCGTTGAAAGTTCTGTTTTGTCAAATATACATTGCAAGGCTAGCGTCGGGACTCCCGCCGACACCCCGAGAGGAACCCGCGATGGCCGTACCCATGGAAAGGCTAAACGAGGAAACAGGAATCGAAATTCCGGGCGGTTTGCAGCCCGGTTACCGGGCGATCCTGACCGGATCGGCGCAAGCGCTGCTGGTGGACCTGCACCGCCGCTTCGAACCGCGCCGCCTTGCCCTGCTGAACGAGCGTGCGAAGTTGCAGGCGCGCTGGGATGCGGGCGAACTGCCCGACTTCCGCGCCGACACGCGCACCATCCGCGAAACCGGATGGACCGTCGCGCCGATCCCGGCCGCACTGCTGGACCGCCGCGTCGAAATCACCGGACCCGTGGACCGCAAGATGGTGATCAATGCGCTGAACTCGGGCGCCAACGTGTTCATGGCCGACTTCGAGGACTCGACCGCGCCCACCTGGAACAACTTGCTGGACGGCCAGGTGAACCTGCGCGATGCAGTGGCCGGCACGATCAACTTCCGCAACGACGACGGCCGCAAATACCGGTTGAACGGCGCGACCGCGGTGCTGATGGTGCGCCCGCGCGGTTGGCACTTGCCCGAAAACCACGTGCAGGTCGATGGCGAGCCGATGTCGGGCTCGCTGTTCGATTTTGCGTTGTTCGCCTTCCACAACGCGCGTTTGCTTGCAGCGAAAAACCTTGGGCCGTACTTCTACCTGCCCAAGCTGCAATCGATGGAAGAAGCCGCGCTTTGGAACGACGTGATGGACCACGTCGAGCGCACGCTGGGCCTCGCCATTGGTACCTTCAGGGTGACGGTGCTGATCGAAACGCTGCCCGCGGCATTCCAA
>DATFGL010000051.1:0-2197 GCA_035249465.1 Rhodanobacteraceae bacterium | reverse complement strand
CGTAGCCGGTCAGATACAGCAAGCTGTACTGCAACGCGGAACCGTGGCCGGCGGAAAGCACGAAGCGGTCGCGATCGACCCAGTGCGGATTCGAAGGGTGATGCTTCAGGAACTTGGTCCACAGCACGTAGGCCATCGGCGCCGCGCCCAGCGGCAGGCCGGGATGGCCGCTGTTGGCCTTCTGCACCATGTCCACCGACAGGAAGCGGATGGTGTTGACGCAAGTCTGGTCGAGATCGGCTGCCACGGCGGTTCACTCCCGAAGGTCTGGACGCGAAGCCCCGTAGGATACCGGGCGGGTTTCAGCCTGTCCGCAGGCTTGCGGCAAGTATTTATGCACGCTACACTTTCCCGCTTTGTTTCGGCTGGTTTGACCCCAAGGAGTCCGCCGTGAAGGTGCTTTCGTCCCTGAAGTCCGCCAAGCAGCGGCATCGCGACTGCAAGGTCGTGCGCCGGCGCGGCAAGGTGTTCGTGATTTGCAAGAGCAATCCACGTTTCAAAGCCCGCCAGAGATAAGTGTGCGATCGTCCCTGATCGCTGCACCATCTGGTGAGCGGTCAACTGGACGGCTTCGAGCTCGTGGGTACCAGAACGGGCATCCTGCCCTGACTTTCCACAACAGCCGCTCCGTCGACGCCACCGTAAAGGCCGCTTTCGCGGCCTTTTTCGTGACCGCATTCTCTGGCGCGTTCAGGCGGTTTTTGCTACAAAGGCGCATCGGCGCACGGGGCGCCCTGGGGAAGCAAGGCCATGAAACGCATCGCCACCAGTTTGATCGCCGCAACCCTTGCACTGGCATCCGCGCCACTGCTGCTGCCCGCGACCGCGCATGCCGAAAGCCTGCGCATGAAGGTGCAGCAGGAGCAGCAGTACAACATGCCCAAACGCGGAATGACCATGGATCAGGTGAAGCGCGAATACGGTGTGCCGCTGAAGGTGCTGGCGACCCGTGGCGGCAGCTCCAGGCACCAGCCGCCGATCCACCGCTGGGAATACTCGAAGTACATCGTGTACTTCGAATACAGCCACGTGATCCATTCGGTGTTGCGCTCCCCTGGCCCACACTCTTTATAGTGCGATCGTCCCTGATCGCAGCCCCGGCCAACGATCCAGCGAGTACGTTTGCCGCACGACCCCGATCACCAGAACGGGCATCCCTGCCCTGACTTTTCACGACAGCCGCTCCGAATGGAACGGAAACCTTGTCGTCATCCCGGCGAAAGCCGGGATCCATGTTTTCGCACCAAATGTAGGCTGGGTCCCCGCCCGCGCGGGAATGACGGCAAAAATAAAGGTCCTGAATCCCCATGGCACAAATGCCCCTGCGTTTGCCGGCCGAATGGGAGCCGCAGTCCGCGGTGTTGCTGGCGTGGCCGCACGCCGGCACCGACTGGGCGGCGCGGCTCGATTCCGTCGAGGGCACCTGCGCCGCGCTGATCGCGGCCATCACGCGTTTCGAAACCGCGATCGTCTGCACGCCGAATGCCGAGATCGGCGCGCACGCCGTCGAATGCCTGCGCGATGCGGGCGCCCGCTTGTCCCGCGTGCGCTTCGTCGAGATCCCCTACGACGACACTTGGCTGCGCGACTCCGGCCCGATCATTTTGAAGTCCGGGACCGGGCATCCAGCCACGGCCCGGACACGGCAAGTTCGGCATATGTCCGAACTTGCCTCCGACAAATCTGATGATTCGCGATCGGCACATCCCTGTGCCGATGCGCAAGAACAGTTCGTGTTGCTGGACTTTCGTTTTACTGGCTGGGGTGGCAAGTTCGAGGCGTCGCAGGACGACGCGCTCGTCGCGGGGTTGATCGAACGCGGCGTGTTCCGCCGCGATGCCCGGCACCAGCGCGTGGATTGGGCGCTGGAAGGCGGCGCGATCGAATCCGATGGGCGCGACACGATCCTCACCACCTGGAAGTGCCTGCGACAGCGCCATCCCGACCAACCGCGCGAACTGATCGAACTCACGTTGCGCAACGCGCTGTCGGCGGAGCGCGTGCTATGGCTCGATCACGGCCACCTTCAAGGTGACGACACCGATGCGCACGTCGATACCCTCGCCCGCTTCGCGCCGGACGATGCAATCGTGTACCAGTCCTGCAGCGATCCCGACGATCCGCATTACGCGGAACTCGGCGCCATGCGCCGCGAGATCGAGGCGTTGCGCACGCCGGAGGGCAAGCCGTACCGCCT
>DATFGL010000050.1:0-4509 GCA_035249465.1 Rhodanobacteraceae bacterium | reverse complement strand
CACCATGCGCGAGAGGCCGTCGGCCTCGCGGCTGCGTGAGAGGAGAATCGAACTGACGGCTTCCTGCATGAAAGTTACCGGCGTTGCACTGGCTGTGAGAGCACGCCGATCTTTTGGACGCCGGCCTGGTTCAGCTTGTCTGTCACCGTCATGAAGTCCTGCATCGTCGCCGCCGCGTCCGCACGGACGAAGACGGACTTGTCCGTGCGCGTGAGCAACGCCTGGCGAACGCGCTCGTGCAGAATCTCGACGCGAATCTCTTCCTTGCCGAGCTGCACGACCTTCCTCGCGCCGAAATCCGCCGGCACGGTGACGTAGATCGGCTGCGCATCGACCGGGTTCGCTTTGCTCGCCTGCGGCAGATTCACTTCGAGGCCCTGCTGCAGCATCGGCGCGGTGACCATGAAGATGATCAACAGCACGAGCATCACGTCGATGTACGGGACGATGTTGATTTCCGCCATCCTGCGGCGCTTGCTGCGATGTTGCGGTGCCATGTCGACGCGCCTCCGTTACCGTACCGGCGCCTTCGCGCGTTCCTGCGGCGCAGGCTGTTCGGCGTGCATCTGGCGCTGCAGCACCGACGAGAACTCTTCCTGGAAGGTTTCGTAGCGCAGCGTCAGGCGATCCAGGCGGGTCGAGTAACGGTTATACGCCCACACCGCGGGGATCGCCGCGACCAGGCCCATCGCGGTGGCCACCAGCGCTTCGGAAATGCCCGGCGCAACGGTGGCGATGGTGGCCTGCTTCATGGTGCCCAGGCCCTGGAACGCAATCATGATGCCCCACACCGTTCCGAACAGGCCGACGTAGGTGCTGATCGAGCCCACGTTGGCAAGGTATTCGAGATTGCGTTCGAGCTTCTCCATTTCGCGCGTCCCCGCCACGCGCATCGCACGCTCGGACGATTCCAGCACCGCGCGCCGGTCTTCGCCGCCGCGCTGGCGCTGGCGCACGAATTCGCGGAAACCCGACTCGAACACCGCCGCCAGGCCGCCGGCTTCGCCCGCGCGGTTGCCGACTTCGCGGAACAGCGCCGCAAGGTCCACGCCCGACCAGAAGCGTTCCTCGAAATCATCGGCGTCGCGGCTGGCGGAATCCAGCATCATCTTCTTGCGGAAAATGATCACCCACGAGGTGAACGAAAAAAAGACCAGGATCAGCAGCACCAGCTTGACCGGCAAGCTGGCGTGGATGACCAGATCGAGGATGTTGATGGAACCATTCATTTGAAGTTGTTTCCTTCAATCAAGGCTGCGATGTCTTGCGGAATCCGGCACGGCGCGAAGCTGCCGGCGTCGATGCAGGCGACCCGAACCGTTGCGCGCGCCAACGTGGCGCCGTCCCCAACGCGCGTGATGACCTGCGCGAAATCGATGCTGGCCGCACGCAGGCGTTCGACGCGAACCGTCGAATCCAACTCATCGTCCAGCCGGGCCGGCTTGTCATAGGCGATGCTCAATTCGCGCACCACGAACACGATCCCGTGCGACTGACGCAGGGCGTCCTGCCCGATTGCGGCCGCGCGCATCCATTCGCTGCGCGCACGTTCGAGGAAACGCAGGTAGCCCGCGTGATACACCACGCCGCCCGCATCGGTATCTTCCCAGTAAACCCTTGTCCGCCACCTGAACGCCCGTTGAGCGTGACCGGTCACGTCGACCATCTATGACTCCTGCCGTTCGAACAGGTTCATTTCGCCGCGCGGCGGCTTGAGGCCGAAATGCCGCCACGCCTTGGCGGTGGCGATGCGCCCGCGCGCGGTGCGCGCCAGCAGCCCCTGCTGGATGAGGTACGGCTCCAGCACGTCCTCGATGGTGTCGCGATCCTCGGCCAGCGCCGCCGCCAGCGATTCCACGCCGACCGGGCCGCCGTCGAACTGCTCCAGCACCAGGCGCAGCAGGCGGCGGTCGAGTTCGTCGTAGCCGCCTGCATCCACCTGCAGCATTTCCAGCGCCGCCGACGCCGCATCGCGCGTGATGCGCCCGCCCGCGCGCACTTCCGCATAATCACGCACGCGCCGCAGCAGGCGATTGGCGATGCGCGGCGTACCGCGCGCACGGCACGCGATTTCCGCGGCGCCGTCTTCGTCGCAGGCAATGTCGAGGATCCGCGCCGAGCGCGCGACGATCGACGCGAGTTCGCCGGGCGTGTAGAACTCCAGCCGGTGCACGATCCCGAAACGGTCGCGCAAGGGACTCGTCAGCATGCCTGCGCGGGTGGTCGCGCCGACCAGCGTGAACCGCGGCAGGTCGAGCTTGATCGAGCGCGCGGCGGGTCCCTCGCCCAGCATGATGTCGATCTGGAAATCCTCCAGCGCCGGATACAAGACTTCCTCGACCACCGGTGAGAGCCGGTGGATTTCGTCGATGAAAAGTACGTCGTGCGGCTGCAGGTTGGTCAGCAGCGCCGCGAGGTCGCCCGCGCGCTCCAGCACCGGCCCCGAGGTGGTGCGCAGGTTGACGCCAAGTTCGTTCGCGATCACGTGCGAAATGGTGGTCTTGCCGAGACCGGGCGGGCCGAATACCAACACGTGATCCAGCGCGTCGCCGCGCTTGCGCGCCGCTTCGATCGACAGCGACAGTTGCTCGCGCATCGCCGCCTGGCCGACGTACTCGGCCAGCGTGCGCGGACGCACGCTCGCCTCGACGGCTTGCTCGGCGGGGCTTTCGACGGCGTCGACGACCCGGGATTCTTCCATGCGGCGATTATGACAGACCACCCCGACCGGCACTGCGACCGTTTGGCGTGCTGGTGCATCCTTGTAGGGTGCCCGCGAACTTCCAGCAAGCCGTCGAACCCGACCTGATCGCCCGCCTGCAGCGCGGCGAGCTCGACGCGTTCGAGGCGGTGTACCGCCAGTTCGAACGTGCGGCATGGACGCTGGCGCTGCGCCTGACCGGCCGCCGCGACGTCGCCCAGGAAGTGCTGCAGGATTCGATGTTGAAGGCCTTCGAGCGCGCGCGTCAGTACCGCGGCGACGCGCCGTTCGCGGCATGGCTGCGCAGGCTGGTGGTGAACGAGGCGCTGATGCAGTTGCGTCACGACCGCCTGCACGTCATCGAAGTGCTCGACGACACGCTGACGATCGACGAATCGCCGGCGCCATGGATACACGCCGATGCCGCCACGCTGGAGCGCGCACTGAACCGCCTGCCCGGCGCGGCGCGCGCGGTGCTGTGGCTGTACCACGTCGAAGGCTACACCCACGTCGAAATCGCCGGACAGTTCGGGCGTTCGGTGAGTTTTTCCAAATCCCAGCTCGCGCGCGCGACCCGGCGCCTGCGCGAACTTCTACAACCCCAAGCGGAGGACACGCCATGCACGATCGGCTCGACCACCACCGCATGACCGGCGATGCGTCGCTCGCCGCGGCGCTGCGCGTGCTGCCCGCCGGCACGCCCGCGCGGGACGCGTGGCCCGAACTCGCCTCGCGCATCCGGCGCCGCCGCGTCGTGCGCAAGGCGGTCTGGTTCACGCTGCCCGCCGCGTTCGCCGCCGGAATCGCGCTCACGCTTGCGTGGCCGCAGCTCCATCGGCGTGCGGCACCGCCGGCCTTCACCCCCGTCGCGACGCAATCCGCCATCAGCCACGCCGCAACGCCGGCCGTGCGTGACATCGACGCCTTGCAGGCGAGTTCGCAGCAGTGGCAGGCGTGGGTGCAGACCCTCGATCGCGACGGCGCACCGCTGGACGGCCGACAACTGACCCGGGCCGTGGCCCTGCAGGACCGGATCGGTTTGGTGGACCTGCAACTTTCGGCCACGCGCAATCCTTCCACCGCGGCCGGTCTCTGGCAGCAGCGCATCACGCTGTTGCAGCAGCTCGGCCTGCTGCACCTGCAGCCCTACCTGGCCGCGACCCAACGCCCCGCAAGCCACGACCACCTCATTTCCATGTGACCACTTGCCATGTGACCGGAGAACTCCCATGCAACGAACACTCGCCTTCTGCCTGTTGCTGCCGCTTGCGGGCGCGGCCTTCGCCGCACCACCCGCGGCATCGGACTCCGCGCAAAGCGCGGCGACCGACGCCGCCGCCGAGCAACAAATGGCCCAATTGCAAACGCGCATGAACGCCTTGGCTCGCCAGATGGCCGCGCTGTCCACCAAGCTCGGCGACGAGGCCAACGCCAGCGCGCTGCACTATCTTGCGGACAACCGGCGCGGCATGTTCGGCATGGCGGTCATCCGCACGAGCAAGGGTTTGCGGGTGGGCGCCGTGACACCAGGCGGTCCGGCCGAACGCGCCGGCATCAAGGCCGGCGACACGATCACGCGCATCGACGGCAAACCGGTCGGCACACACGGTGGCGCTTCCGGAAGCGGGCTCTGGCACGCGGAAGCGGGCAAACCCATCGCGTTGGATGTGGATCGCGGCGGCAACGTCCATGCACTGCGCGTCACCCCCGAGCGCTTGCAAGCTTCGGACTGGCAGAACATCGCGCGCCAGGCGCAACTGGCCGCGGACCGGGCCACCGCGCAGGTGCGTTCGCCCGAATTCCAGCGC
>DATFGL010000049.1:0-6517 GCA_035249465.1 Rhodanobacteraceae bacterium | reverse complement strand
ATCGCCCAACAGCGTCGCGTAGCCGAGGCGCAGGCCCGTGTTCTTCGGGTGCGCGGCCACGCCCTTGCGGTACAAGGCGAGCGCGCCGTCGCGATCGCCCACCGATACCCGCAGGCTGGCCGCCCATGCGATGGCGTCGGTGCCGTCGAAGCGTTGCACGGCCGCATCCGCGAGTTTGCGCGCGAACGCATGCCGGCCAAGGTGCTCGCCCAACTGGCTCAACGCCACCCACACGCTTGCATCGGCGGGAAGCTTGTCGGGTGTCGCAAGGTCTTCCAGCACACGCCCCGCCAACGCGCTATCGCGCGCGGTCAGCAACGACGCGGCAAAGGTTTTCCAGTCTTCGACCTTGCCGGATGCCAGCACGCCGCGGAACTGCTGCTCCGCGGCTGCGCGATCACCGCGCAGCATTGCAAGCTGTCCCCGCCCCATGGCCAGATCGTGCGCGCTCGCGCCCAGCGCCTGACTGCGATCCAGCATCCGCTGTGCCGCGTCGGTGTCATGCGTCACCAGCGCCAGTTGCAGCGCGCGCATGGCGATCGCCGGATCCTTCGAAATTTGCGCAGCCTCGGCATAATCGGCGGCGGCCTTCGCGGCATCGCCGCCCTGCAATGCGAATTCGGCCGCGATCAGCAGCGCCGAAGCCTTGCCGTTCGCGCTATCCGCAGGAAGATCCAGCGTGGCCAGCGGCTGCCCGGCGCCCATGTGTGACGCGCCTCGCAGGGGCGCCTGCGCGCATCCCGCGACCATTGCCGCCACCGCGAGAATCAGGGTAAACGCGCTAAAATGAAGCCAGGACGGCTTCATCCCGGCCGGCACACGGACGTGGGCCGGGCCGGGGTTCCGCTTCTTGTACCTGTCAGGTTGGATCCGCACATTCCGCACCGGGTTCCGGTCCTCTTTCGTCTTGCCGCCATGCGACAGCTTAGCCTGTCGCCCCGTTAATGCCATGCCGCTGATCGCACTCGGCCTCAACCACCTCACCGCGCCGGTCGCGCTGCGCGAACGGGTGGCCATCGATGCCGATGCCACGCCGCCGGCGCTGGCGGACCTGGCCGCACAACCGGGCGTCGAGGAGGCCATGATCCTGTCGACCTGCAATCGCACGGAGCTGTATTGCAGTGTCCGTGACGGCGCCGAGCATGCGCCGGAAAACTGGTTGCACGCCCGCTATCAAATGACCCCGGGCCGGCTGGACGAGTTCCTGTACCGGCACACCGACGACGAAGCCGTGCGGCACGTGTTCCGGGTCGCGACCGGGCTGGATTCCATGGTGCTGGGCGAACCGCAAATCCTCGGGCAGGTGAAGGATGCGTGGCGCGCGGCGCGTTCGGCGCGCACCCTGCACGCACCGATGGACCGCCTGCTGCAGAACGCCTTCGCGGTGGCCAAGCGCGTACGTACCGAAACCCGCATCGGCACAGGCCCGGTGTCGATCGCGTTCACCGCGGTGCGTCTGGTGGAACAGGCGTTCGCCGACCTGCGCGAATCCTGCGTGCTGCTGATCGGTGCGGGCGACACCATCGAACTCGCGGTGCGGCATCTCATCGAGCGCGGCGTCAAGCGCCTGATCGTCGCCAACCGCACCATCGAAACCGCACAGGCGCTGGTGAACCCCGTCGGCGGTTACGCGATCGCGGTGGCGGATCTGTCGAGGCACCTCGCCGAAGCCGACATCGTGATTTCGGCCACCGCCAGCCGCGAACCGATCCTCGACGTGCCGATGTTGCAGCACGCGTCGCAACAACGCCGCCGCCGGCCGATGCTGCTGATCGATCTGGCCGTTCCGCGCGACATCGATCCTGCCGTGGCCGAATTGCCGGACGTGTTCCTTTACACCATCGACGACCTGCAGCAGTCCATCGACAACGGCCGCCGCTCACGCGAGGCGTCGGTGCGCGAAGCCGAAGCCATCATCGACCTGCAGGTGGAACGCTATCTCGCCTGGCGGCGCGGGGCCGCGCTCGACCAGCCACTGCGAGCCTACCGCGCCAGCGTCGAGGCCCAGCGCGATGAAGTGCTCGCACGTGCGCGCGAGATGCTGGCGGGCGGGCGCGACCCCAACGACGCGCTCGATTACCTCGCCAACACCCTCACCGGAAAGTTGCTGCACACCCCCAGCGTGCGGCTGCGCGAAGCCGCCGAGCACGGCGACCAGGCTCTGCTCGATGCCGCCACGCGCCTATTTTCTGACGTGTACGGAGACACGGACGGGCGCGACCCGTGAACCCGCAACTGCAGCGCCGCCTCGAACAACTGCTGGAGCGCCACCACGAGGTCGGCCTGCTGCTGGCCGAACCCGATGCGGCCGCCGATCCGAAACGCTTCCGCGAACTGTCGCGCGAATACGCGCAGGCGCACGAGTTGGCCGAAACCTTCGCGGCGTCGACGAAGAACGCCGACGAGCTGGCGCACGCACGCGCGATGCTGACCGATCCCGACATGCGCGAACTTGCACGCGAGGAAGTCGTGCGTCTGGAAGCGGAGGCCGCCGAACTCGACGAACGCCTGCAGGCGCTGCTGATCCCGCGCGATCCACTGGACGACGCCAACCTGTTCCTCGAAGTGCGCGCGGGCACCGGCGGCGACGAAGCCGCACTGTTCGCGGGCGACCTGCTGCGCATGTACCTGCGCTACGCCGAACGCCGTGGCTGGCGCACGGAAATCCTGTCCGCGCACGACGGCGAGCACGGCGGCTACAAGGAAGCCGTGGCCCGCGTCGAGGGTGAAGGCGCCTATGCGGCGCTCAAATTCGAATCCGGCACGCATCGCGTGCAGCGCGTGCCCGTCACCGAAGCCTCGGGACGCATCCATACCTCGGCCGCGACCGTCGCGATCCTGCCCGAGCAGGAAGACATCACCGGCATCGAGTTGCGCGACGCGGATTTGAGAGTCGATACCTTCCGCGCGTCGGGCGCAGGCGGCCAGCACGTCAACAAGACCGACTCCGCCATCCGCATAACGCACCTTCCGACCGGCATCGTGGTCGAATGCCAGGACGAACGCAGCCAGCACAAGAACCGCGCGCGCGCGTTGTCGCTGCTGAAGGCGCGCCTGCTGGATTCGCAGCGTGCCGAACAGGCGGCGACGCAGGCCGCGACCCGCAAGCTGCAGGTCGGTTCCGGCGATCGCAGCCAACGCATCCGCACCTACAACTTCCCGCAGGGCCGCGTGACCGACCACCGCATCAACCTGACCCTGCACAAGCTTCCGGAAATCATCGACGGTGATCTCGACGACTTGATCGGCGCGCTGGCGCGCGAGGCCCACGCCGAGGCGCTCACCCAACTCGCGGAACGCGCATGAGCGGCAAGACCGCATCCGCGCTCGTCGCGCGTGTCGTCGAACGGTTGGAGCGCGGCGACACCGCCGGCGCCGAAGCACAGGCGCGCAAATTGCGCGAGACCGTTCCCGACGACGCCGAACTCGCGCGCCTGCACGGCGTCGCCCTGTTCATGTTGGGACGCGGCGCCGAGGCGCGCAGCGCGTTCGAGCAAGCCGTGCGCCTTGCGCCCGCCAGCGTCGAGGCGCGCAGCAACCTGGCCAGCGCGCTGCAATCGGACGGCGATGTGAACGGCGCGGTGGCGTTGCTGGAACAGGTCGTGCGCGATCGCCCGGACGACCCGGCGCTGCACAACAACCTTGCGAATGCGCTGCGCGCCGCGGGGGACGACGAAGGCGCGCGCGAGGCTTACCACGCCGCGCTCGAGCTCGCGCCCGGTTACTTCGACGCAATCGTCAACCTCGCCGCCACCGAACTGTCGCTGGGCAGGACGGCGGACGCCGAAACGCGGCTGCGCGGCGTGCTCGCGGGCCAGCCCCATCCGCAAGCACTGCTGTTGCTGGGCCATGCCTTGAATCGCCAGCAACGCTACGCCGAAGCGCAGGCGGTGTACGGGCAGGCCGCGCAACTCGCGCCCGACGCCGCGCAGTTTCCGTACCAGGCCGGCCTGATGGCGGACGAGCAGCACCATTACGGCGAAGCCGTGCAGCTTTATCGCCGCGCCCTGCAGCTCGATCCGAACCTGCACCTCGCCGAAGGCCAGTTGCTGTTCGTGTTGCGGCGCGAATGCGATTGGGCAGCCGCCGAGCCGCTCAGCCGCCGCATCAAGGCACGCGCGCTGGACGGCTCCGGTTCCATCGATCCGTTTGCATTCCTCGCCGAGGACGCCACGGCCGCCGAACAACTGACCTGCGCCCGCGCGCGCGCCGCGCGCGTGGAACGTGACATCGAGCCGTTGCGGCGGCATCTGAAGTTTGCCCATGCGCGGCCGGGAAATGGGCGGCCACTCAGAGCGGGATTCGTATCAGCCGGTTTCCATGCGCACGCCACCGCCCTGTTGACCGTCGAAATGTTCGAGCATCTCGGCCGCCGCGACGACGTGGAAGTGCATCTGTTCGCCACCACGTCCGACGACGGCAGCGACGTGCGCGCGCGGTTGCGCCAAGCGGCGCATTCGTTCCACGAGGTCGCGCAACAACCCGCCACCGCGATCGCGCAACGCGTACACGATGCGGGCACCGACGTGCTCATCGACGTGGACGGCTGGTGCGCGGGCGGCGTGCCGGGCGTGTTCGCGCTGCGGCCGGCGCCCATGCAGGCAAGCTGGCTCGCGTATCCCGGCACCTCCGGCGCGCCGTTCATCGATTACCTGATCGCCGATCATTTCCTGGTCCCGGAGCCGCTGCAACGCTTCTATTCGGAATCCGTCGCGTACCTGCCGCGTTGCTACCAGCCCTCCGACACCACGCGCGCGATCGGCGCACCGCCGCCCCGCGCCGCGTTCGGCCTGCCCGACGACGTCACGGTATTCGCCAGCTTCAACAATTCATGGAAGCTCAACGCCGCCAGCTTCAGCCGCGTGGGCGCGGTGCTGCGCGAAGTGCCCGACAGCGTGCTGTGGCTGCTGGATTACGGCAGCGACGCCAATGCACGCCTGCGCGAAGCCGCGCGCGTGCGTGGCCTCGATCCGCACCGGCTGGTGTTCTCGCCCACGCTGCCGCACCTGCAACACCTCGCGCGCTATCGACTGGCGGACCTGTTCCTCGACACCAATCCGTACAACGCGCATACCACCGCGTCGGACGCGATCTGGGCAGGCTGCCCGGTGCTGACGAGGCCGGGGGAAACCTTCGAATCGCGTGTCGCCGGAAGCTTGAACCACCACCTCGGCATGCCGGAACTGATCGCCCGCGACGACAAGACGTTCATCGACACCGCCATCCGCTTCGGCAACGACCGCTCGGTACTCGCCGCGCTGCGCGAACGCTTGACTTCATTGCGCAAGACATCAGGGCTGTTCGACATGCAGGCCTACGCGCAGGATTTCGCGGCGCTTTTGCTCGCGATGCACGAACGTTCCCGGAGCGGTATGTCACCACAGTCGATCACATTTCCAAAGCGCGCACTGGTGCCGGAGTAAGCTCGACCCATGACCGCCAAAGACCAATTCATTTCCCTGAATCTGTGCGTGCTGACGGTTTCGGACACGCGCACGCTGGCCGAGGACAGCTCCGGCCAGTTCCTCGTCGATGCGTTGACGGAAGCCGGGCATCGGCTGCACGAGCGCAAGCTGTTGCGCGATGACCGCTACACGATCCGGGCGCAGGTGGCGGCGTGGATCGCCGACGCCACGGTGCATGGCGTGCTGATTACCGGCGGCACCGGTTTCACCGGTCGCGATTCGACGCCGGAAGCGGTGTTGCCGCTGCTGGACAAGGAGATGCAGGGTTTCGGCGAATTGTTCCGAGCGGTAAGCTTCGAGGAGATCGGCACGTCGAGCCTGCAGTCGCGCGCGTTCGCGGGATTGTCCAACCAGACGTTCGTGTTCGCGCTGCCGGGTTCGACCTCGGCATGCAAAACCGCATGGGAAAAGCTGTTGCGCGCGCAGCTCGATTCGCGCACGCGGCCGTGCAACCTGGTGGGATTGTTGCCACGGCTGGGTGAGCACTGAGGCGCACCGGGCGGGATCACAGTGCCAGCCGCCACGCCCTGCCATGGATGCCTCGATTTTACTGGTCATTCCGGGGCCGCTGCGGCTTCATCGCGGCGGAACCCGGAATCGGTTGCCGTATATATCGCCTGCAGTGGGATGCGGAATGCAAACCGATCCCGGATATCGCTGCGCGATTCCGGGATGACGAGCAAAATCAAAAGCTCCCCATGGACGAGCAAAACCAGAAGGTTCCCGGGAAAGGGGAAGGCAAACCGTTCACCTGGTCGTGAAGTCGCGCAGGTTCCGGGGCGACACTTCTTCGCGCTGCACCTGCTCCACCCTCGCGGCGGGCGGGCCATGGTGCAACCAGGCGAACAACGCCGCCAACGCTTCGGCGCTGCCGGAGGCGAGGACTTCCACGCTGCCGTCGTCGCGGTTCTTCGCGTAACCAGTCACGCCCAGTTGCAACGCGAAGTCGCGGGTCGAGGCGCGGAAGAACACGCCCTGCACCCTGCCGGTCACGGTGAAACGCGCGCAGGCCATCGCGTCAGTGCTTTGCCGCCGCGGCGATCGCCGCATCC
>DATFGL010000048.1:0-13236 GCA_035249465.1 Rhodanobacteraceae bacterium | reverse complement strand
ACCGCCAGCAGCCACGACTTCGGCAAGTGCACGCCCAACGATGTCAGCACGCGCGCGGAGGCACTGTCGCCGATGCCCAGGAAGAATCGCTGCAACGGATTGAGCGGCGGCTCGACGTAGCGCACGGCATAGTCGTCGCCGAGCCTGGCGTCCTTCGCCGCATACGCGACCGCGTCCTGCAGACCACCCAGTTGATCGACCAGTCCGCGCTGCAGCGCCTGCGCGCCGGTCCACACGCGCCCCTGCGCGATCGCGTCGACGTCCGCGTAGTTCTTGCCGCGCGCCTTGGCGACGTTGTCCACGAAGCGGTGATAACCCCAATCGATGCTGCTCTGGATCATCGCGTTCAACGCGGGGTCGAGTGGACGCCGGAAATCGAACGCGCCCGCCAGCGGCGTGGTGCCCTCGCCCGCGGTGTTGATACCAAGTTTCGCCAGGCCCTCCGAACCGGTGAAGTACAGGCCGAAGATGCCGATCGAACCCGTGATGGTGTCGGGCTCCGCGAAGATCCGGCTGGCGTTCATCGAGATCCAGTAGCCACCGCTGGCGGCCATGTCGCCCATCGACACGACCACCGGTTTGCCGGCCTGCTCGGCCAGCACCACTTCGCGACGTATCTGTTCGGCGGCGAACGCCTCGCCTCCCGGGGAATCGACGCGCAGCACGACCGCACGCACGTTGTGGTCGGCGCGAGCGGCCCGGATCAGCGCGGCGGTGGATTCGCCGCCGATCTTTCCCGCCGGCTGCTTGCCGGCGACGATGTCACCCTCGGCCACGATCACCGCGACCTGTGGCTTGCCGATCCCGAGGTCGAGGGTCTGCGGCAGGTATTGCGCCAGATCGACCGCACGGAAACCGGTGCCGTTGTCGGTGACGACGCCGTGTTTCTGCATCAGCTTGACGATCTGCTCGCGGGTGGCGAGGCCGTCCACCCAATGCAGCTTCAGCGCCAGCTGCGCGACATCACCGTTGGCGGCCGGAATCTCGGTGGGCAGGTTGTCGATCTGCTGGCCCAGCGTGGCCGGATCGATGTGGCGCAGCTTGCCGACTTCGTCGAGCCACGTGTTCCACAGGCCGCCCATCCAGTACCTGTCGGCCTCGAGCGCGGCCGGCGATGGCTGGTCCAGGATGAACGGCTCGGCCGCCGACTTGAACTCACCCACGCGGAACAGGTGCGCGCTCACGCCCAGCTTGTCCAGCAGGGTCTTGTAATAGCTGCGGTAGTCGGACAACCCCGTGATCGAAATCGAACCGGCGGGATCGAGCAGCACCTCGTTGGCGTGCGCCGCGAGCAGGTACTGCATCTGGCCGAGGTCGGTGCCCCACGCGACCACCGGCTTGCCGGCGTCACGGAAGCGATCGAGCGCCGCCGCGACTTCCTCCAGTGCGCCCATGCCGCCGAATTGCAGCTTGGAGGGATCGAGCAGGATCCTCGTGATGCGCGAATCATGCGCGGCATGGTCGATCGCGGCGACCAAGTCGCGTACCTGCACCTGGCCGGTGGAGCCGCCCGATGCCCGCGCCAGCGCACGCGCGGCGGGATCGACGCTGTACTGCTCGACCAGCATGCCGTCGGGCTGCAACAGCAGCACCGTATCCGGACCGACCTTTGGCGCGCCGCGAAAAACCAGCCCCAGGATCAGCAGCAGTATCCCGAAGAACACCACGTTGATGATGACCAGCCGCGTGATGTTGATGCCGCGGCCCAGCGCACGCACGAACCACGCGACACCGCGTCCCGTTGGATTGCTCATGCTGGCGACCCCCTGTCCGAGGAATGCGAAGTTTTCAGCGTAGCTCGGCATGCAGCGCGCGTCACGCTGCCTTGCGCCGTTTCTTCCCGATCTTCTGATCGGAAGCGGGTTGCGGGAGGACCGGAAGGCCCGACCGGGTCGCGGCTTCCGCCGCTCCTACAAGGGAACCCGCGTATCGATACCGGCGGGCGTGATCGCCAGCCGCCGCCAATCGTCGCCGCGTGTCTGGCGTATCCAGCGCGCGAACAACAGCACCGCCGCCGCGGTCAGACCGGCGATCAGGCCCACCCACATGCCGCGCACGCCGTGGCCCGCGCCGAACGCCAGCCATGCCCCGATCGGCATGCCCACGCCCCAATACGCGAATGCGGTGATCAGCATCGGCATGCGGGTGTCCTTCAACCCACGCAACGCGCCGTTCGACACCACTTGTATGCCGTCGGAAAACTGGAAGATGCCGGCAAGGATCAGCAGTTGCGCGGCCAGCGCGATCACGTGCGGATCGCCCGAATAGACGTGCGCAATCGCGTGCGGAATCGCGAACATCAGCGTCGCCGAGACCGCCTGCGTGGCGAGTGTCAGGGCGATGCCGCAGAATCCCGCATAACGCACGGCATGCGCGTCGCCACGCCCGGCCGCGTTGCCAACCCGCACCGTCACGGCCAGCGCAAGGCCCAGCGGAACCATGAAGGTCACCGACGCCACGTTGATTGCGATCTGGTGCCCGTCAATCGCGACGGTGCCAAGCCTGCTGATCAGCAACGCCGAGATCACGAACAACCCGGCTTCCATCAGCAGCGTCACCGCCATCGGCACGCCGATCCACAACAGGTGCCGGATCGCGTGCCAGTCGGGGCGTTCCATGCGCGCGAACAAATCCAGATCTCGGAAACGTCTGCCGAACTTCAGGTAGGCCAGGAACGCCAGCAACTGCAGCCACAACGCCAGCGCGTTGGCGATGCCGCTGCCGCGCGCGCCCAGCGCCGGAAAACCGAGCTTGCCGTAGATCATGATCCAGTCCAGCGGCACCAGCACCGCGAGGCCGAACAGCCCGAACAACATGGTCGGGCGCGTCCAGCTGGAACCCTCGCACAAGCCGCGCAGCGCGAAATAGCCGCACAGCCCGGGCGCGCCCCAGCTCAACGCGTGCAGGAATGCCTGCACGTCATCGGTCAAGGCCGGGTCGACGCCGATCACGCGCAGCAGCGGCCCGGCGTGGCGCGCGCCGAGCCACAGCAGCACCGACATGCCCGCGGCCAGCCACAAGGCCTGCCGGAACAGCGGCCCGATCTCGCCGCGGCGGTTGGCACCGTCCAGCTGTGCCACCGACGGCGACAACGCCATCAGCACCCCGATTGCACTGACCAACCCGAGCACCCACACGTTGGCGCCCACCGCGACCGCGGCCAGGGTATGCGCGCTGAAATGGCCTGCCAGGGCGACGTCCACCGCGCTCATGCCGACCGCGGACAACTGTCCGGCAATGAGCGGCAGCGCCAGTTTCACCGTCACCCGCACTTCGCGCGCGAACCGCGCGCGATCCAAGGTTAGAATCCCAGCCATCGCGGGAACGATCCCATGCAAACCGATATGTTGAAACCGCCGGCACCAGCCAGTCCGCAGCCCGCCAGCTGCGAGAACTGCGGTGCGCCGTTGTACGGCAAATACTGCTACGCCTGCGGCCAGCCGACCACCGGCATGGTGCGCCATTTCAGCAGCGTGATGAGCGACATTGCGGACAGCGTGCTGAACATCGACGAGCGTGTCTTCAAAACGCTCGGACCATTGTACTTCCGGCCGGGCAGACTCACGCTCGACTACTTCGCGGGCAGGCGCGCGCGCTACGTCACGCCGTTCCGGCTGGTGTTTTTCCTCGCGATCGTCGCCTTCTTCTCGACCCAGATCACCGTGCGCGCCGGCTCCACGCCCGCGACCAAAGCCGTCGCGGTTTCGGCCTCGGACGGCACGCCATCCGTTGCGGTCGTGCCGGCCTCCAAAGGGTTGCCCGCTCCGATCTCCTCGGACGCTGGCGCGTTCGCCAACGGCAACATTTCGATCAACGACAAAGTGCTCTGGAACCGCGACACCAGGCCGTTGAAGATCGGCTGGCTTCCCGATGCCGCCGTCGACTGGATCAACGACCTGATCGGGAATGCGCAGCAACAGTTGCACGCGATGAATGCCGGTTCCTGGGACGAGCAACAAAGCGCGCGCCGCAAGTTCACGCTGGGCATGTATTCGGCCGCGCCCACGGTGTTGTTCGTGCTGTTGCCGATCTTCGCGCTGCTGCTGAAGATCTTCTACATCTTCAAACGCCGGCTCTACATGGAGCACCTGATCGTGGCGATGCACAGCCACGCGTTCCTGATGCTGTCAATGCTGGTGCTGGTGTTGATCGGGGTGCTGCGTCATCTGGCGGCGCCCCACGGCGGCTGGGCGAGCATCCCGTTCGTCCTGTTCTCTGCCGCGGCGTGGATCTGGATCTTCGTGTATCTGTGGCTGATGCAGAAGCGCGTCTACCGGCAAGGCTGGTTCATGACCAACGTGAAATACTGGAGCTTGGGTTTCTGCTACACGATCCTGCTCGGGTTCGGCTTCGTGTTCGTCATGCTGCTGAGTTTGACCAGCGCATGATCGTCTACGTGGTCGAACTGGAAATGGATGCCGCGCTGCGCGACGAATACCTGGCATGGCTGGACGGCCACGTGCGCGAGATGCTGGCGTTGCCCGGCTTCATCGGCGCGGAAACCCTGATCCGCAACGAACCGCCCCCGCCGGACGGGCGCTGCATCGTCCAGGTCCATTACCGGTTGCGCGACCAGGGGGCCTGGGACGGCTACCTCGCCCATCACGCCGCACGCATGCGCGAAGCCGGCGCGGCCCGCTTCGGGCAACGGATCCATGCCTCCCGGTCCGTCCTTGAAGCGCCGTGACGGCCCACCGGCGGCGCTGTTTTGCACAACCCCTGGCCACGCCTCCATTGCGCGCGCCGGAAACCCCGAAAGGCGATGCAAAGCCCACGCATCCGATCCATCCATATGAATTCAAAAGGAAAACACGGATGATGAAATTTTCACCAATCCGTGCGCGGAGCCTATTCCGCGAGCCTTGGAAAGCGCTTGCCCGCCGTCCTTCCACAACCTTATCCACAGCGATTGTGGATAAGCGTAAAACCGTCAACGGGTCATTGGTTTACCGGGCATTCCTGCGGAGCGTGGCAACAAGCCGCGCTAACTGATGAAGCCCGCGCGGCAATCCGGTTTCCCGCCCAGGATCGCGCGCGTCGCACTGCCGTTGCCGCTGCCGCAAACTTTCGACTATCTGTCGGAATCACTGGAACCTTTGCCCGGATGCCGGGTGCGGGTGCCCTTCGGCCGCTCGCACAGGATCGGCATCGTCGTCGATGCGGCGGGGCGCACTGCCGTTTCAGGTGACCGTCTCAAGCCGGTCGAGGCGGTGCTCGATCCACAACCCCTGCTCGACACCGAACTGCTGGCGAGCCTGCGCCGCGCGTCGGACTATTGGTGTGGTGCAATCGGCGACGTGATCTTCGGTGCGCTGCCGCTCGCGCTGCGCGACGGCGGTGCGCTGGACGCGTTCGCGGAAGAAATCTGGCGCGTCACGGTGGCGGGCGGGTCGGCCCGCGATGCGCGGACGCGCCGGGGCGGCTCCGCGGCATTGCTTGAAACCCTGGCCGACACCGCGCTGTCCGCAAGCGAGCTCGACACGCTGCTGCCGGGCTGGCGAGCCGCCGCGCGACGGCTTGCCGCGGCCGGATTGATCGAGCACGCCCGGCCGGAGACCCGCACGCCGCGCGTGCGCGAGAGCGCTTCACCCATACTGACCGGCGAGCAGGCCGACGCACTGGCCACCATCCTTTCCGCCGGCGAAGGATTTCATCCGTTCCTGCTGCAAGGCGTCACCGGCAGCGGCAAGACCGAAATCTACCTGCGGCTTGTCGAGCGCGCGTTGCAGCAGGAACGCCAAACGTTGTGGCTGGTGCCGGAAATCGGCCTGGTGCCGCAAGCCTTGCGCCGCCTGCGCGCGCGCTTCGACGCACGCATCGCCGTGCTGCACTCCAACCTCGCCGAAGGCGAACGCGCACGCGCGTGGCTGGATGCACGCTCCGGCGCCGCAGCGGTCGTGCTGGGCACGCGCTCGGCGGTATTCGCGCCACTGCCGAAACCCGGCCTGATCGTGGTGGACGAGGAACACGACGCCTCGTACAAGCAGCAGGAAGGCTTCCGTTACCACGCACGCGACTTCGCACTGATGCGCGCACAATCGCTGGGCGTCCCGATCGTGCTGGGCAGCGCCACGCCGTCGCTGGAAACGCTGGCCAACGTCGAAGCGGCGCGCTACACACGCATACGGCTGCGCCGGCGCGTGCACGCGCGACCGCCCTCGCCCGTGCACGTGCTGGATTTGCGCGGCCTCAATTTGGCGCACGGCCTGTCACCCGCGTTGCTGGATGCGCTGGATGCGACGCTCGCGCGTGGCGAACAGGCGCTGGTGTTCAAGAATCGCCGCGGCTACGCGCCGGTGCTGCTGTGCCACGCCTGCGGCTGGCACGCCTCCTGTCCGAATTGCGAAAAGCCGCTGACCCTGTATCGCGGGCGCCGGCAACTGTTGTGCCACCACTGCGGGCATACCGAACGCGCGCCGGACGCGTGTCGGCACTGCCACGCCGATGCCTTGATCCCACAAGGCCAGGGCACCGAGCGCCTGGAGGAGGCGCTCGCGGCGCGTTATCCGGACGTGCCGGTGTTGCGCGTGGATCGTGAAAGCACGCGCCAGCGCGATGCCTTCGCAAAGCTGCTCGACCGCCTTGCGGACGACAAACCCGCGATCCTGGTCGGCACGCAGATCCTCGCGAAAGGACACGACTTGCCCAACCTCACCATGGTTGCGATCGTGGGCGTGGACGAAGGCCTGCACAGCGTCGACTTCCACGCCGGCGAACGGCTGGCACAGCTGATCGTGCAGGTCGCGGGACGCGCGGGACGCGCCGACAAGCCCGGCGCCGTCTGGCTGCAGACCCACGAACCGGAGCATCCGTTGCTGGTGACGCTGTTGAACGGCGGTTACGACGCCGCGGCGGCGCTGCAACTCGGCGAACGGCTCGCGTCCGGGCTGCCGCCGTTCGCGCACATGGCCCTGTTGCGCGCGGAAAGCCGCGATCACAACCAGCTCGACGCATTCATGGCCGCGGCAATCAGCGCGGTTGAGCAAACCGTGTTACCCCCTTCCAATGGAAGGGGGTCGGCGCGCAGCGCCGGGGGGATGCCCACTCGCACAGTAAAGCCATCCCCCTCCATCCCCCTTCGTTCCGAAGGGGGAAGAATTCGCATCAACGGGCCTTTCGCCGCGCCGATGCCGCTGCGCGCGGGCCGTCATCGTGCGCAGCTGTTGCTGGAATCCGCGCAACGTCCGCCGTTGCGCCAGGCACTCGCGGCATGGCTGCCGCGGCTGCACGGGTTGCCGCAACCCCGTGGATTGCGCTGGTCGATCGACGTCGACCCGGTGGACTTGTATTAGGAGCGCGTAGGTTGGGCTGAACGCAGTGAAGCCCAACGTCAACGCACAATGAAGTTGGGCTTCGCGTTGCTCAGCCCAACCTACAAAATCAATTCCCCTTCGCAAGCGAAGATGGGAAGGCACGCGCGAAAGCGGAGAGCCGCCCGAAGGCGGCTCTTGCGATTCTCGAATCCCGGCAGTTACGCCGCGAAGGCGCCCCTCATCTTCTTCATCGCATTCGCTTCCAGCTGGCGGATGCGTTCGGCCGACACGCCGTATTCGTCCGCAAGGTCCTGCAAGGTGGCCTTGTCCTCGGCCAGCCAGCGGCGGCGGATGATGTCGCGGGTGCGATCATCCAGTTTCGCCATCGCCCGCTGCAGGGTGCCCAGCTGGTGCTCTTCGTGGTCGGCGTCGGCAAGCTGAAGGTACGGATCGGCACCATGGTCTTCCAGATACGCCACCGGTGAGGGCGGCGCGTCGTCGTCGGACTCGGTGGGCGCGTCGAAACCGACGTCGCGGCCGGACAGGCGCGACTCCATTTCGAGCACGGTCGCCTCGGGCACGCCCAGGTCTTTCGCCACCGCGCGCACTTCCTGCATGTTCATCCAGCCGAGGCGCTTCTTGGACTTGCGCAGGTTGAAGAACAGCTTGCGCTGCGCCTTGGTGGTGGCCACCTTCACGATGCGCCAGTTGCGCAGGATGAATTCGTGCATCTCGGCGCGGATCCAGTGCACCGCGAAACTGACCAGGCGCACGCCGTGGTCGGGATCGAAACGCTTCACGGCCTTCATCAGGCCGATATTGCCTTCCTGGATCAGGTCGGCCATCTGCAGCCCGTAACCGGAATAACCGCGCGCGACGTGCACCACGAAACGCAGGTGCGACATCACCAGCTTGCGCGCCGCGTCGAGATCCTCCTCGTCGCGGTAACGGTGTGCGAGATCCTGTTCTTCCTCGACGGCCAGCACCGGAATGCGATGCACCGCACCGATGTACGCGTCGAGGCTGCCGACCACGCTGGGAATGGGCAGGTTGTTGGCGACCAAGGCTTCACTCATTGGTTGTACCCCACTCGTCTGTATTGGCACTCTGACCGTGAGAGTGCCAGGCCCTCGTGAAGGTTCCCGCGCGGTCCCGGTGATGGGAGAGGCTTCGCCGTGAGGGTGATGGGAGAAATTATACTCGCCAGTATAGGAAACACAAGCCGCCGGGAGTCACGCTTCCAAAGCGCTCCGGGGCGGCAGGGACCAGTCGATCGGCGTCTGGCCGCTTGCTTCAAGATACTGATTGGCTTTGGAAAAATGTCGGCAACCCAGAAAACCCCGGTGCGCCGACAGGGGCGAGGGATGGGGCGCTTTCAGGACCAGATGACGATGGGTGTCGATCAGTTTGCCCTTGGCCTGCGCGTAGCTGCCCCACAGCAGGAAGACCAGGCCGTCGCGATCCCGGTTGAGCTCGTCGATCGCCCTGTCCGTGAACCCTTCCCAACCCTTGCCCTGGTGTGCGCCCGCGATCCCCGCCTGCACGGTCAGCACGGAGTTCAGCAACAACACGCCGCGGCGTGCCCACGGCGTCAGGCAACCGTGGTCGGGCCGCGCGATGCCGAGATCATTCTCGATCTCGCTGAAGATGTTCTGCAACGACGGCGGCACCGGCACGCCCGGCCGCACCGAAAAGCACAAACCGTGCGCCTGGCCCGGACCGTGATAGGGATCCTGGCCGAGGATCACGACTTTCACCGCGTCGAACGGCGTCACATCCATCGCCGCGAAAATCTCGGGGCCGGGCGGATAGATGCGCTTGCCCGCGTGTTTCTCGGCACGCAGGAATTCACCCAGCGCACGCATGTCCGGCCGGTCGAAGTGATCGCCCACGCGCGCCTTCCACGACGGCTCGAGTTTCAGGCGTTCGTCCGGCACCGACGGGCACTCCCCGCGAAACGGCTGTTGTGAAAAGTCAGGCCGCGGAGTTTCTGGCCATGGATGGCGGCTCTGAAGGCCGTTCTGGTCTTCATGCGGCGACGAGACACGACCGGCACCTTCCATGCAACGGAGCAGTGATCAGGAATGATCGCATGAACTTCGCCGTGAAACCCGCAGCTGGAACATCAGCTTCGTCATCAGCAATCTTTCATCGACCGGCTTCTCGACCAGGTCGTTGGCACCGGCCTTGAGCAATGCCGCCTGGTTCTCGGGGTTTTCGTCGCCGGTCATCACCAGCACCGGCAGGCGGCCCTTGCCGAGTTGCAGGTCGTAACGGATCCATTCGAGCAGGTCGCCGCCGGACATCTCGCCCTTCAGGCTGACATCGGTCAGTACCACGTCGACGCCGGTCTCGCCACGGTCCCGTGCCGCACCCAGGAACTCCACGGCTTCTTCGGCGCTGCCGGCGAGGTGCACGGTCAACCCATAACGCTGCAACATGCGGCTGGTGGCGAGCGCCACCACGCGGCTGTCCTCGACGTACAACACCGTGCCCTCGGCGTACTCGCTGGGCTGCACGTAACCGCGGATGAAATCCGTGAGCGCGGCGTAGCCCGCGGCCTTGTCGAAATAGTCGGTGATCTCGTCGCCGATCTCGCGATTCTGCAGGCGCTCCTGCACGTCGCCGGAAACCGCGACGATCGGTATGTATGCCTGCGGCGCGTGTTCGCGCACGTACTTCGCCAGCATCGCGCCGTCCATGTCCGGAAGGCGCAACGCGGTGGTCACCAGATCCACCACGCCTGCGTGCAGGGCCCGCTCGGCTTCGGCCCCGGATTCGCAGGCAATGATCGTGGCGCCCGGCAGGCCCTTTTCCAGCACGCGCGAAATCAGCGTGCGCGCGACCTTCGACCCGTCCACCACCATCACGCGCGGATTGTCACTGGCGATGTGGCGAAGGACGTCGTTCATGATTTCCGTGGTCGATCCGCGCCCGCAACGGCAACGCGCCTGCATCCAGTGGCCTGGTTTCAGGGCCGCGCCTGCAGCAGGTGGCGACTGCTTGCGATCAGCGCGCCCAGCCAGCCCAGCGCGATTGCAATCGCCCACCCGATGCAAAGCGTAGTCCAGGACAAGCCGCCGAAGTGCAGCCGGCCCGTGTAACTGGCGACCAGGTCACGCACCGGCACCGCCAGTACCGCTTCCAGCAGCAAGACCAGCAGGATCGCAACCAGGCCGGCCGCGAAACCATACCACGCACCTTCGTAAAGATAAGGCCTGCGCACGAATCCCGCGCTGGCGCCGATCAATTGCTGCACGATGATCTCGTTCGCGCGGCTGCGGATGTCCAGGCGCACGGTGTTGCCGATCACCAGCACTGCCGCCGCGCCGAGCAACGCCGCCAGCAGCAGCGTCACACGTCGCCCCACCGCAATCAGGGCGTCCAGCCGCGCGCGCCACTGGCCATTGTCCTGCACCAGATCGACGCCGGGCATCGCACGCACGGCCGCGACCATTTTTTCGACCTGTCCGCGATCGGTACCGGCGCGCGGTTCGATCAGCAGCACGAATGGCAGCGGATTGTCCGGCAGCGATTTGATCGCGTCGCCGAAACCCTGCATCGCAGCCAGTTCTTCGATGCCTTGCCGGGGCGTGCGAACCGTCACCGTGCCGACGTCACTGCGGGCGCGCAGGGTGGCCGCGAGTTTTCCCGCGCCATCGGCGGCAAGGTCCGTTTTCAGGAACACGTTGACCGACTGCGAATCGCCCAGCGCCGTCGCGAGATGCTGCACGTTCACCAGCAGCAGGTAGAACGCCAGCGGCAATACCAGCGCCAGGCCCATCACGACGGTGGTCAGCGCGGTGCCGAACGGCCGCCGCGTCAACTGGCGCAGGCTGTCGCGCAGGCACCACGCATGCTGCCGCCGCCACATCGCCGTACGTGAATGCCGAACCGGTTGGGCCATCGCGCCTTGTGCGTTCATGCGACCTCGCTTCCCGGCACGTCGTCGATCAGGTGTCCGTGATCGAGCACGATGACACGCTGCTTCATGCGCTTCAACAACGCGAGGTCGTGGCTGGCGATCAGGATGGTGCTGCCGGTCTGCCTGAGGCTCACGAACAGTTGCATGATCTCTTCCGACAGTTGCGGATCGAGATTCCCGGTGGGCTCGTCCGCGATGATCAGCGCGGGCCGCGCGACGATCGCGCGCGCGATGCCCACGCGCTGCTGCTCACCGGTGGAAAGCCCGGCCGGCGCGTCCTTGCCGCGCCCGGTCAACCCGACTTTTTCCAGCGCGCCGCGCACCCGCTTGCCGCGTTCCTCCTGCGGGATGCCCGCGATCACCAGCGGCAGCGCGACGTTGTCGGCGACGCTGCGATCCATCAGGAGGCGATGATCCTGGAACACCATGCCGATGTCGCGGCGCAGACGCGGGATTTGACGATGGCGGACGCGCGCCAGATCGCGGCCGTGCACCTCGATCGCGCCACCGCTGGCACGTTCGATCAGGGCGATCAACTTCAGCAGGGTGGTCTTGCCTGCGCCCGAGTGCCCGGTGACGAACAACATCTCGCCCGCTTCGACCTTGAACGAGATGTCGATCAGCGCCTCGCGGCCCTCGGGGTAGCGCTTGCTGACGGAATCGAAGCGGATCACGGGCAATCAGGGGGCCGGGTGGCTGACCGCGGGAATTGCAACAGCATAGAGGCTTTCACCCTCTTCCGAAGGAAGGGGGCCGCGCCGCAGGCGCGGGGGGATGCGTCCGGGACTACGGATGAAACCTCAGCCCACCGTCGCAGGCGAGGCGGCGTGCGCTCCGCCGGGTTTGCGTCGGCGCCGCCGGCGCTTCGCCGCCGCGGGCGTGCCTGCGGTGACGGCGGAAGCGGGCTCCGCCGGTTCCGGGTCGTCTTGCTGCGCCGGGTGCGCCACCGCACGCGGAGGCGGCGAAGCCAGCCATGCAGGTTCGACCGCCTGCACCGGGATCTTCATGCCAATGTAGCGTTCGATGTCGGGCAGGTTCATCGCATACAGATCACAGGCGAAGCTGATCGCGTCGCCCTCGGCGCCGAGCCGTGCGGTGCGGCCGATGCGGTGCACGTAATCCTCGCCATCCTGTGGCAGGTCGTAGTTGAACACGTGGGTGACATCGGGAATGTGCAGCCCGCGCGCGGCGACATCGGTCGCCACCAGGATGTCCGCTTCGCCCTTCTTGAAACGCTCGAGCAACTTCTGGCGCTTGGCCTGGGGCACGTCGCCCGACAAGGCGCCGACCTTGAAACCTTGCCGCTTCAGCCTTTCGGTCACGCGTTCGGCGGCGGCGCGGGTGTTGACGAACACGATGCTGCGCTGCGGATGGCAGTGCTCGAACAAGTTGAGCAGCAGCGGAATCTTTTCTTCCTTGGCCGGGAAATACACCTGCTGGCGCACGCGGTCGGCGGTGACGTGTTCGGTTTCCACCGCCAGCTTCTCGGGCTGGTTCATGTGCTCGTAGGCCAGTTCCAGCACGCGATAGGACAGCGTCGCCGAGAACAGCATGCCCTGACGCTCTTCGCGCGCCGGCATCTTGCGCAGCAGGTAACGCACATCCTTGATGAAGCCGAGGTCGAACATGCGATCGGCTTCGTCGATCACGGTGGCCTCGACCGCGCGAAAACTGAAAACATGCTGCTTGAAGTAATCGATCAGGCGACCGGGCGTGGCGATGATCACGTCGCAGCCGTCGCGCAATTGCTGGCGCTGCTTGTCGTAATCCACGCCGCCGTAGATCAGCGCGAAACGCAGCCCCGTGTGGCGGCCGATCGCTTGCGCATCCTTATCGATCTGGATGGCCAGTTCGCGGGTCGGCGCGATGATCACCGCGCGCGGATCGTTGTCCTTGCGCTCCGGAATCGCGGTGTGCGTGAGCAGGCGGTTCATCACCGCGACCAGGAAAGCGCAGGTCTTGCCGGTGCCGGTCTGGGCCTGGCCGGCGACGTCGCGGCCAGCCAGCGCCACCGGCAGCGTCAACGCCTGGATCGGCGTGCAACGCGTGAAGCCGCAA
>DATFGL010000047.1:0-35916 GCA_035249465.1 Rhodanobacteraceae bacterium | reverse complement strand
GCCCGGCGCGCACCTGCAACGCGGGCGGCGCCTGCGGACGTTCGATGCGCGGCGCGAGGCAGGCGTATGCGGCACGCGCGTCGCCCGCGCCCTGCAACACCGCGGCCTTGGCCGCCCACAATGCGTCATTGCCGGAGAACGTGCGCAATGCGCGATCCAACTCCGCGGTGGCCTCGAAGCTGTCACCGCTGCGCATCCAGACCAGCCGGGCGAGATCGCCGTGTGCCTCGGCGTGCTGCGGCTCCATGCGCAGGCAATCGCGCAAGGCCGCTTCGGCGCGGTCGAACGCGCCGAGCGCGACCAGGCTGCGCGCCTTTGCGTAACACAAGGCGGCCGTCTTCGGCCCGTCCCGCGCCGCCCGATCTGCGACGTTTGCCGCTTCGGCATGGTGACCCAAGGCCTGCAACGCGATGGCCAGCGCCTGAGCGGCGGCCGCATTGTCGGGCGAACGCGCTGCGATCGCGCGATACCACGCCACGGCATCATCGCCGCGCCCCAGCGCGACCAGCGCGGTCGCGTGCTGGACTGCGAGATCCGGCGCAACGCGATCGTCGCTGCAGAATGGTGCGATGACGGCGAGCGCCCGCGCATGCTGACGACGGTCGTTGTAACAACGCGCGAGCACGAGGGCGGCCTGCGGGCTCGGCGACTTGCCGGCGATTGCCCGCTGCAGGAAGGTCTCCGCTTCCGCAAGGCGTCCGCTGCCGAGCAGCAGTTCACCCAGCGTTGCGAAGGTCGGCGTCCAGTCCGGATCGAGTTCGATGGCGCGTCGCAGGATTCGCTCCGCGCCCGGCGCATCACCCAGCATGAGCGTGACACCACCAAGCAGCCGCTGCGCCTCGGCGTAATCGGCATGCTCGTCGACGATCTCCTGAAGCCGATCGCGGGCTGCGTGAAAGTCACCGGCCTGCAGAAGGCCGTTGATGCGCTGCATGGCATCATGGAGTGGATTCGCATTCATGTCGTGCGCGTGCGAGTGTAAATGTCGCCGGGATGCATGCGACACACGTCATCGCATGCAGCACCCGCACCTTGTTCATCGCGGGGTGCTGGCGGGCTGCGACCTTGGACTCCTCATTCATCGCGGCGTGCGGCGCAGCCGCAGCTTCCCGCTGGCATCGCGATCGACGGTGATATCGTAGTGTTTGCCGCGGAGGGCGATGTTGGTGAGCGTGAGCGATTTCCAGCCATCCGGCAACACGGGCGGATACGCCTGGACCAGTCCGGCATCCTCGACGCGCAAGCCAGTGAGCCCGTAGATCAGGCTTTGCACGAAACCCGCCGAGCCGGTGAGGAAGTAACCGGTGTTGTTGTCCGGGGTTTCGGTGCGAACGTTGAACGGTGCTTTGAGCATGTCCGCGGAAAGGTTGCGTCGCAGCCAGCGCGTCACGCCCGCCGTATCACCCAGCGCGGCCGCGGCGATGGTGAGCGGCGCGAGGCCCATGGTCCCCGGCGAATCCTTGCCCTGTATTGCCGGTGCGGCGCCGAGCCGGTAATCGTTGCGCCGCACGGTTTCGCTCATCGGCAAGTCGAGCGAGGGAAACGCCAGGAACGCGAAATCGTGATCGTCGGAGGCGCGCGGCACGCTCGGATCGAAGTCGAGATGGTGTTGGCCGGCATCGGAGAACGGAATGTGCAGCCCGGCGGCGATTTTCCCCCAGCGTGGGTCGGGCTTCGCCCCGACCAGCGCGGCGGCTGCGATCGCGATTCGCAATGCCTTGGCGGCCGAAGCGTTGGTGAAGGTGTCGTCGTCGACGTGCGCGTAGGGTTCTTCCACCGAAACGACATCGCGTATCCCGTAGCGCCGCTTCGCCGCATCGTACGTCGCGCGGCCGGCCCAGAACTCCGCGACATCGCGGATTACCGGCCAGCCATCCTTGTGCAACCATTCAAGGTCGTGCGTCGCCAACCAGTATTGCCACTGCGCGATTGCGATGTCGGCGTTGACGTGGATTTCGCCGACACTCAACCGGTGTGCCGCGAACATGATCTGTTCGCTGCCGTTTTCGGGATCGGCTTCCCATGGATACTTGGCGCCCGCAAACCCCGCCTGGCGCGCACGCTGTTGCGCGGCCGGCAGCGTACGGTCGCGGAACATCACGACCGAATGCGCGCGTTGCGGATGCAGCAACAGCAACGCCGGGAAGATCCATGAATCGCTGTCCCAGAACACGTGGCCCGCGTAACCCGTGGTTATACCGCAGGCACCGATACCCCACGCCGTGTCCGGTGCCGTGTTGGCGAGCAGGTAATACAGGTCGGAGTGCACCGCGAGCTGTGCTTGTCGATCGCCATCGATGCGAATGTCCGACTGCCACAACTTCGCCCATGCCGCGCGCTGCGCCTGGAGCATCGCCCCGAATCCGCGTGCGTGTGCTGATTCGGCCAGCGCAAGATCGGCGTTGCCATCGCCGCCCCAACCGTCGCGCGACACCGCGACGTATTTGGTGAAGGTGTAGGTCTTGCCCTTGCTTACCTTGACACGCATGTCCAGTGACAAGCGGTGGTCGGTACGATCCAGTTTGGTCTCCATCGGCTGGATGCCGGCGGGCAATTGCACGGCCACCGCTTCGCCCATCCGCGCGCCGTCCGTCGCTTGCCCATCGACGCGCAGCGTCAGCTTCGATACATCGCCTTCGACATCCAGTATTCGCGTGTCGCCGTGGTACCAGATGGTCGCGCGATCGGGCGTGGCCGGTGATTCCGGTTTCAAGGCGAGGCCGCGTGCCTCGAGCGCCTGACGAAACCGATCGCCGGTCAAGCCGGTGTCGCCCGGCAACTTCGCCAACTGCAGACGCGGTTGATACGGTGCCCACAAGACCAGCGGAAACGAAAGCTCGACCGCGCCGTCGAACTCCGGTGTGATCGTGAAACGAATGGCGGCAAGGTGTGGCGACGCTTCGCTGACAAGACTGACCACTTCGACGTGCGTAGCCTTGTTCTGATCGACGTAGCGGTAACTCGTCGTCAGCGTGGCATCGTGCAGGTTCAGGACCTGCCTGTAGTCTTGGAATGTCGAAGGCGCCAGCGGCGCCAGATCCAACCATGCGCCGGATGAACCCGTGCGGTAGTCGATGCCGCTCCAGCCGGGAATCGCGGCGGGCCGAGCGATGTCGTCCCTGCCGTAATCCATGAACGCGACGAGGTACGACAGGTTGCTTTCGGTACCGCGCGGTGAGGTGAACGTGGAGACGTAACCGTTCGCCAATTGGCCGGGGAAGTACGAATCGAAATTTTTTGCCGTCGCCGTGAGCAGGAACGCGGGATCGGTCGCGGCCTCGGCCGTGGCCGCAACACACACCAGCGCAGCGCCCGCGAGGCGGAGCCATTTCCCGCGCTCGCTCGCGAGTCCGCGCACGCTTCACAGCTCCTTGCGGACGAGCGTCGCATTGCCGTCGGCGCCGCGGCTGATCGTGATGTCGTAGTGCTTGCCGCGGAAGGTGATGTCCTTCAGCGTCACCGAATGCCAACCCGGCGGCAGGACCGGCAGGTATTTGGCGTCAAGACCGTTGTCGTCGATGCGCAGGCCGCTCAGGCCGTAGATGAAGTTCTGCACGAATCCCGCCGAGGTCGCAAGCAGGTAACCCGCGTTGTTGGTGGCGGTTTCGGTGCGGACGTTGAACGGCGGCTGCAGGAAGCCCTTGAGGTTGCGCTGGATCCATTCGCCCACGACTTGCGCATTGCCGACTTCGGCGGCGCCGACGGTGATCATCACCATCATCATTTCGTTGGGGTTGTCGCCGTGGGTCTTGAGTGCCTGCAACTGGAAGTTGAAATCGTTGTGCCGGACTTCGGGCGACATCGGCATGTCGAGGTTGGGATACATCAGGAAGATCAGCGACGATCCCCACCACGTCACCTTGTCGTGCGGCACCGAAGGGTCGAAGTCGTAGTGCCGTTGTGCCTCTCTGTCGAACGGGATGTACATCTTGTCCGCGATTTCGGTCCACGCAGGATCAGCCTTCGCGCCGACCAGCGCGGCGGCTTGTGTCGCGATCCGCAGCGCCTTGGCCGCCGCGGCGTTGGTGAAGGTGTCGTTGGGCACGTCGTCGTAGGCCTCGTCGGTGGAGGTGGCGTGCAGGATTTCGTAGCGGTCCTTCGCCTTGTCGAAGGTCACGCGGCTCTTCCAGAACTCCGCGATGCCTTCGATCACGGGCCAGCCGTATTGTTTCAGCCACGCGCGGTCGCCGGTCGCGAGCCAGTACTGCCACTGCGCGATCGCAATATCGGCGTTGACGTGGACTTCGCGATATACGCCGTAAGCGAAGTGCGGGGTGACGTCGACGCCCTTCTGCGGGTCCGATTCCCACGGATACATCAGACCCTTCACGCCGTATTGCGCGGCGCGTTCACGCGCACCCGGCATGGTGCGGTGCCGGAACATCACCAGCGACTTGGCGCGTTCCGGATGCAACAGCAGCAGCGCCGGGAACACCCAGGAATCGGCATCCCAGAACACGTGGCCCGCGTAATTCGGCGTCAGCGCGCAGGCGCCCACCGACCAGGCGTGATCGACCGTGGTGTTGGAAAGCAGATAGTAGAGATCCGAATGCAGCGCGCGCTGCACCGTTTCGTCGTGGTCGACCACGATGTCGGCTTTCCACAGGTCGTGCCAGGCGGCAACGTGGCGGGCAAGCAGTTTGTCGAAGCCCGTCGCGCGCGCTTTCGTTGCCAGCGCAAGATCGGCCCGCGCATCGCCGCCCCAGTCCTGCCGCGACGCCGCGATGTATTTGGTGAACGCGTAGGTTTGGCCCTTGCGCATCTCGGCGACCACCTCGAGCGAAAGCACGTCGGAGGTCTTCAGCAGCTTCACGTTGTCGATCATCAAGCCGTGCGGCAATTCGATCGCGGCGGCTTCGGCCATCTTCAAACCATTCACGGCCTGGCCGTCCAGCCACAAGATCATCTGCTTCTTGTCGCCGCCGTCATCGGTGACCAGCGTGGTGCCCGGATACCAGACTGGCGCGCGATCGGGTGTCGGCACCGGCTTGTCGTTCAAGTTCTGGCCGCTGGCGATCACCGCGTCGATCATCTGGTCGCTGGTCATGCTGTTGATCGGAAAGCGCGGCTGGTGGCCCGACCACAAGCGGAACGGAAACCTCAACCGCACCTTGCCATCGAACTGCGGCGTGATCAAAATGCGCGTGGCCGCGAGGTGATGGTCGGCTTGACTGACGAAGGTTTGCACCTCCACTTCGCTCGCCTTGTTGGCGTAACTGAAGCGGTAGCGCGTGGTGAGCGTGCCGTCGTGCATGTTCAGCGTCTGCGAATAACCGGAAAAGATCTCCGGATCGAGCCGCGTCGAATTCATCCAGCCCGTGCCGGGGTTGTAATCGATCTCGCTCCAGCCCGGGATCGCGGCCGGCCGTGAGATGTCGTCTTTCGTGTAATCCATGAAGGCGACCATGTAAGCCCGGTCCGGCTCGGTGCCGCGCACCGAGGTCATGGTCGAAAAGTAGCCGTTGGCGAGATACGACGGAAAGTACGCGTCGAAATTCTTCGCGGTCGCGTTCAGAAGAAAACTCGGGTCAGTGGCGCACAGGGCCACCGGCGACGCGAGTATCAGCAGCCAAGCGAGATAGACGGTACGGAATTTCATCGCAGTGCTCCGGCGTTCTGCCTGCAGGCTACAACGCCACGGCAGGTAGGTTGGGATGAGCGGTTTTTTTGCGTACCCCAACGTGACGAGCGAACCATGTCGGGTTTCGCCCGCCAAAAGCGCGGGCTCAACCCAACCTGCGCGCTGCCCGCGCTGGCGCAGCGACCGACTCGCGGCGGCCAATCTCGCCGCGAACCGCCGGGGCCGGATCGGCGCAAAGACCGATCCAGCCCGTCGTCACACGGTCCTCAATGCTCGCCGAACAGGTATTTCGCCTGGAAGAAGACCTCGCGCCCGGTCAGTGGGCGCGCCAGGATCACGCCGCCGATGCCGGTGTTCTTGCCGGTAAAGCGCGCGTTGCCTTCGGTCAGGCCGATCGCATTGGTGAGGTTGGTGCCCTGCAGGCGGAATTGCCAGTTCTCGCCGACGTTCGCGACCACGCCCGCGCCGAGTGTGTGGAACGTGCCAAGAGGCTGCAGTCCGGTCTGGTCCTCGTAACGCTGGCCCGCATACTCGTAGGTCAGGAAGCCGGTCACGCTGCCCCAACTGGTCGGCAGCGTATAGCTCGGCATGAACAGGTAGCGCACCTTGGGCTGGCGCTGCAGCGGCGCGCCGTCGATACGAACGCACTGGGGATTGCCGTTGATGTCGACAAACGGTTGACACGAGTCGTTGTGGGAATAGTGCCCATCCATGTAATCGGCGACCAGCTTCAGGTGCAGGTTCTCGATCGGTGACCACGTGCCGTTGAAGTCGAGACCATGGGTGTTGGCGCCATAGTTGGAAATCGCGGAGAGCGGATTGCCGTTGGAGTCCGTTTCCTGGTACTGCAAGCCGGTGAACAACCGGTGGTAGATGCTGACATCGACAAACAAGGTCGGGGATCCATACTTGAAACCAGCTTCCAGGTTCTTGACCTTCTGCATCGGAGCGAAGTTGCCGTTGGCACCGCGGATGCCGTTGTCGAAATCATCGAAGTGCCCGCCGGTATTGGCACGCACGTAGGCGCTCATGTGATCGTTGAACTGATAGTTCGCGCCGGCCGTGAACGACGGATGAGTCTTGTCGTAATGCTCCATGTCCCAGGTCCCGTTGCACACAGGCGTGGCATTGTCGTAAAGCGTGTTCGGGTTGCCGTCGAGGTTAACGGACGAGCGGTTGCAGGTGCGCTGGCGGACGTCCATATTCTCGATGCGGCCACCGGCCTGCAGCAGCCACGGCCCGATCGTCCATGAATCCGAGAGATAGAACGCCTTGTTGGTGGCGGTGCCGGCTTCGACGATGTTGTAGTTGCCGTTGAAGTTGTAAAAACCCTGGGGGTTGGCGATGACATACGTTTGGCCCCCCTGCGTGTAGGTCAGGCCGATTGGCTGGGTGTTGGGCTGGTTGAGCATCAACATGTTGTTGCCCAGCGACCAGTTGTCGTGGTCGGTGTAGCGGGCCAGATAGAGGCCCGCCGTGAGCGTGTTGCCGGCGAAGATCTCCTTGCTGATCCGCAAATCGTTGTTGAGGCTCTTCAGGCGCTTCTGGATGTACCACCAGCCTTGGCCGATCACGCTCTGATCCAGCGGCACGGTCTGGCCATTGGGGAGGGTGGCGACGACATTGGTGCCGGGCGACAGACCCTCGCCGTTCGGCCCCAGATTGTTGGTATCCACCGCTGTGCCGTCAGGATTGCAGTAACCGGCCGGTTGGGCGATCTGGCAGCCGTACAGGAAATATCCCAGCGGTCTCGGATTCGGGCCGGAGAACAGGGCGTTGGTCGGCAGGTCGCCGCCGAAATACAGGAAGTGGTCCGAGAGGGTCCATGAACCGAGCGTGGTGTCGAAACTGCCTCCGAAGTAGTTCAGGTCGCCGCCGCGGCCGTTGGCGAGGTTCGCGTTCTCGAGATAACCCAGCGGGTTCGGCACCTGCACGTTCTGGATAGCCTTGCTCCCGTAAGTTCCGGTCGACGGATCAAACCCGGGATAGCCGGAAAAGTTGCTGCCCGATCCCTGGATCATCGGAATGGGCACCATGAACTGGTTCTTGTCATTGAGCTTGCGCGCAAACAGCATGAACGAGCCGTTGTCCCAGTCATGTGTCAGTGTCGCGGTGAGCTGGCCGCCCTTGTCGGATTTGAACTGCGGAGAGCGCACGCCGTCCGACGTGCGATAGAAACCGCCGATGCTGGCGTACCAGCCATCCGCAAGCTTGAACCCGTAGAAGCCATCGACGCGCCAGAGACCCTCGTCGCCATAGGTGAGTCCGATATCGCCGGACGGCGTCGCCGTACCCTGGCGCAGGATGAAATTCGCGGTCGCGCCCATCTGGCCAGGGCCGAACACCGCTCCCGGTCCGCCCTGCACGATTTCGACGCGCTGGATGGTGTCGTCCAGCCTGAACAGGGAGCTTGAGTCCATGAACGACAACGACGACATGCCATATATCGGCGAACCGTTGATCATGTTGGTGAAGAACGGTGCGTCACCGCCGCCAGGAAAGCCCGCGATTTCAATGTTGGCGCCGGTCTGGCCACCGGTGGACTCGGGCCAGATGCCCGGCGAGATTTTCAAAAGGTCGGCCACACTGACCGGATTGGCCTGCCGGATTTCCTCACGGTTCGCCGAGACGACGTTGTAACTCGCGTCGAGTTTGCTGACGCCGATTGCTGTGGCCGTCACGACGATGGTCTGCAAGGTCTGGGTCTTGGTTTGCGATCGTTGCTGACTGGCGGGCGCGGCTTGCTGCGCTTGGGTGCCTGTGGTGGCCTGGCCATTGGCAGCGCCGGTAGCGGAACCAGTGTTGCCTGCCCAGGCAGCGGGAGACAAAGCAGCGATGATGGCACTCGTCAGTGCCAGCCTGATCAACTTGTCACTCTTCATGACAGTCCTCCAGCGAAATTGAGAGTCTCGAGATACCACGCCCGGCAGGTTTTTCATGAAGCTTTTTCAATCGGGAACGAGCGAGCCAGGCAACCACCCGCGCGAATCGACCGTGGTCCATCGATGCCCATTCGTACCTGCCTTGGAACCCACTGCATGCGTTCTTCCCGCCCACGAGAGGCAGGTCGAAACACGCCATGCTTCGCAAACACCTCACGTATCCGCCCGCACCCGTGTCATGCCGATGCACAAGGCGTACAACCGCGAATCGATGCAAGCGCAAACCGTCATCGATGACGGTTTGATGCCCCCGGTCTCCTTCGTTTCCCGCCGCCCCCCGATGACTCGCGCTGGCCAGTTTGGCCCTGGCAAGACAGCGCTGTCAATCTGCAGTGCACCACCATCGTGGCGATTTTCGGCACCTGTCCGAACGCTGCGTCAAACGTAACAAAATCCAAATAATCCTTGTTTAATGCCGCTTTTGTCATGCTGCGCTGCAACAGAACAGGACGCGTACATCCGGGCTGTTGCCAAACCCCGAACCTGTGCAACACTGTGGTCTGGACAATTCATGACAGCGCTGACATCAGGTTGTCGTACCACGCACCGCTTGGGTAGAGGGGCACACGGTGGAGCCCGCAACACTCGACGACGTCGCAAGCAAGGCTGGCGTCTCCGCGAAAACGGTATCGCGCGTCGTCAACGGCGAGCGTTCGGTGCGCCCGCAGACGCGAGAGCGCGTGTTGCGCGCAATCGAGCAACTCGGTTATCGCCCCAACTTGCTCGCGCGTGGCCTGAGCGGTGCGCACGCGTACGCAGTCGGCCTGATATACGACAACCCTAACGCCTACTACATCATCGCGATGCAGCAAGGCGCGCTCACTGCGTGCGACGCCCTGAATTTCGGGTTGCAAATCCGGCCCTGCAATTCCCGGTCGCCCGCACTGGCCGAGGATTTGCGCAATTTCGTGCACCGTTCCCGTCTATCCGGACTGGTGCTTACCACGCCGGTTTCGGAACGCGCGACGTCCTTGCGCAAACTGGCGGCGTACGACATTCCGTTCGTCCGCATCCTTTCCGCCGCGGAGAATCCCGATGACGAATTTCCGTGCGTTTATGTCGACGACCGCGACGCGGCGTACGCCATCGTCAGCCACCTGCTGCAACTTGGTCACGTCCACATCGGGTTCCTGCAGGGCGGCAAGCATCATCACGCCAGCGCCGAGCGGCTCAGGGGCTACAAGGATGCCCTGCAGCACTACGGCGTCCCATTGCGCAAGGAATTGATGATCGCCGGTGACTACGTGTTCGATGACGGTTTTCGCGGCGCGCGGCGCCTGTTCGATCTGGCCGAACCGCCCACAGCGATTTTCGGGTGCAACGACGAGATCGCGGCCGGCGCGCTGGCCGCTGCGCAGGCCGCCGGCCTGCACGTGCCCTACGATGTCTCGATCGCCGGATTCGAGGACAGTCCGTTTTCGCGCCATTCGTGGCCGCCGCTCACCACGGCGCGACAACGTGCCGATGTCATCGTCGAGCACGCCACCCGCATGTTGATCTCACGGATCAACGGCAATGACGTCGGGAACGAGGGCTTCACTCCCGAGCTGGTGGTGCGCGGCTCGACCGCCCCGCCACGCCCGAAACGACACCAACGCAAACGGCGGTAGCAAACAAGCCAGCAGTCAGAGGAACTCGCCATGAAAGTTCGCTCGCGTTTCGTCACTTTCGCCTGCGCAGCCCTCGTCGCTGCCACTGCCTTGGCGACGACACCGGACCTGGCCCGGACCAGCAGCTACATCGACCACGCGTGGAGCACTCTCACCCGCTCCGTGAAGGAGTGCCGGGCTCTGGTCGACCCCAAGGTGCCATCTCGCTCGGTGATCTACCTGCCCGCAGGCGTGAAGGCTCCGGCTTCGCTGGTGCAAAGCGCCAAACGTTGCGGCGTGAGGGTGGATAACCTGCCTGCTCCGATTCACGAGCTGGGTGACGTCGATCCTGCCAAGCTGCCCGCGCAGGGGTTGCTTTATCTCCCGCATCCGTACGTGGTGCCTGGCGGTTTCTTCAACGAGATGTACGGCTGGGACAGCTACTTCATCGTGCTTGGCCTCGTCGCCGACCATCGCGAATCGCTGGCGCTGGACATGGTCGACAACGCCCTGTACGAAGTCGAATACTATGGCGGCGTACTCAACGCAAACCGCACCTATTACCTCACGCGTTCGCAGCCACCGCTGTTGACGGCAATGATGACCGCAGTGATGGGCGATCCGGCGACCTTTCATGGTGCTGCCGCGAAACGCGCCTGGCTGGAAAAGGCCTATCCACTGGCCGTGCGCAACCACGACATCTGGACACGCAAGCAACACCTCGCAGGCAACACCGGCCTGTCCCGCTATTTCGACTTCGGCCACGGGCCGGTCATCGAAATGCCGGACAGCGATTATTACATCGGCGTGATCCGCTGGCTGCTCGCGCATCCCTCACGGGACCCGGGTTATCTCATCAAGGCCCCGCAACATCCGGATGCCACCCAGGCCGCCGCGCTGAAAGTCACGAGCTGTGACATCACCCGATCGAAGATCTGCGCGGGCGACTGGCTGGGCGGCTACCGCCTCACCGCCGACTACTACCTCGGCGACCGCGCGATGCGCGAATCCGGTTTCGACACCGACTTCCATTTCGGGCCGTGGGGCGGCTCTACCCATCACTACGCGGGTGTGGGTCTGAACAGCCTGCTGTATCGCTACGAACGCGACCTCGAGGATTTCGCGAAGCAGCTTGGAAAGACTGCCGACGCCGAACGCTGGGCCGCGGCCGCCGGAGCCCGCCGCAAGGCAATGGACAAATACCTGTGGCACCCGGACCAAGGCCGCTACATGGATTGGGACTTCGTGGCGGGCAAGGCTTCGACCGATCCGTACCTGACGATGTTCTACCCGTTGTGGGCGGGCGCCGCCTCGAAGCAGCAGGCCGACGCACTGACGAAACAACTCAAGCTGTTTGAACATCGCGGCGGCCTCGCGATGAGCACGCGCGAGACCGGCGCGCAATGGGACGCGCCGTTCGGGTGGGCGCCGACCAACTGGATCGCCGCCAAGGGTCTCGACGACTATGGATTCAAGGCCGATGCCACGCGGATTTCTTGCAAGTTCACCGGCACGGTCGATCGCAGTCTCGCCAAGGACGGCACCATCCGCGAGAAGTACAACATGGTGCTCGGCAACGCGGACGTGAAGATCACCGCGGGTTACAAGACCAACGTGATCGGCTTCGGCTGGACCAACGGCGTGTACCTCAAGATGCGCAACCTCACCGCGGCCGATGGCGGCTGCGATGCCGTATCCGCAAAACGCGCCGCCGCGCATTGACACGCATCTCCTGACGACTCGCAGCGAAACAACCACTCCCCCTGCACCAGCACGAGGATCACGTTCCGATGAACACGATCGCCACGACCGCCACCGGACACGCACGTCGCCACGCCGCCTTCGTCGCCATCCTTGCCGCCCTCGCGGGGCTGATGTTCGGCCTGGACGTCGGGGTGATTTCCGGCGCACAGCAATTCATCCAGCGCGAATTCGCCGCCAGCGATGCCGCGATCGAACGTATCGTCAGCAGCATGACGATCGGCGCCGCGGCCGGCGCCGCGCTGGCGGCGTGGCTTTCGAAGCATTCCGGACGCAAGCGTTCGCTGGTGTTCAGCGGCAGCCTGTTCGTGATCGGCTCCCTGTTTTGCGCGGCGGCATGGTCGCCCGATGCACTGATCGGCGCCCGCTTCGTGCTGGGTCTCGCGATCGGCATCGCGGCATTCACGGCGCCGTTGTACCTCGCCGAAATCGCGCCTCCCGACCGGCGCGGCGCGATGATCTCGACCTACCAGTTGATGATCACCATCGGCATCTTCGTGGCCTTCCTGTCCGACACCGGCTTCAGCTACATCGAAAGCTGGCGCTGGATGCTGGGCGTCATCGCGATTCCCGGTGCACTGTTCCTGCTGGGCGTGTTGAGGCTGCCGGAAAGCCCGCGCTGGCTGGTGCTCAAGCAACGCGACGCTGACGCGCACGCGGTACTGGAAAAGCTGCGCGGCGATCCCGACACGGTCCGCAGCGAAGTCGCCGACATCAAGGAACAGCTGCGTACGCCGCAGCAGGGTTGGCTGCTGTTCCTGCAGAACCGCAATTTCCGCCGCTCCGTCGGCCTCGGCATCGCACTGCAGGTGGTTCAGCAACTGACCGGGATCAACGTGGTGATGTACTACGCGCCGCGCATCTTCGCCGACATGGGCTACGCCACCAGCGCGCAAATGTGGTTCACGGCGATCGTCGGCCTCACCAACGTGCTGGCCACCTTCATCGCGATCGGCTTCGTCGACAAAGCCGGCCGCAAGCCCATCCTGTATGCGGGCTTCGTGGTGATGGCGATCGGGTTGGGTGTAGTCGGCTGGCTGATGCACATGGGCATGGCCACCCAACCCGAACGCCTGCTCGCAATCGCGATGCTGCTGCTGTTCGTGGTCGGCTTCGCGTGCTCCGCCGGGCCGCTGGTGTGGACGCTGTGCTCGGAGATCCAGCCGCTCAAGGGGCGCGACTTCGGGATCGGCGTGTCCACGGTAACCAATTGGGTCCTCACCGGCATCGTCACCCTCACCTTCCTGACCCTGCTCAACAACTTCGGCAGGGCCAACACGTTCTGGCTGTATGCCGCCTTCAACGCGGCGTTCCTGCTGTTCACCTGGGCGCTGGTGCCCGAGACCAAGGGCGTCACGCTGGAACAGATCGAACGCAAGTTGATGGACGGCGAACGGTTGCGCAACATCGGTGCATGAGACGCCGGGCGAATGGCGCGCCCGACAAGCCATCGTCCGCGATGCATCCGCGGCTTCGGGAATTCAGCCGTCGTGGTTCGTCCGTGCTGCGGGCCGCGCGCGGCCCGCTCAGAGATTGCTGCGTGCCAATTGCTTCAACTGTTCCATGGTCTCGCGCGTGAGCGGACCGAGCACGCCGCGGTGCTGTTCCGGGATGTGCGCGAACGCATGCTCGTCACCGAACACGTAGTAATCCAGCAGGTTGCGCCACGCCGCGCGTTCGGCGGCCGGCAGCGCGCGAAACGCGAGCAGGCAATGGAACAACGCCGCGCGCGCGTGCCCGCTGACGTAACCCGGCACGTCCACCGGATTCCACCAATAGTTCACCAGCGCGTTGAGCTGTTCCAGCGATTCGACATGGTGCCACCACAGTGGCGGAATGTAGATGGCATCGCCCTCGTCCAGTTCGGCTGCCAGCGCCGTTGCCAACGCGAGCTTCAGGCGCGGATAGCGCGGATCGCCCGGGCGATCCAGACGCGCCATGCTGATCGCCGCACCGGTGGGCGCGTAGTCGAGCGGACCTACGTAAAGGTTCGGCAGCTGATCGGGCGGAAACAGCGTGAAGCGGCGCGTGCCGCACACCACGCAGGCGATGTTCTGCTGCGAATCGAAATGCGTGGGCGTGACCGTGCGGTTGCCCATCCACAGGCGCGGCTCGATGCGCGGATCGAGGAATGGAAGCCTGTGGTCTGCCAGCAACCCCGGCAGGCATTCGCGGATCGGTACGCTCTGGATCACCAGCCCCGGCGCGTGCGCGCGCTGGCTGTAGCCCGCCAGCCGCTGCAGGCCGAGGGTGACCGGCACCTTGAAATGCTGGTAGTTGAAGTCGCCGAGGTCGGAGGTGTAGCCGATGATGCCTTCAGCGTCCGGCGCAATCAGCAGGGTTGTCACGTCGGCGCCGTTGTCCAGTTCCACCAGCCGCTGTGCGAAGGCGGTGTCGGATTGCCGCGCCAGTTTCACGATCGGCCAGTCGCGCACCAGGCCACGAATCACCAGCGGTTTGCCGTGCGCGACCACGGCGGCCAGATCGAAATCGTGCGGACCGCATTCCTCGATCGCTGCTGGAGGCGGCACGCTGGCGGGGTTCATGGCAGTTCCGCATCGGTAGCGCGCACCGTCGCGAAAAAAGCACGCATTTTCGCAACATCCTTGATGCCGGGCGACGCTTCCACGCCGCTGGCGAGATCCACCGCCCACGGCCGCACCACGCGGATCGCCTCGCGCACGTTGCCGGGATTCAAGCCGCCCGCGAGGATGATCGGCCGGCCAAGGTCACGCGGAACGCGCGACCAGTCGAAAGCCTTGCCGCGCCCACCCTGCTGGCCCGGTGGATGGCCATCCAGCACGAACCCCGACGCGTGCGGGTGCGCTGCCGCGACGGCACTCACGTCGATGTCGCCATCCATGCCGATGGCCTTGATGTAGCGTCCAGCGAAGCGCTCACAGAATCCGGCGTCTTCGCTGCCGTGGAACTGCACGAGACCCGGCTGCACACCCTCGATGATCGCACGCACTTGTTCGGTGGAAAGATCGTGTACCAGCACCACCGCATCCACGAACGCCGGCAAAGCGTCGCAAATCTCGCGCGCACGTTCGATCGACACGCAGCGCGGGCTCGTCGGCGTCATCACCATGCCGATCGCGTCCGCACCCAGCTCGCACGCGAGCAATGCATCTTCGACGCGGGTGACGCCGCAAATTTTTACGCGGGTACGCATCAGTTTCGCAATCCGGTCGCGCGCACGCGCGTTCCTAAACCGTCACGTCGGATGGGAGCCGACATTGTGCCGGATAGCGTGGCCCGACGAACGTCAGGCCCTGCGGCATCGCGGTGACGCCCGCCGCACTGCGATCGCGTGCTGCCAGCAACTCCGCGATCCATCCGACCGAACGCTCGCCGCGCCCGACTTCCAGCAGCGAGCCCACGATGTTGCGCACCATGTGGTGCAGGAATGCGTTGGCCTCGATCTCCACGATCACCTGACCATCCTCGCGCCGCACTTCGATGTACGTGACATCGCGGCGCGCGTGACGGGCCTGGCACGACACCGCACGGAACGATGAAAAATCCTGCTCACCGACCAGGGCCTGCGCCGCTGCGTGCATCGCGCCGGCATCCAGCGGCACGCGCTCCCATGCCAGGAAACGCGCATCAAGCGCGGGACGGATCGAGCGATTGAGGATTGCATAGCGATAGCGCCTTGCACGCGCGGAAAACCGCGCATGGAAATCACCCGGCATCGCGCGCGCCCACAGCACCGCGACCGCGTGCGGCAGCCGCGTGGTCGCACCCAGTACCCATGCGCGGGGGTCGCGCTCGGCATGCGTGTCGAAATGCACCACCTGGCAGCGCGCGTGCACGCCGGCATCGGTGCGGCCCGCGCACGTCACCTCGACGGGATGGTCGGCCACGAACGACAATGCCGCTTCGACTTCAGCCTGCACGCTTGGCCCATGGGCCAAGCGCTGCCAGCCGAAGAAATCGGTGCCGTCGTATTCGATACCAAGCGCAACGCGCATCGCGTCAATCAGGGCCTGTTGACACCATGCCAAGCGAGCCGCGTTGTTTCCGCAGCGGTTGCCAGACGAGGTGCGCGCCGTTGGATGGTGACCGCCGCGGAACAACCCTCCGGGCCGGGACTGTTTGCCCGCATGGCTGTGCCATCGTTCGTCGATGTATCGACATACATCTTCCTCACTCTTCCTTGCCCTGCAAGCAAATAGCCGGCGACGCGACCGCCTGACACGGCGCCAACAGGCCCTAGGCCTCGGCGTCGGCCAGCAACCGTTTGGCCGCGTCCTTCTGCGTCTGCGTACCCTCTTCGAGCACTTCCTCCAGCATTGCGCGGGCACCTACCGGGTCGCCCATGTCCAGATAAGCGCGCGCGAGGTCGAGCTTGGTGTCGACGGGGTCGTCGCTGTACACGGGCTCGCTCGCGAACCCATCGGGCGACGCAGCCGTGAGGTCCGCCGCGGGTTGGATCTCGCGTGCGGGCGAAGGCTCGATCGGCGGCGGGGCCTTGGTCGCAGGTTCACGCAGGGCCGTCAGACCGTATGGGTCCTCTTCCGTCGCGGTTTCGGCTTCGGCCTGATGCGCATGTACATCATGGAGAGCTGCCTCGGCAGGGGCTTCTGCGACGATCGTTTCCGATTCGCCAGCGGATGGCCCCACCGCGCGCGGCGATACATCATCCGGGTCGGCAAGCGGACCGCGCGACGGGGCTTCGGGCACCGGGCGGCGGCGGCCCGACAAACCCAGCACGATCAGGAACAGGACGGCCAGCCCCGCGACGACCCATGCCAGCGGACGCATGTACCAGGGCGTTGCGAAAGGCGCCACGGGTTTCGCGACCGGCTTCTTCGCCGCGGCGGGCGCGGGGACCGCCGTCTTCGCACTTGCATTGATCTTTCCGGAACCCTTGCCGGACGCAATGGCCGCACCGGATTGCACCGCGCCCAGCTTGTGCTGCAATTCCGCGATCGTCGCATCCTTCAGGCTCAACAGCTTGTCGCTCTTGGCCGAGATGTCCTGCAGGCTGCGTACGCGCGATTCCAGATCGGAATTGGACTGGTTCAGACTGACCAGGGTGTCGCGGTCGGCCTGCAGTTGCCGTTGCAGGCCCGCCACCGTCGCCGTGCCGGTGCCACCGGCGACGCCCGGCCGGTTGTTGGTGCCGCCCGCCTCGCCGGTCGGCGGTGCCAGCGTCAGGTGATCGGATGCCGGGGGCGCGTTCCCGGACTTGGGCGCGACGTTCGCCGCCGCCTGCGCCGCCGTGCCTTCGACCACCGTCGCCGGGTGCGGCTTCGCGGCACGCCACGATTCGTACTGGCGGTGCACTTCGGCGGCCGCGGCGGCCGCGCTGCGCTGGTCGACGAGGTCGCGCGTGGGGATCCGCAGGATCGCGCCGGCCTTGAGATTGTTGATGTTGTTCCTGAAGAACGCGTCGGGGTTGGCCGCCTTCAGCGCCAGCATCATCTGGTCGACGCTGACGTCCGAGCCATGGGCCATGCCGCTCGCGATCCGGTACAGCGTATCGCCGTGATGGACCTCGATCTTGCCGGACGGGGATGCCGGTTGCGCCTGCGGCGCCGTCGGCTGTGCGTTGTTCTGCGCCACGGGGGCCGCCTGCGCACCCGGTTGCGGCGCGGATGGTTGCGGCTGCGGAAACCGGGAAGGCGCCGGCAACTCCGCCGGTTGCGTGACGGCGGCGCTCGCGGAAGGCGCGCTGGGCACGGGCGCCGCCTGCACCGCGGGCGCGGGCGCAGCGATGACCGGGTTCAGCAGCACCACGAATTCGCGCACCTGCTTGCCCTCGCGCGTGTTCACCTGCACCAGGAAATCAAGGTATGGATCGGTGATCGGCTGGGTGCTGGTGACGAGGATCAGCTTCTGGCCGTTGTTGTCGGTGACGACGTGGAATTGCAGCGTCTGGTCCGTGGGCGTGACCTGCAGGCCGGCGCGCGCGAAATCCTGCGCCGGCGCCAAACTCACCGTCAGGCCCTCGAGTTCGGTGAGGTTTTTCGGCTGCAGCGGAATCGCCGCCACCAGCGGCTGGTTCAGGGTGGACTTGACCTGGATTTCGCCAAGCTGCAGCGCCAGCGCGGGGAGTGCCGTCGCGGCGAGCAAGGCGGCACATGCAACACGGAGTTTCGACTTCATGAACCAAGACCCCAAGCCGACGTACGGTCGCGCGGGGCCTGCCCATCAGATTGACGCCCCGCGCGAGCGCAAGGGTATTGCAGAAACCGTCAATCACCAAGCCCGCGGGACGCCTACGGCTGATGCCCAGCGGAGGTGGCGGACGCCGGCACGCCGGCTGCCTGCAGTTTCTGCTGCAGCGCGGCGATTTCGGCATCGCGCGCCTGCAGCTGTTTTGCGTGTGAGGCGTTCTGCTGCTCCATCTGCGATACCTGCGCCTGCAATGCCGCGTTCTGGACGCGCGCAGCCGCGATCTTCGCGTCGACATCCTTCACCTGCGCCTGAAGGCCGGTCGTCTTGTCCGCGTGACGGGTTGCCGGGGGCGTGGCCGACGAAACAGCCGAAGCGCCGACCAGCGCGGCAAAGATCATCGCGTTTCGCAAAACCGCATTTCTGGACATGGCCCGCCTCCCGACCTGCATAATCAAAGATAGTCGCGGATGAGTATCTCCGCGATCTGCACCGCGTTCAACGCCGCGCCCTTGCGGATATTGTCGGACACGATCCACAGATCCAGGCCGTTCGGGTGCGAGATGTCCTCGCGTATCCGGCCCACGAACACGGGATCCTTCCCGGCGGCGTGGCCGACCGGCGTCGGATAGCCGCCGGGCTTGCGCTCGTCGACCACCACCACGCCTTCGGCCTGCTCCAGCAGCGCGCGCGCCGCCGCGGCATCGATCTTCTCGCGCGTTTCGACGTGGACGGCCTCGGAATGGCCGTAGAACACCGGCACGCGCACGCAGGTCGGATTCACCTGGATCGAATCGTCTTCGAGGATCTTGCGCGTCTCCCACACCATCTTCATTTCCTCCCTGGTGTAGCCGTTGTCGAGGAATACGTCGATGTGCGGGATCACGTTGAACGCAATCTGCACCGGAAACTTCCCGGGTTCCACGCTATGGAAGTTCAGCAATTCGGCGGTTTGCCGCCCGAGTTCTTCCATGCCCGAGCGTCCAGCGCCGGACACCGACTGGTAGGTCGCTACATTGATGCGCTCGATCCCCGCCGCACGATGGATCGGAGCCAACGCGACCAGCATCTGCATGGTCGAACAATTCGGGTTGGCGATGATGTTGCGGTTGGTGTATTCCGCGATTGCGTGCGGATTGACCTCGCTGACCACCAACGGCACGTCGTCCACGTAGCGGAATTCCGAGGTGTTGTCGACCACCACCGCGCCGGCTGCGGCGGCGCGTGGTGCGTGTTCGCGGCTGACCGGTCCGCCGGCGGAGAAAAACGCGATGTCGATGCCGGCGAAATCGTATTTCGCAAGCTCGCGTACCGTGACCGGTTTTCCGCCAAATTTCAGCGTCTCCCCTGCCGACCGCTCGCTGGCCAGCGGCACCAACTCGCCGACCGGGAATTCGCGCTCTTCCAGGATGGACAACACGGTCTCGCCCACTGCACCGGTGGCGCCGACCATCGCGACGTTGTAACGCTCTTGCCTGCTCAAGGATTCATCCTTCCAGTCACGTTTGACACCGTCAACGGGACGATGCCGGGATGCGTGGCGCGACCTCTCCGACGTCGCCGCACTGCGCGCGGTGGCGAAGCGCATGGTCCATCAAAACCAGCGCCACCATCGCCTCGGCGATCGGCGTGGCACGGATGCCGACGCAGGGATCGTGGCGGCCTTTGGTGCGCACCTCCGTTTCCTCGCCGGCGACATTCACGCTGCGGCCGGGCACCAGGATGCTGGAGGTCGGCTTCAGCGCGATCGACGCGATGACATCCTGTCCCGACGAGATGCCGCCCAGTATGCCGCCTGCATGATTGGACGCGAAGCCGTCCAAACGCATTTCGTCGCGATGTTCACTGCCCTTCTGGGCGACGCTGGCGAAGCCGGCGCCGATCTCGACGCCCTTGACCGCGTTGATCGACATCAGTGCCGACGCCAGTTCCGCGTCCAGCTTGCCGTACACCGGCTCGCCCCAACCCGGCGGCACACCGGCGGCGGCGACGTTGATTCGCGCCCCGCAGGAGTCGCCGGCCTTGCGCAGCGCATTGATGCGCGCTTCGAGTTCCGCAACCTGCGCGGCAACCGGCCAGAAGAACGGATTGCTTTCCACCACGCCGAAATCGATGGCGGCGCCTTGCGACAGGTCCGGCACGATGTCGTCCATCTGCGCCATCCACCCATGCACTTCGACGCCGAATTTTTCCTTCAGCCACTTTTTTGCGATCACTGCCGCCGCGACCCGCATGGTGGTTTCACGCGCCGAAGCACGCCCGCCACCGCGTGGATCGCGGATGCCGTACTTCCGCCAATAGGTGTAATCGGCGTGGCCCGGGCGGAATACCTGCGCGATCTCGGCGTAATCCCCGGAACGCGCGTCGGTGTTGCGGATCAGCAGTGCAATCGGTGTGCCGGTGGTCTTGCCCTCGTACACGCCGGACAGGATTTCCACCGCGTCGGCCTCGTGCCGTTGCGAGGTGTAGCGCGACTTGCCGGTGGCACGGCGCGCAAGGTCGTGCGCGAATTCTTCCGGCGCGATCGCGATACCAGGCGGGCAACCGTCGATGACGCAACCGATCGCCGGTCCGTGCGACTCGCCGAACGTCGTGACCGAAAGGAGTTTGCCGAAAGTGTTCGAAGACACGGTGCGTGATTCCCGGGAACCCTACCCGGCAAGCTTAACGGTCGCCGCCCCGATCCGGCGCAGCCAGCCATTCGGCCGCCGGCAATTCGAACATCACGTCGCCATCCTGCGGGGCGCGGCGATGCATGCCCAACCCTTCCAGCAGCCGCATGCACATGAAGTTGCGCGGATCGACGAAGGCCTTCACGCGCTGCTTGCGCAAGCCACCGAACACGAAGTCCAGCATGACTTCCAGCGCCTCGCGCGCATAGCCCTGGCGCTGGTGCACGGGCGCGAGACTGATGCCCACTTCCACCGTTTCGTCATTCGCGAAATGCAGCCCGAGGTCGCCGATCAACGTGCCGGACTCGCGCAGGCGGATCGCGCGCTGCCACCATGTATCCGGCGTATCCGGCGCGAGACCGTGTTGCGTTTCGATGAACCGCCTGGCATCTACGACCGAAGCCGGGCTCCAGCCCTGGAAACGCGCCACCGCCGGATTGGCGCGGTACGCGAACAACGCCTCCGCATCCTCGTCGCGCAAGGCATCCAGCCGCAGGCGCGCGGTGACGATTTCCATTCAGCGGGCCGCGGCCGCACGAATCGCCGCCGCATGTTCGACCAGATCACGGCGCTCCAGCGCGAACACGCCCATCGGCCCGACCTTGAACTCGATCCATACGAAGGGCACTTCTGGAAGCAACGCCGCGAGCGCGCGTTCGCTCATCCCGACCTCGACGATCAGCAAGCCATCGTCGGTCAAATGATCCGATGCGTCACGCAACATGCGCAACGCTATGTCCAGGCCATCTTCGCCTGCGGTCAACCCCAGCTTCGGTTCGTGCGCGTACTCGCCCGGAAGCGCCGCGTATTCCGCGTCGGTGACATACGGCGGGTTGGAAACGATCAAATCGTAGCGCTCGCCGCGCAGCCCATCGAACAGGTCCGAACGAACCGCACGCACGTTATCGCCGAGTTGGTGCAGCGCGATGTTCTCGCGCGCCAGCTCCAGCGCGTCGCCGCTGATGTCGGCGATGTCCACGCGCCAATGCGGGTTATGCGCGGCCATCGCGATGCCGATGCAGCCCGAGCCCGTGCACAGATCGAGCGCGCGTTCGACTTCGCGGCCATCCAGCCACGGCGAAAAGCCATCCTCGATCAATTCCGCGATCGGCGAGCGCGGCACCAACGCGCGCTTGTCCGACTTGAACGGCATGCCCGCGAACCAGGCTTCGCCCACGAGATAAGCCACCGGTTCGCGCGTCACGATGCGGCGTTCGACCAGCGCCAGCACGCCTGCTTTTTCGTCCGCGGTCAGCCGCGCATTGCCGTAAGCCGGCGGCAGGTCGGGGGGCAGGTGCACGCTCGACAACACCAGGTGGGTCGCCTCGTCGATCGCGTTGTCGTGGCTGTGCCCGAACGTCAGCCCCGCCGCATTGAAGCAGCTCGCCGCGTAGCGGATGAAATCGACGATGGTGGCAAGTTCGGACGTCATGCGCGGCCCGCTCGAAACCGCGAAGTATAGATGCAGCGCTGCCGCTACACTGCCGCGATGCGTGCATCGACCCTCCTCCAATACATCGTCCCGCAGAAAACGCTCAGCCGGATCGTGCGCGCCGCCACGCGCTGGACGTGGCGGCCATGGAAGAATTTCCTGATCGGCCGCGTGGTGCGCGCGTACCACGTCGACATGTCGGAAGCCGCGCAACCGGACCCGTTCGCGTATCCGAGTTTCAATGCGTTCTTTACGCGCGCGTTGCGCGCGGGTGCGCGCCTGACCGACGGCGACAGCGACGCCATTCTCTGTCCCGCCGACGGACGTATCAGCCAGATCGGCCCCATCGAGGATGGCCGCATCCTGCAGGCCAAGGGCCGCTCGTATTCGGTGGCCGAGCTGTTGGCCGACTCCGGCGCCGCCGAAAAATATCGCGGCGGCGGCTTCGCAACGATTTACCTGTCGCCGCGCGACTACCACCGCGTACACATGCCATTGGACGGTGAACTGCTCGAAACCACGCACGTACCGGGACGCTTGTTCAGCGTCGCGCCCGATCCGGTCGCCGGGATTCCCAAACTGTTTGCCCGCAACGAACGGCTGGTCTGCCACTTCGAGGGCAAGCGCGGGCCGTTCACGGTGACCATGGTGGGGGCGATGCTGGTATCCGGCATCACCACCGTCTGGAGCGGCCAGGTCGTGCCGGCCTACGCGCGGGGCATCGTGCGGCGGGACTGGCGCGGGCGCGGCATCCACCTGGTGCGCTTCGCGGAAATGGCGCGCTTCGAGATGGGCTCCACGGTGATCGTGCTGGTCCCTTCCGGCCGCTTCGATCCCGGGCTCGGCAGCGGGAACGCCGTCACGGCCGGCCGGCGGCTCGGGCATTTGTCGCCGGCTGCCGATCAAGGCACAATCCTCGACTCAGGGGATACGAGCAAGACCGCGTGAGGGATTTCGCCTTGATATCGCAATTTCAGAAGGCCGGGGACAATTACATCCGGCGTCTGGTCACGCGGGTCACTAGCATGGGACGCGTTGCACGGTTGCGGCGCCAGTTCGGTGAGATCGAGCAACGCAGCCTGGAGTTGCCGCGTTCCTACCGCGACCAGCTGGCCGAGCTGATCGGACGGGAATGCGACAACGTCGAGGCCGCCCCGGACCCATCGCTGTACGGCACCCAGATCGAAAACGGCATCACCACGAACGGGCTGGACCTCGGTTTCGACCGTGCCCGCTCCGACAACGTGCAGGTGCGGATGCGCGGCATCGCGCTATGGGTTGCGCTGGTGTACCGCGAAACCCGCGATGCCGACGCGTCCGAATCCCAGGAACTGCACCGCGCCATCCTGCGCGTACTGCGCGAGCTCAAGGTTTTTTCTTCCCGCGTCGAAGGCAACGGAAATTAGGGCCCCGGAAGTGATCCCGGCCCCGCCCACGCCAGGCGGACCGGATGACGAAAGACGCGCCGCACGCACCTCATGATCGAACACGGACACGCGACCCACACGGGCTTGCAACGCGCACACAACGAAGACAGCTACTGGGCCGACACCGAATGCGGGTTGTGGCTGGTCGCCGATGGCATGGGCGGCCCGGCGCGCGGCGAAGCCGCCAGCGCGATCGCACTGGAAACCACCGTCGCCGCGATCAACGCCGGCGTCTCGCTGCCGGACGCCTTCAGGCGCGCGGGCGCGGCGATCCTCGCGCACCCCGGCCAGCGCAGCGCAGCCGCGCCCATGGGCAGCACGCTCGCCGCGCTGAAACTAGGCGGCGGTTTTGCGGCAGCCCGGATCGGCGACAGCCGAATCTATATCTGGCAAGACGGCAAGCTGACACGCTTGCCGCACGCGCAACCATCGGCCGACGCCGAAACCGCGCCCGGCGAACCGCCTTCCGCACCATCACGCAATCGCGCCACCCAGGCCCTCGGCATCACGCCCACGCTGGAGCTCGACGCGCAACCCGTCACCGGCCCATGCGTCCCCGGCATGCAGTTCCTGCTCTGCAGTGACGGCCTCACCGAAGAACTGGACGACACCCGCATCGGCGCGATCGTGTCGCGCACCGACCTGGCTGCACAGGAATGCGTGGACCACCTGTTGTTGGCCGCACTCGACGGCGGCGGCCGCGACAACATCACGGTGGTACTGGTGCGGATCAGGTAAAGCCGCGGCCACTACACATCAGCCGTTTCCTCGCGCTTCCACACGCTGCCCCCGGACGCCTTGTCGATCGCGGCCAACCGTGCCGCGTGCGCGGCGGTGTCCGCATCCGTCGCGCGCAACACGTGCGGTCGAATCGATGCATCCCAGGCGGCGACCCGGACGGCTTCGGCCTGCACGCCCGCGGCATCCAGCCCCAGGGCCAGTGCACCCTGCCCGGCGGTCATCGCCACCCAGACACCGGCGAGCAGATGCGCGTCGAGCAACGCGCCATGCACTTCGCGGTGGCTGTTGTCCACGCCGAGGCGCTTGCACAACGCATCCAGCGTGTTCTTCTGGCCGGGATACTTTTTTCGCGCCAGCGCCAGCGTGTCCACGACCGTGGCGTGGTCAGCGACGCGTCCGAACGTTTCACCCGCGCGCCGCAACTCGTTGTCCAGGAAGGCCGTGTCGAACGCCGCATTGTGGATCAACAGTTCCGCGCCGGCGATGAAGGCCACGAATTCGTCCGCGACTTCCGCGAAGCGCGGCTTGTCACGCAGGAACTCGTCGGTAATGCCGTGCACCGCAACCGCACCGGGATCGATGACGCGTTCCGGGTTGAGGTACCGATGGAATTCGCGTCCGCTGGGACGCCGGTCGATCAGTTCGATGCAGCCGATCTCGATCACGCGATGCCCGCCCTCGACCTCGAGCCCGGTGGTTTCGGTATCCAGTACGACCTTGCGCATCATGCCGCCGCCTCCCTGATCCGCTCGGCCTGCTCGCGCGCGGCCTTGTCCACACGTTCGTTTTCCGGATGGCCCGAATGGCCGCGTACCCACGCCCAGTGGATGTGGTGCCCCGCGCACGCCGCAGCCAGGCGTTGCCACAGTTCCTGGTTCTTGACTGGTTGCCTGTCTGCGGTGCGCCAGCCGTTGGCGCGCCACTTCGCCAGCCATTGTTCGATGCCCTGCTGCACGTAGCGCGAATCAGTGGTCAACCGCACATCGCAGGGACGCTTCAACGCTTCCAGCCCGGCGATGGCCGCCATCAATTCCATGCGGTTGTTCGTGGTGCCGACCTCTCCGCCGGCAAGGATTTTTTCGACACCACCCCAACGCAGCAGCGCCGCCCAGCCGCCCGGCCCCGGGTTGCCGAGGCATGCGCCGTCCGTGAACAATTCCACCGCATCGCTCATGCGCACTGCCTGTGCGCACCCGGCAACAGCGCGTTGTGTTCGACCGCGCGATGCGCCGACGCCTTGCGCAACGGCAACGAGGCCAGAACGCTGCGACGCGCTTCGACGATCCATGCGCCGCCCGCACCGCGCACCAGCCATCGCGGCAATCCGGCGGCGCCGCGCGCGCGCGGCCACGGCGCGCCGCAACGCACCGCAGGCAACACGTCCAGGCCCGCGTTTCGCAACGCGCGCTCCCAGCGCCGCGGTGCCATCCCGCGGCGCCACAGCGACCGGGGGTGCAGACCGGCAACCAGCAACCTTCCGTGCGGCGCCAGCGTCCGGGCGAGTTCCGGCGCAAACGACACGTCGACGGCATCGGGGAAACACGCCAGTACGGCGCAAAAGGAATCATCGGCGAAAGGCAACTCGCCAAGACGCATGCGCAAGGGGCCGCGCCAACCTGATTCAGCCCCGGACGGGTTCAACGTGGCCCAGCAGGCAATACCCGCCACGGTAGGGACAGGCACGCCGATGCCGTCGAGAAGCAAGCCATGGGTACCTACCATGCGTGTGAGGCGTGCCGCGCAAGCTGTTGATACGTCTGCGCCGATCGCCGCCAAAGCGGCGCTGTCGCACCACGATCTTTCGTTTGGCTGCTGGCTTTGCAATCCGGTTCAACCGCCTGGACCTGCCCGCGCCCATTGTGACGGATTTGTGAGTCGAGGATAAGCGGCCGCCACCGTTTAACGCGCAGCTAACGAGGCAGACGCCTTGCGCTGTTAGGGTCTGGTTCTTTTGGCCGGATGCCGCATGCCGTCCCTGCGCCCACTCCCCGCCTTGAGCGACAACTACATATGGCTGCTGGCCGACAATGCGGCAGGCACCGCCATGGCGGTCGATCCGGGCGAGGCCCGCCCGGTGTTCGCGGCGCTTGCCGTGGACGGTCTGACACTGACTGCGATCCTGCTGACGCACCACCACTCCGACCACATCGGTGGCACGTCCGAACTCATCGAACGCTTCCCGGACGCGGTCGTCTACGCGCCGCACGACGACCGGATCACCCACGCCGCGCAGCGGGTGGGTGATGGCGACACCGTAACCATCGCATCCCCGGCCGCGCGTTTCCGGGTACTGGAAGTGCACGGCCACACGCGCAGCCACATCGCGTACCACGGCGAAGGCCTGCTGTTCTGCGGCGACACCTTGTTCAGCCTCGGTTGCGGACGCCTGTTCGAAGGCACGCCCGCCGACATGCTGGCTTCGCTGGATCGCCTTGCGGCGCTGCCGGGCAACACCCGGGTTTGCTGCGCCCACGAATACACGCTGGCCAACGCCGCATTCGCACGGACGGTGGAACCGGACAACCACGCACTCGCCGAACGAGCCGACGTCGCGCGCGCATTGCGCGCACGCAATGCCCCCACGTTGCCGGCCGTGCTGCACGATGAATTGGCCGCCAATCCCTTCCTGCGCGTGGACGCGATCCGCGACGATCGCATGCCATGGCCAAAGGGCACGGCTCCCTCGCGCAACCGCGTGGACCGCTTCGCGGCGCTCAGGCTCGCCAAGGACCACTTCCACGCATGAGTACGCCGCGCACCTGCATCCGCCTTGGCCTGACGCTTGCGATTTCGATGGTGCTCGCGGCCTGCGCAACCCCACCCACCAAGCCGCCGCCGACACCGGCGGTCGTCACCGCGATCCCCGTGGTGCCGATCCCGAAAATTGCTCCTGCCGCCACCCCGGAACCCGCCAATGAGCCGTGGGCCGGCATCGTTGCCGGCTACGTGATGAACGACTGCGCGGATTCGCCCCTGATCCGTGCGAACGCGGCGATGTACACCCGCTCGCCGGCGCGTTTCGAGCAGCTTCTGAAGCAATCGCTGCCGCTGATCATTTACGTGCACAGGCAACTGCAGGATGCCGGAATACCTGGCGAATTTTCCATGCTGCCGATGTTGGAAAGTTCCTACAACGCAGCCGAGCCCGGCCACCGGAACGATCCCGCCGGCATGTGGCAATTGATGCCGCGCACCGCGCGACTACACGGTGTCACGGTAACCCGTCAATACGACGGACGCCTCGACCCGGTGGCCTCGACGCAAGCCGCCATCAAGATGCTGAAGGCGCTCAACCAGCGGTTTGAAGATTGGCGTCTGACCGACATGGCCTACAACTCCGGGCCGTACGCCGTACTCGGCGCGCTGCGCGATCACCCCGAGCTCGGAAGCGCGGCCATCCCGGCCATTCCGGTCAGCCACACCACCCGCACCCATCTCGCCCGCCTGATGGCGTTGAGTTGCATCCTGCGCCAGCCGGAGCAGTTCCATGTCCAGCTGCCGAAGCCTTCGCGCGCGGACGAGCTTGCCGCCATCAAGGTACCCGCCGGAACCCGCCTGAAGGACGCCGCGGAGATGGCTGAGCTGTCCGAAGCGGAACTGCGCGCGTTCAACCCGGGCTTCATCGGCGGCAGCGTGCCGTCCGACAGTCCGCGCACCCTGCTGTTGCCGACGGGTGCCGCCGAATCGCTGGCCGCCGCATTGACGGTCGGTGCATCCGAACCGGTCGCGCAGGTCAGCACCAGGGAACAAAACGCCGGCCCCAGCAACAACCTGCCGCTGCCGGAAGAACCCACGCCACCGCCGCAGGACACCGTCGCCCCGCCAACGCCCAAGCAGCACCACCGCGTCCGCAAGGGCGATACGCTGTGGTCGATCGCGCGCCGCTATCACGTGAGCGTGAAGGACCTGAAGCGCTGGAACCACCTGCGCGACGACGACGTGCGCCCGGGCGAAAAGCTGCGCGTAAACGGGTAAAGGGCGAAGTCGGGCGCTGCGCGCCCTGCAAAGGGTAAAGGGTCAGGGGGAGAGGTTGCAGCTCTTCTTCACTCTTTAGCAGCGCCGCAGGCGCGACTTTACGGCTCGCAAAGCGAGCGGCTTTCCATCCAGGCAGCGCCCGACTTTACTCTTTACCCGTACAATCACCGGCTTTCCTGATTTCGAATCGGAGCACCAGCCACCATGGGTTTCCTTGAAGGCAAGCGCGCACTCGTCACCGGCATCCTCAGCAACCGTTCGATCGCGTGGGGCATCGCCCAGGCCCTGCGCCGCGAGGGTGGCGAACTCGCGCTGACCTATGTCGAAGAGAAACTCCGCAGCCGCGTGGACGAAGCCGCCGCGCAGCTCGGCACGGACATCGTGCTGCCGTGCGACGTCGGCAACGACGGCGACATCGAGAAGCTGTTTGACAGCCTGGGCAAGCGCTGGGACGGGCTGGACATCCTGATCCACTCCATCGGTTTTGCACCGCGCGAAGCACTGCAGGGTGCGTTCCTCGACAATCTGACGCGCGAGAACTTCCGTATTGCCCACGACATTTCCAGCTACAGCCTCGCCGCGCTGGCCAAGGCTGCGCGCCCGCTGATGAAGGGCCGCAACGGCGCGATCCTCACGCTCACCTATCTCGGCTCAGAACGCGCGCTCGTGTCGTACAACGTGATGGGCTTGGCCAAGGCCAGCCTGGAAGCCAACGTGCGCTATCTCGCCCTGAATCTCGGCCCCGAGGGCACCCGCGTCAACGCGATCTCCGCCGGTCCGATCAAGACCCTCGCCGCATCCGGCGTCGCCGGCCTGCGCAAGATGCTGGAGCACGTCGAGCAAGTCTCGCCGCTGCGCCGCAACGTCAGCATCGACGACGTCGGCAACGCCGCCGCGTTCCTGTGTTCCGACCTCGCCGCGGGCATCACCGGCGAAGTCGTGTACGTGGATGCCGGGTACAGCACGCTGGGCATGGCGGGGCTGGACACGGGCGCCTGATCCGGATCGGGATCGCGTGCGGGGCTTGGGGACGGAGGGAATTAAGTTGCAACTTAATTCCCTCCGTCCCTTTTTGGTTACAGCCGCTGCGGTGCGGTCTCGATCTTGGCGTGCTTGCGCAGCACGTCCAGGAAACCTTGCAAGTCGGCATCGCCGAATGCCTGTGCCATCTGCTCGCGCAGGAACGCCTGCGCCTCGTCCGGTACCTTGGACGTGTCGCCCGGCTTGACGGCCGTCAGGGTCACCAGCGCGTAATGGCCGCCCTTGAGCGGTACGAGGGCGTGGGTGCCGGCATCCTTGGCCGGGTGCGCCATTTCGAAAACGGCCTTCAGCAGATCGGGTTCGACGTTTTCGGCATTGCGTATCACGCCCGACTCCTGCTGGACCTTCTGGCCCGACGCCTGCGCAAGCGCATCCAGCTTGGCGCCACCCTGCAATTTCGAGAATGCCGCTTCGGCCACGGTCCTGGCGGACGCATCGACGCGCTGCTGGATGATCGCCTGCCTGATCTGGTCGCTCACCTGCGCCAGCGGCTTCGGCGCCGCGGGAACATGCTTGTCGACGTGGATCACGACCATGTGGTCGTCGCCGAGATCGATCGGATCGGACGTGTTGCCCTGCACCAGCACAATGTCTGAGAACGCGGCTTTCACGACCTTGGGGTTGGCCGCAATGCCGGTCTTGGCGCCCTCGCGACCGAACAGCGGCGTGGTCTGCACGGTCAGGCCGAGTTTCTGCGCGGCCGGCTTCAGCGAAGTCGGATCGTTGTAGATCATGTCGGTCAGCTTGCTGCCGACGTCGCGGTAGGTATCCTCACGCGCGCTCTTGGTCGCCTCGGCGGCCAACTGGTCGCGGACCTGCGCGAAGGTCTCGGTGTGCCCCTCCCGTACATCGCGCAGGTCGATGATGTGGTAGCCGTCCGAAGTCAGCACCGGCGCGGAAATTTCGCCCTTCTGCATCTTGTCGAGCGCCGCCTGGAATTCGGCGCCCGCATCGCCCTTCTGCAACCAGCCGAGATCGCCGCCCTGGCGCTTGGAACCCAGGTCATCGGAATACTGCTCGGCCAGCTTGGCGAAATCGGCGCCGGGCGCCTTCGCCAGCGCGTCGACCTTCTGCGCCTGGGCCAACGCTGCCTGTTTCTCGGCGACGGTCGGGTTTGCCGGAAGTTTGATCAGGATATGCGACACCTGCCATTGCGCGGGGCTGACGAAGCGCGGCTTCTCCTTGTCGTAGCGTGCCTGCAAGGCCTTGTCGCTCAAATCCGGCGTGACCTTCATGATCGCGGCATCGAGATCGATATAGTTCACCGAAACCTGCTCGGGACTCATGAACGCCGACGTGTGCGCCTTGTAGTAATCCGCAATTTGCGCGTCGGTGACATTCTGTTGCTCGGCGGTGGGGGCCGGCGGCGGCAGGTCGACGAAACTGAAGTCGCGTTGCTGCAATTGCAGACGGAGGAAATCCTCGGCGTCGGCCTTGGTGCTGAAGGCGGTACCGGTGATCGCTTCGGGAATTTCGCGGCTCGCCAGATCCGAGCGGATGGAATCCTGGAATTCCTGCGCGGTCTTGCCGATCTGGGCGAGGTAGGCAAGGTAGGTCGTGGAATCGAATTTGCCGTTCACCTGGAACACAGGATACGAGGCAATCTGCCCGCGGATTTCCGAATCCGGCACCCGCACGCCCAGCTTTTCGTTCTCGTTCAACAACAACTGCCGGTTGACGACCAGCTTGAGCACCTGTTCCTTGACCTCGGGCTTTTCGAAATCCGCCGCTTCCATCGTGTTGCCGGGCGCGTTCATCCGCGCCTGCCGGAAATTGTTGAAGGCCGTCTGGAAATCCTGCTGCGAAATCTCGTGCCCGTCGACCTTGGCAACCCACGTCGCGTTGCTCTGGCTGAAATAGCCTTCGATGCCGAAGAACAGGAATGCGACGACCACCAGCACGCCGAAAATCGCGATGACGATCCAGCTCTTGAACAGGTTGCGAATGAATTGCAGCATGGGTACCGCCGTATGGGTCCGGGTCAGTCAGCCGACTATTGTAGGGGAAGCACCGCCCCTGGCGCCGCAATGGTGGGTGCTGAGGGGATCGAACCCCCGACCCTCTCCGTGTAAAGGAGACGCTCTACCGCTGAGCTAAGCACCCCGCGTTGTCGTCCCGGACCAACCATCCATGGCTGGCCGGGACACGCCAAGTCCGGTACACGCCCGGACTTGGCTTCGCCGCCGCGCAAAGCGCGGCGCGGGCGGTGCATCCTGCACCGCGTCGTTGCAATTGTCCTGCATCCTGCCGGGCCCTCACGAAAACGGTCGCGGCACGCGGCGCGCATGGAGCGCCCCCGAACGGCGAAGCCAGCCCGAAGGGCGAGCGCCATGGACGGCGCGAGTAAAGCCGCGCCACGTTTTCCATGTCAGCTGCAATGCAGCCCACGCACGCGGAATCCAACACCCCGCAACCCATCCAGCGGCGAACCTTTCCGAATTTCATTGTCATCGTTCTGCCCGCGACCGGCGCGGGCAGCCCCGGAATGACAACGGTCGCTGACGCCTCCGGCACGGCTGAGGATCAGTCGCCAACAGGTTTCGCAATGCAGAAGCAGGCATCCTGCCACGCACCGCACGTCTTTCCCGCACCCCCCCGAAACGCGGCGGCCGACGCAGATCGCGCCGGCCGCCGAAGGTCAGACACGGCCGGCGCGAGCCAGCCATGCTTCAAAGCTCAGTTCAGCGCATCCTTCAGCGCCTTGCCCGCCTTGAATGCCGGCACCTTGGACGCCTTGATCTTGATGGTGGCGCCGGTACGCGGGTTGCGGCCGGTACGCGCGGCGCGCTTACGCACCACGAAGGTACCGAAGCCGACCAGCGACACGTCGTCGCCCTTCTTCAGTGCGCGCTTGATCTGGTCGGTGACGGCGTCGAGCGCACGGCCTGCATCGGCCTTGGACAGATCGGCGTGATCGGCGATTGCGTTGATCAACTCAGCTTTGTTCATGGAGACTCCCTCTTGGGTTTCGAGCAGCCCGTGGAATGTTCGGTGGAAGAGCGTTGTTCCGATTCTGCGGAATCCCACCCGTCCGGTCGTGTTGCAGTTCCCGTATCGATGCGCGACATGGAGCGTCTGCGTCGCACGGCCCGGTCTTTATACCAGCGCCCCACGAGGGCCGCAATAAAGGCGGAGCTTGGATTTCAACGCGGTTGCACACACCGTGCAACAAAGAGAATCCGAACCACGGAACCGGCACGAGCGCAAGTGCCGGATGACGACACGCGAGGTATCGCGTCTATCGCATTGAAGCGTGGCGCTGACGGACCCTAATGCGTGCGCGACGCGCCGCCATCTTCCGGCTGTTCGCGCGCCACCTCGGCCGCCACCACACTGGCGGGCTCGACGCGCGCCGGCTCCGGCAGCGGCGTGAGCGGCCGATCGAGCGCAAGGTCCAGCACTTGGTCGATCCAGCGCACGGGATGGATGGTCAGCGCATCGGTGATGTTCTTCGGGATCTCGGCGAGGTCCTTTTTGTTCTCCTCGGGGATGATCACCGTGGTGATGCCGCCGCGATGCGCCGCCAGCAGCTTCTCCTTGAGTCCACCGATCGGCAGCACGCGGCCGCGCAACGTGATCTCGCCGGTCATCGCGATCTCCGAGTGCACGGGGTTCTTCGTCAGTGCCGAGACCAACGCAGTGCACATCGCGATACCCGCACTGGGGCCATCCTTGGGCGTCGCGCCTTCCGGCACGTGCACGTGGATGTCGTACTTGTCGTGGAAATCCGGTTCTATGCCGAGCCGCTGGCTGCGTGCGCGCACCACCGACTGCGCGGCCTGGATGGATTCCTTCATCACGTCACCGAGTTGGCCGGTCAAGGTGAGCTTGCCCTTGCCCGGCACCACGCTGGCCTCGATGCTGAGCAAGTCACCGCCGACGGACGTCCATGCGAGCCCGGTAACGAGGCCGACTTCGTTCTGCTGTTCCTTGCGTCCGAAATCGAAACGGCGCACACCGAGGTATTTGTCCAGGTTCTTCGAATCGACCTTCAGTGCGGCAGGGGCGCGCTTCTTCGTGGCAGGTTTGCCCTTGGCAGGCACGGTTTCCACGGCCTTCTTCGCCGGCTTGCCCGCTTCGGCCAGCGTCAGTTCCTTGACCACCTTGCGGCAGATCTTGGCGAGCTCGCGCTCCAGGTTGCGCACGCCCGATTCGCGCGTGTAGTAGCGGATGATGTCGCGCAGCGAACCTTCCGATACCGAAAGCTCGTGCTCCTTCAGCCCCGCCGCCTTGATTTGTTTCGGCAGCAGGTACTTCGTCGCGATCGCAACCTTCTCGTCTTCGGTGTAGCCCGGGATGCGGATGACTTCCATGCGATCCAGCAGAGGGCCGGGGATGTTCATCGAGTTCGCGGTGGCGATCCACATCACTTCGGAAAGGTCGAAATCGACCTCGAGGTAATGATCGTTGAAGGCGTGGTTCTGCTCGGGGTCGAGCACTTCCAGCAGCGCCGCCGACGGATCACCGCGGAAATCCATCGCCATCTTGTCGATCTCGTCCAGCATGAACATCGGGTTCTTGGTCCCGACCTTGGACATGTTCTGGATGATGCGGCCGGGCAGCGAGCCGATGTAGGTGCGGCGATGGCCGCGGATCTCGGCTTCGTCGCGCACGCCGCCCAGGCTCTGGCGCACGAACTTGCGGTTGGTCGCGCGCGCGATCGAATGGCCCAGCGAGGTCTTGCCGACTCCCGGCGGCCCCACGAGGCACAGGATCGGCCCCTTGATCTTGTTCACGCGCTGTTGCACGGCGAGGTACTCAAGGATGCGCTCCTTGACCTTTTCCAGCCCGTAGTGGTCCTCGTCGAGTACCTGCTCGGCCATGCGCAAATCCTTGCGCACCTTGCTGCGCTTCTTCCATGGCACGCCGGTCAGCCAGTCGAGGTAATTGCGCACCACTGTGGCCTCGGCCGACATCGGTGGCATGTGCTTCAGCTTGTTGAACTCGGCCTTTGCCTTGGCAAGCACCTCTTTCGGCATGCCGGCGTCGTCGATCTTCTTGGCGAGGGAATCGATCTCGTTGCCGCCCTCCTCCATGTCGCCCAGTTCCTTCTGGATCGCCTTCATCTGCTCGTTGAGGTAGTACTCGCGCTGGCTCTTCTCCATCTGCGTCTTGATGCGCCCGCGGATGCGCTTCTCGACCTGCTGCAAGTCGAGCTCGCTTTCCACAAGGCCCACCAGCATCTCGGTGCGAGCACCCACCGCAAGCGTGTCCAGCACCTTCTGCTTGTCCGACAGGCGTACCGACAAATGCGCCGCGATCGAATCGGCGAGACGCGAGAGGTCGTCGATGCCGGACAGTCCGGTCAGCACTTCCGGCGGCAGCTTGCGGCTTTGGCGCACCAGTTGCTCGAACAGGTTCACCAGCATGCGCGCGGCCGTCTCCAGTTCGACGGGCGGGCGATCGAACACCGGCTGCAGCGGCACCACGTGTGCACGCAGCATGCCGTCGGTTTCAAGGCAGCTTTGCAATTGCCCCCGCGATTGGCCCTCCACCAGCACCTTGACTGTGCCGTCCGGCAGCTTCACCAATTGCAGCACGCTGCCGATCGTGCCGATCGAATGCAGGTCGGCTTCGCCCGGGTCGTCGGTCTCGGGTTGCTTCTGCGCCACCAGCAGGATACGGCTGTCGCCTTCCATTGCGGCTTCCAGCGCCTTCATCGACTTGTCGCGGCCGACGAACAGCGGGATCACCATGTGCGGATACACCACCACGTCGCGCAACGGCAGCGCGGGCAGTTCAAGGGTCGCGGTCAGGGATTCTTTGGTTTGGGGTGCCATTGGTGTCAGCGGTCATATTGCTTCAGCCCGCGAATGCGGGCGATGACATGAGAATGGAGGCGGCGCGCGCCGGGATCAAGCGCGCAGCGTGCAGGTTGGCTGATTCCGCGCTTGGTCCGGAAGAGCCCAATAATACACAAGCGCGTTGGGCTTCCCGCGATGAAGCCGCGGTCAGCCCAACCCACGGAGCTCTGCAGCGTGCAGCCGATCGCGCGAGCAAGGCGCACGTGTTCGGGCACTTCATGTAGGGCGGGAGGAGCGCAGCGAATCCCGCCAACCGGAATGCCGCTGCAGGCGGGTTGGCACCCGCCCTACCGAAGTGAGGCTGGCGAGATCATCTTGCGCGGCGCAATGGCTTGGCCACCTTTGCCGAAACCAAGTGACTCGCTTGCGAGCGAACCGGCGCGGTCAGTCGCCCATCTGCTTCTGCAGATGCTCGCGGCGTTCCTGCGCGTCCAGCGACAGCGTCGCGATCGGGCGCGCCTCGAGGCGTTCGAGGCCGATTTCCTCGTCGGTCTCCTCGCAATACCCGTAGCGGCCTTCCTCGATCTTGCGCAGGGCCTTTTCGATCTTCGAAATCAGTTTGCGGTAGCGATCGCGGGTGCGCAGCTCCAGCGAATTCTCGGTTTCCCGGGTCGCGCGCTCGGCGTCATCGCCCACGTCGCGCACTTCCTCGCGCAGGTTCTCCATCGTCTGCCGCGATTCCTCGACCAACTGGTCGCGCCAGTCCTTCAGCTTCTGACGGAAGTACGCCAGTTGCCGCGGACTCATGTATTCCTCTTTCCCGTTCGGGTGATAGCCCTTGGGAAGGTCGATGTTGACCGTGGACGGCAACGCGTAACGGCCATC
>DATFGL010000046.1:0-7392 GCA_035249465.1 Rhodanobacteraceae bacterium | reverse complement strand
TTCAGGTTCTGCGTGAAGATCGCCGACGACAGGCCCTGCGGCACGTCGTTCTGCATCTGGATGGCATCGTCCAGCGTCTTGAACGGCATCACGTACAGGATCGGCGCGAAGGTCTCGGTCTGCACGATCTCGTCGCTGTTCTTGACGCCCGTGACGATCGTCGGTTCGACGAAGTTGCCCTTGCCGTTCAGTACCGATCCGCCGCTGACGATGCGCGCGCCGCTGCTCTTGGCGGTTTTCACCGCGTTGGTGAACTGATCGACCGCGGCCTTGCTGTTGAGCGGACCCATTAGCGTTTCGGACCTGGTCGGATCGCCGATCTTCTTTTCGACCTGCTGGTAGGCATGGCGCAACTTGCCCAGCACGTCGTCGATGATCGACTCGTGCACGAACAGGCGGCGCGTCGAGGTGCAGCGCTGGCCGGCGGTGCCGACCGCACCGAACACGATCGCCGGGATTGCGAGGCCCAGGTCCGCCGAGCGGTCGAGGATGATCGCGTTGTTGCCGCCCAGTTCCAGCAGCGAGCGGCCCATGCGAGCGGCCACGCGTTCGCCGACCATGCGGCCGACCTTGGTGGAACCCGTGAAGCTGATCAGCGGAATGCGCTTGTCGTCCACGAACTTCTGCGCAAGTTCGGCACCGGCGTCGTTGAAGAGATAGAAAATTTCCGGGAAACCACCGGCCTTCAGCGCGTCGTTGCAGATGCGGATCGCCGCGATCGCCGACAACGGCGTCTTCGGCGACGGCTTCCAGATGCACACGTTGCCGCACACCGCGGCGATGAACGCGTTCCAGCTCCACACCGCGACCGGGAAGTTGAACGCGCTGATGATGCCGACGAGGCCCAGTGGATGCCATTGCTCGTACATGCGGTGGCCGGGGCGTTCGGAATGCATCGACAAGCCGTACAGCATGCGTGACTGGCCGACCGCGAAATCGGCGATGTCGATCATCTCCTGCACTTCGCCGTCGCCCTCGGGTTTGATCTTGCCCATCTCCAGCGCGACCAGCGAACCCAGCGCATCCTTGCGTTCGCGGAGCGCCTGCGCGCACAGGCGGATCGCTTCGCCGCGCCGCGGCGCCGGCACCGCCCGCCACTCCACGAATGCCTTCTGCGCGTTGCGCACGACGGTTTCATAGTCGGCATCGCTGGTCGCATGGACCTTGGCCAGAACCTCGTTGGTGGCGGGGTTCAACGGCTCGAGCACGCCCGCATCGGTGGTCTTCGACCACTCGGTGTTGCCGAGGAAGGTGCCGGAATTGGTGTCGGCCAGACCGAGCGCGGTAAGGATGGCGTGGGACATGAAGACTCCTGCGGTGGTGATGCGCGCGTGGCCGCGCGATGTCAGCCGCACATTGTAGCAGCGCGTGCCCGTCGGCTCCCGCGGGGCGGCGGCAGCGTGGCGTACACTGGCCGCCGCCTTCGTGGGGGATCCGCAATGAAGTTGCTGGTGTGCGCCATGGTTTCATTGTGCCTGCCGGTGCTCGCGCGCGCGGCCGAGTTGCGGATCGATCTGGGTCACGGGTTGAAGGTGTGGACTACCGCCCAATTGCTCGCGCGCAATGATGCGCAGGATGTGGCGATTCCGGATGACGTGGCCTTCCGGCGCGCGATGCGCTATCGCGCGGTGCCGCTGCGCGCATTGTTGCCAAGCCTGCAACCGGACCAGCACCTGCAATTTGTGGCGCGGGATGGTTTCGTCGCGGAGATTCCGGCGGCGACGATCCTGTCGGCGCGGGGCGCCGAAGCGTGGATCGCGGTGGAAGATCCCGCGCATCCATGGCCGCCACCCGCCGAAAACCACGCGGGCGCGGGCCCGTTCTACCTCGTGTGGACGCACCCGAAGGCTGGCCACATCAGTCCGGAGGAATGGCCGTTCCAACTCGCATCCATCCATGCGTTGCAGGGCGTGGACGCGCGTTTCCCTGCCATCGTCCCGGATTCTTCGGTGGCGGCCGGCAGCGAAGTGCGGCATGGCTTCGATGTGTTCAAGCGCACCTGTTTCGCCTGCCATACGCTGAATGGCGAGGGCGATTCGAAACTGGGGCCGGATCTCAACGTCCCGCACAATCCGACGGAATACATTCGCGCCGACTTGCTGCGCGCTTACATCCGCAATCCGCAGTCGTTGCGCCGCTGGCCCGAGGCGCGGATGACCGGTTATCCAACCACCGGCATGTTGTCCGACGCCGACCTCGATGCGGTGCTGGCTTATCTCCGCTACATGGCGAAGCACAAGGTGATGCGCTGAGGGTTGCGTGGTTCATGCGACAATTCGCGTTCGTGGCCCCGTAGCTCAGCTGGATAGAGCATCCCCCTCCTAAGGGGAAGGTCGCCCGTTCGAATCGGGCCGGGGTCGCCACCATTCCCGCGTTCCAAAATCCGATTGTTCAAACATCAGTGCGCCCCGGGCCGGGGTCGCCACTGTTTGCGCGTCGCTCGCGCGTCCACGCTTTCGCGTTCCATTGACGCCGCGCCTGCCAGCATCGTTTCGCCACGGCCGCGCGCCGCGCGGAAGGAAATCTGCATGGGGCGAAGAGTCCTGTACGGTGTTTATCACTGGGGCCTGGGGCATGCGACGCGCAGCCTCGGGCTCATTCGTGCGCTGCTTGTGCGCGGCGACGCGGTGACCATCGTGATCGCACCGGGGGCAGGCATGCGGCTGTTGCAGTCCGAACTCGGTGGTGCCTGCGAGTTCTGTCCGTTTCCGGATACGCCGGCACCGTTCAGCCGCTACCCCGCGGTTTTCTACCTGCGCATGACCGCGGCGATGCCGTGGGTGCTCGCGGGTTACCGAAGCGAGCATCACCTGGCCGAGCGGCTCGTCGCGGAGAGACATTTCGATTGCGTGGTGTCGGACAGCCGATTGGGGTTGTGGTCGCGCGCGGCGCCCAGCTATTGCATTTTCCATTCGATCCACCAGCGGGTGCCGTTCTTCAGCAGCTTCACCGAGTGGTTCGTCGAATGGGGGCAGCGGCATCTGTTGCGCGGTTTCAGCAAGATACTGATTCCCGATGTCGCGGAAGCGGGCGGCCTTTCGGGCTGGCTCGGGCACGATCCGGTATTCGATTGGGGCGAGGGCCGGCTGGTGTACATCGGCCCCTTGTCGAGCGTGCCGCGCATCGACGTGGAGCAGGACATCGACGTGTTCTTTTCGGTGTCCGGCATCGAGCCCCAACGCGGTTTGCTGGAGAACCTCGTGCTGCAGGCGCTGCCGAAGCTTTCCGGAAAAATCGTCGTGACGCTGGGACGCCCGCAAGATGAAGGCCAATCCCGTGAAATTGCCGGCGCCACGGTGTACAGCTATCTCGATCGCCAACGCCAGGCCGAGATGCTCAACCGGGCGAAACTGGTGATGACACGATCGGGCTACACCACGCTGATGGAACTTGCGGGCCTCGGCCGCAAGGCGCTGTTCGTGGCGACGCCCGGGCAGAGCGAGCAGGAATACCTGGCGAAATTCCATCGCGAACGCGGCTGCGTGTGGTCGGTCGAACAGAAACACCTCGACATTCCGCGCGACCTCGAACGCGCGCGTGCCGCCAGCGGAATCCCGCGCATGGACGTTTCGGCGTCAACCGGAAATTTTCTTGCCGCGATCGAGTGAACCACGCCCGCGGTGCGAGGGAATCTCGCGCCATGTGAACGCGACCATGGGCAGGCACAGCAGCCAGATCGAACCGGTCCACACGATGCGGAAGCCAAGCATCATTGCAAGACCGTCGGTATAGCCGATGCCCCAGGCCCGGGCAACGACCATGCCCAATATGTCGACGGTGCCGATCTGGCTGATGAGGCCGGCGCCGATCAGGATCACCGCGAGCGAAAACATGTAGATCGTGGCTGCATCGAGATAGCCGAAGTGTTGCACGTGCATGCCGCGGCCAACCTGCCAGAACGCAACCGTCAGCGCGCCGAGGTAAATAGCCGCCAGCACCAGGCTGACCGCGATCGTCGCCGGCGTGCACAGCTTGCGCAATCCGTCCAGCAACTCGACGCCGCCCCTCGCGGCCTTCTTCAGCCATTCCCGCTGCACGCCGCCGGCGAGCTCGCGGGCCTTGTCGTCGAACAGCACCGCGGCTGTCACGAACGCGATGAACAGCACCAGCAAACCCACCGCAGCCCAGCGCACCGCGGCCCAGCCAGGCACGCCCATGATCGCCAGGAACAGGAACACTACCGCGATCTCGACCAGCAGCATCATCACGGTCGCGGCCGAGCTGCGGCCCACGTGGATGCGGCGGGACGCGGACAGCACCCAGTTCTGCGAGAACAGTCCGAGCGGCAAGGTCAGCGTCATCTCGCCCACCGCGAACGCCAGCCAGAATGGCCGGGCGGGGATGGCCACGCCGACCCGCTTCAGCATCAAGTGGAGTTGCACCGCCTTGCAGCCGAGATAGATCACTGCGCAGCCGACCGAAATCCAGGACGCGTGCAGCGGCAGGGTTCGCAGGCGGCCGACCACCTTGCCGAGGTCGCCCAGCTTGAACGCGAACACCAGCAACGCGGCCGCCAGCAGCACCGGCAGGACGACCTGAGGCTTGAGGACGGCCTGCGCGCGCGACAGCGGCTTCAGCATGGCAGCACCCGATCGACCCCTGGCACCAGATCGGCGAGATTGTTGTCAAGATAACGCGCGATGCCCGCGGGCGTGCGCCAGCCGGGCGTTGCATCGCGCGGACACGTGTTTTCGAAGCCGTCACCGCGGCGCACGATCAGATTCCTGCGTTCGAGCCAGCGCAGCCTTGCCTTGGCGATGCTGGCCACGTCCTTGCGCGCAAACAACGGGTCCAGCGACGGATGCGCGGTGCGCAGCACGGTAGAGACACGCCCCATCCATCCAGCAAGGTCATCGCGCGTGAACGAAAGCGGCCCGTGCAACAGCCAGCGCGCCAGCAGGTGGCTCGGCGTGACCGGTGCAAGTTGCAGGACTGTCCGGCGCAACGCGTCATCGAACGCGCGGCGGCCGGGTGCGATGTCGGCACGGAAACGCTCGCCGATGCGCACGACGACCCGTGAACGCCCCGGTGCGAGGGTGTCGTAACCCAGGGCCATCGGCTGGATCCACGGTTGCCTCGCGGCGAGGTGCGCAAGCCGGAAGAATCCCGCGCGGACGCGGCAGAAATGGCCGTCCATCGAAATCGTGCCCTCGGGCGAGAAATACACGCAGCAGCCACGGTCCAGCCGCCGTGCGAAATGTGCGAGTTGCGTGTCGACGGTTGTGCGGAACGCCGGGGCGATGGCTTCGAGCGCGCGGACTTTCAGGCGGCGCACGCCCCACCACTGCTCGAGGATCGCGGGATCCGCGCGGTCGATGCACTCTGCCAAGGTCGCGTGTCCTGCGCCAAGTTCGCGCTGGCCGCGCGCGTTGAGCAGTGCGCCGCAATCAGCGTCATCCATGCCTGCATCCATCAGCGCGTGCAGTGTTTCGCCCAGGGTGAATTCACGCACGCGCCGCATCGGCTCGGCCCGGCCAATCGGAAAGAACCATGCCAGCGAGACATGCCCCAGCATGGCCGGCAGGGGCTTTGGCCAGTGCACCGTCAGTCGTGCCAGGATGCCGGGCCGGAACAGGTCTTCGCGCGTGGCGTAGAACGGCGGCGCGCCCGCGAAATGCAGGCCGCGCCGCTGCGCCAGCACGATGCCCAGCATGGGGCCATCCACATCGCGCTGGTGATTGGACGCGATCAGTGAACCCGGTGCGAGCGCAAAGTTTTCGGGCATCACGACCTCGCGGTCGTAGCACATCCGGATCCACAGATCGAAGCCCATCTGCAACAGCCAGCTGCCGACGGGGTGCATGTCGTCGTCGGTTGCGGGAACGCGCATCGATGCAGGGCCCGTTGGCGTCGCGCGTACTTTCACGCGTGTCCGCGCTGGTAATGCCGTCCTTTCCATACCGAACGGACCCCGGCCAGCGCGCGCCATGCCGAATACCAGGTCGCCGCGAGAAAGAACGTCGCGGCGAGGGGCAGCAGCAGCGCGCCCAAAGGATTGCGGCGGTAGTACATCAACGTCGGCAGATAACACGCGAGCGTCGCCAGCGTGGCCAGCAGTCCGACCGCATGCGCGGCGCGGGACGGTCCGAACGCGAGTGCGAACAAGGGAATCCAGAACGCCACGATCAGCAACGCCGAAACCGCCATCGTCAATAGCAGCGATTCGCGCAACTGTACGAACGCGGTGCGCGCGACCATCTGCGCGACGTTACCGAAATTCGCGCGGCGCAGGCTGGCCGCGCCGTGGGTTAGGCCGATCCAGCAACGATGACCCTGGTGTTTGACGCGTGCCGCCAGCGTACAGTCGTCGATGATCGCGCCGCGCCACGCGCCGAAGCCGCCGGCGTCGAGCAGCGCCGCGCGGTCGATCAGGATCGCGCCGCCGGCCGCAGCGGCGACGCGGGAACCTCGGCGGTTGGCCAGCGCGAACGGATACAACAGCTTGAAGAAATACACGAACGCCGGCAGCAGCCAGCGCGCGGCGATGCCGTTCCAGCACGGTTCCGCGCACAGCGACACCAGCGCGTAGCCTCCGTCAGCCTTGCGTTGCATTGATGCGATCATTCCGGGCGCGAGACGGATGTCGGCATCCAGCAGCAACACGCGCGGCGTGGTGACGTGCTCGAGGCCCTGCTGCAATGCCCATAACTTGCCGGTCCAGCCCGCGGGTGGCGTGGTTCCGGCGATCAGCGTGAGGTTGGACAGGCCGCTGGTGCGTACGACGGCTGAGGTGTGGTCGATGGATTGATCGTCGACCACGATTACCTCTGCCCCGGGTGCTGCGACCGCCAAAGCGCGCAAGGTCTCGCCGATCACCCGCGCTTCGTTGCGCGCGGGAATCAGCACGGTGAAATCCTGGGGTGGCGCACGCGGCAGGGGAGCGGCCTCCAGGCGTTCGCGGCACAGCCACGCGCCCCACGGTGTGAGCAGCACGCCGATCCAGCAAGCCAGTGCGATGGCGGCGAGGATCAGCATGGCTCTTGATCAGTGCGGGATGCCGCCGAAGTGCGCGATCGGAATGTCGCTGTGCGGGTGGCGCTGGTTCGGCTCCGGCGTGTCGTACAGGATCGGCGGGTCTGCCGCGAATGGACCCGTGAGCTTCGGCCCGCGCAAGCTCGCCCACAGTGCCTTCAGTGGATGCGCAAGCGCGTCGGCGGCCGCGGTGCCTTCGAACCCGCAATGCGCCATGCAGTTCGCGCACTTCGGATTGCGGCCGACGCCGTAGTTGTCCCAGTCGGTTTTCTCCATCAGGTCCCTGAAGCTGGGCGCGTAGCCTTCGTCGACCAACAGGTAGCAGGGCTTCTGCCAGCCGAACACGTTGCGGCATGGCATGCTCCAGGCGGTGCATTGGTAACCCTGGTTGCCGCACACGAAATCCAGGAACAGGCTGGA
>DATFGL010000045.1:0-20447 GCA_035249465.1 Rhodanobacteraceae bacterium | reverse complement strand
CGATCATGTGGGTGCGCTGGCCCGAAGCATCGCAGACTTCATTGAGCTCGACCCAGCACAGGAATTCCTCACCGTCCTTGCGCCGTTGCCACAGTTCGCCGCGCCAATGGCCGGATTCCGCGAGCGTCTGGCGCAACTGGTTGTAGCTGGCGGGCGCGTGACGACTGCCGTTGAGGACGGATGCATCGTGGCCCAGCACCTCGTGCTCGGCGTAGCCCGTCATGCGGGTGAAGGCGGTGTTGACCGACACGAAACGGAAGTCGAGGTCGGTTACCGTCACCGCCTCGCTCATGTTGCGGATCACCTCCATGGCGATGCGGCGGTCGCGGTCCGCGGCGCGCAGTGCGCTGATGTCTCGTTCGGTGCCGCATATCCGCAGCGGTTTGCCGTCGGCATCGCGTTCCACGATGCGGCCGCGCGAGATCACCCAGGTCCATTCGCCATCGCGGCCGCGCACGCGATGCTCGACCTCGAAGTGTTCGGTATGGCCGGCGATGTGTTCGGCCAGTGCGTGGTTGAGGTTGGCAAGATCATCGGGGTGCACCATCGTCGCGCGCCACTCGTCGGCCGCGATGGATTCTTCGTGGTGGCCGCCGGGTGCGCCTTCGGGACCTAGGCGCAGGATCGTCCCGTGTTCGAGGTTCCAGTCCCAGAATTCATCGCCGGAACCCCACAAGGCCTGGCGCAGGCGGTTTTCGCGGAGAAGCAACTGCCGCCGGTGGCGGGCCTGCTCCTGATGATGGCTGCGCCAGCCCAGCAGCGCGATCAGGATCAGCAGCGCGATCGCGGCGGCATACACGATGCGCATGGGCCAGCTCCACCACCATACGACCGGTATGTGGAATCGCAGACTGGCGGTGTTGCCTGGCGTGCCGTCGCGCAGGACGGCCTGGACTTCCAGGAGGTAATTGCCGGGCGGAAGATCGCTGAATGCCGCGGTGTGGGCGAGGGTCGACGCGCTCCATTCCGGATGGCGCGAACCGATCAACCGGATGCGGAAACGGTTGTGGGCGGGTGCGGCGTAATCGAACGTACTGAAGGTGGCGTGCACGCCACGATTGTTGGCGCCCAGGGTGATGGGTTGCTCTGGTGATTGCGGCAAGCGAAGCCGGCTTTCCCCGGCATAGAACGCCGTGAACGCCACCGCCGCCGTGTGGCTCGAGAAGCGCAGGCGCTCGGGCTCGATGATGTCGAAGCCGTGGCCGCCGAAAAGCAGGGTGTCCTTTCCGGTTCGCAAACAGGCGCCCGATGTGTATTCGTTGCCCTGGAGTCCATCGGCGATGCCGAAACTGCGGATCGAGCCCGTCTTCGGATCGAGCACGCCGAGGCCAAGATTGGTGCTGAACCAGATGCGCCCCCCAAGGCCTTCGAGCATGCAGTTGATGCTGTTGTCGGGCAATCCGCCGCCAACACCGTAACGCCGGAATTGCCCACCATTGGCGTCGACGCGCTCCAACCGGCTGATGCCCGAAAGCGTGCCGATCCACATTTGGCCCTGGCTGTCGATCAGCAGGCTGGCCACTGCATTCCCCGCGAGGGAGTGGCCGTTGCCCGGAATCTCCCGGAACGTGCGGATTTTTCCGTTGGCGGGGTCGATCATCGACACACCGTCGGTGGTGCCCGCCCAGATATTGCCTGCACGATCCTGCGCAAGCGCAACCACGCTGTTGCCGGCCAGGCCTTGCCGGCTGTCGAAGCTGCGTACCACTTGCCCGTCGTGATAGTGAACCAACCCTGCGCCGTAGGGCGCAACCCAGAGATCGCCGTTGCGGGCGCGAAACAGTGTGCGCACGGGTGCTGTGGCGGGCTTGCCACCGAGCAGCGCGTAGGCGGAAGTTCCGTTCGCAGGGTCGAAGCGCAGAATGCCGCGGTTGGAAGGCAGCAGCAGGTGCCCGTCCGAGTCACGCAAAATGTCGTAGATTCGGATTTCACGCGGACCCGCCGAGTCGACAGGATGCGGCGAACCGCCTTGCGCTACCGGGGCTGGCGACGCAGGTTCGTTGCCTGTGGTCCGACCGGCGCTCCCCGCTCCGATGGCCTTGTCCAGCGCAGCCTTGTAGCTGGTGACTTCGTGGGTCAGTGGGTTGTACCGAACCAGGCCGGGACCACTCATTGCAACCCAGAACTGACCATCAGGAGCAGCCTGGAGCGCGCTGACAAAGCTCTTGACACGTGGATCGCCGGTCAGATTGAGGACCGAACTGATCGGGCTATTGTCGGTACGGGTCCACACCACGCCGGACGTAAGCGTACCGATCCAGAGCAGCCCGGTTCGATCGACGAACATCGTCGTGATGGGCGAGTCCGGCAAGCCACCAACGATCCCGAGCGGAGCGGGTTCGACCCTCACCGTCGCGCCGTCCGGCCCGATGCGCAACAAAGTATGGTCGGTCAGCCCCAACCACAGCCGGTGGGCGTCGTCGGCGACAATCGACACGACGCCGATATCGCCAGCCGTACCGTGTTGCCAAAGCGGCGCGAGCGAGCCGTCGTGGCGGTTCACGCTGAACAGCCCCACCGTGTTGGCAAGCAACAGGCGGCCACCCGGATCACAGAGAAGTGCATTGATGGGAGCGCCGCTGCTGGCGAGGACGCGTCCATCGGCTTTTGCGGGATCCAGTGCGATCAACTCGTCGCCCGCGCTGGCGTACACTGAGCCATCCCCGCATCGGGTCATGGATTGAACCCAGTCCTGCCTGCCCGCGGGCTCGGCCCAGATGGGCTGCAGCGAGGGGTTCGCTTCGCCTCCCGTCAGGAGATCCACGCCGCGCGGGTTGCCGACCAGCAGGCCGCCGCCGGGAAGCTCCAGCAGATCAGTGACAGGGAGCGTCTTGCGCTGCACGGATTCCGGTAGCGGGAGCGTGGCGTTGCCGCTCGGGTCGAACAGGATCAGCCCGCCGCTTGTGGAACCCACCCACAGCCGTCCGTCGCCGGCGTCGGCCAGCGAAGTAACCTTGTAATCCTCGGGAAGACTGTCGGCGCGATTCGGATCGTGTGTGTAGCGGTTGAGGTTGTAGCCGTCGTAACGAAACAGGCCGCCCTGGGTGGCGAACCACATGAACCCGGTTTGATCCTGGAAAATCAGCGTGACGGAGTTTTGCGTGAGACCGTCGCGATCGTCGAGCTGCTGGAAATGGAAGTTGCGCTGATAGACGTGCCACGTGGCCGCCGCGGGAGGCTCGCCGCTCGCCGGCGCAGCGGCACCGGCCGCCGATGCGGGGACGGGAGCGAGCCAGCATCCCGTCGCCATGAATGCCAGCACCAAGCAGGGGTGTCTGGATCGCTGGATGGTCAAGGATGACCCCGAGTGATGCGGCTCATGATGGAGGATGCGGCCCCTGTGAACGTGCGGCCGGGCATGCCGGGCCACGTGGATGGCCGGAAATGCCGGACTTCCCTTCAAGTTTACTCAAACTGCCGGCGAACGTCGTATGCAGAATGTCCCAGCAAGATACGTGCCCTAGAATGCGCGGACGGTTTGCAGACGAATGTTGCGGATGGCATGGACCAGGGCGAGTCGACCGATACCTGCGCGGATTGGAGCGTGGTGATCACGCAGGCGAAGCTTGGCGTGACCGCCGCGGAGCTGCACGGTTCCATCACGGGGTTCCTGTGCGCGGGGCGGGGCGGTCGCGCGCGCGACCTGCTGTACTCGCTGGCACTGGAAGGCGACGCAGGCGGTGTCGCGGGCGAAAATCTGATCGGACTGGTCGAGCGCGCCGCTGCTCGCATCAATCGCCGGTTCCGCGCCGGCGAGCCGATCGAGCTTGTATTGCCCGAGGGTCCGCTCGCGTCAAGGGCCGATGCCGTCGTGGATTGGTGTCGCGGCTTCCTGGGCGGATTGGGGCTGACCGGTGTGCTGGCAGGGCCTGCACGGACCGTCGAAGTTGCGGAGTTGCTTGCCGGGCTGGGGCAGATCGCCGCATCGCATCTCGCGTGCGACGACGACGATGAAGCGGCGCTCGACGACCTGCTGGACTTCGTCCACGGCGCGGTAGTGCATCTGCGCGCAATGTTCGCGCCCGCGGGGCCGTCATGATCACGCCTGCAGAATTCGCACGGCGACGCCGGGAACTGATGCGGATGGCCGGCGACAACGCCGCCCTCGTAGTGGCCGCGGCGCCGCGGCGCATGCGCAACGCGGACGCCGCCTGGCCATACCGGCAGGATTCCGATTTCCATTACCTCACCGGTTTTCCCGAGCCCGATGCCGTGCTGGCGTTGCTGCCGGGCCGTGGCCGCGGCGAGGTCGTGCTGTTTTGCCGCGAACGTGATCCCGAGCGTGAGCGCATCGACGGTATGCGTGTCGGTCCGGAGGATGCGGTCACCCGCTTCGGCGTGGACGACGCGTTTCCGGTCGAGGACATCGACGACATCCTGCCGGGCATGCTGGAAGGGCGCACGCGCCTGCACTGCCACTTCGGACGCGAAAACGAATTCGATGCGCAGCTTTTGCGCTGGCTGCGACGACTGCGCAGCAGCCGCGGCGGTGCGGTGGTGCCGCGCGAGTTCGTCGCGCTGGGCCATTTGCTGCACGAATTGCGCCTGTACAAATCGCCGGCCGAACTGGCGTTGATGCGGCGTGCCGCCAGCATTGCCGCCGAAGCCCAGCGCGCCGCGGTGCGTACTGCGCGGCCGGGCGCCGCCGAGTACGAGGTGGAAGCCGCGTTGCTGCAGGTCATGCGTGCGCGCGGTGCGGTGCCGTCATATCCGCCGACGGTGGCGGGCGGCGTCAATGCGTGCGTGTTGCACTACACCGCCAACCAGGGGCGGCTTGCGCGCGGCGACCTGTTGCTGATCGATGCCGGCGCGGAAATGGCGTGCTATGCGTCGGACATCACGCGTACCTGGCCGGTCGGGGGCCGCTTCAGCGCACCCCAGCGCGCCCTGTACGAAGTGACCCATGAGGCGCAGTGCGCGGCGATCGACGAAGTGCGCGCGGGGCGGCCGTTCAACGCCGCGCACGATGCCGCTGTGCGGGTGATCGTCCGGGGGCTGTGTGCACTCAAGCTGCTGCGCGGCGGCGCACGCACGGCATTAAAATCCGGCGAATACAAACGCTTCTTTCCGCACAAGACCGGCCATTGGATCGGCCTTGACGTGCACGATGTCGGGGATTACCGCGTCGATGACGAGCCGCGGATGCTGGAACCCGGCATGGTGGTGACGGTTGAGCCCGGCATCTACATCCCGCCGGATGACATGAGCGTGCCGCCGAAGTGGCGCGGCATCGGCGTGCGGATCGAAGACGACGTGGCGGTTGTCGCGCGCGGCAACGAAGTGCTGACGGCGGATCTGCCGAAGGACGCGGAGGCCGTGCAGGTGCTCTGCGCGGGTTGATCGGCCGCAACCCCACGGCCAGCGCCATCAGGTTGGTGTATGGTTCGCACGCGGGGTCGGTCGGCAATGTGCGGGCGGCCCTGCGGCACATCCAATGTTCATCGGAGGTCAGCATGGCCGGCAGCAATTCGTGGACCAAGGCGTCACCGTATTTCCTGAGCCTCCTGCGCATCGTCGTCGCCTTCCTGTTCATGTGTCATGGCGCCGACAAGCTGTTCCATCTTCCGGAAGGTCCGTTCACGCTGATCTCCTCGGCGAAGCTGTTCACGCTGGCGCCGGGGCTTGCGGGCATCCTGGAATTCGGCGGCGGCTTGCTGCTGCTGTTCGGGCTGTTCTCGCGCCCGATTGCCTTCATCCTGTCGGGCGAAATGGCATTCGCGTATTTCATGGTGCACTTCCCGCACAACCACATTTTCCCCTACCTCAACGGCGGCGAGAGCGCGGTGTTGTTCTGCTTCGTCTTCCTGTACCTGTCCGCCGTGGGCCCCGGCCCGTGGAGCGTGGATCGCGCGCGCGGACGGGCTTGATCGACCCATGCACCACAGCCGCCTTTCCAGCCTCATCATCGATTGCAGGGCCGACGATCTTGCCGAAGCCGCGCGTTTCTGGTCCGCCGCATTGGGCAGGCCGATCCGTGCGGGCACCGACCCTGCGCAGGACAAATACATTCCGCTGGACATGCATGACGACGAGCCGGTGGTCGAGTTGCAGAAGGTCGATCACGACAGCCGCGTGCATCTGGACATCGAGAGCGACGACGTGGAAGCCGAGGCGCGGCGACTGGAAGCACTCGGCGCGAAACGCGTGGCCGCGATCAAGACCTGGATCGTGCTGGAAGCACCGACCGGCCAGCGCTTCTGCGTGATCCGTCCGCAACGCCACGGCAAGGTCGGCCCACACGCCAACACATGGAAATGATCCGGCCTTGATCGCCTCCTGAAGCGCGATCAGGGATGATCGCAAGCTTTCGTGAAAAGTCAGGGCAGGAAGCCCGTTCTGGTATTGCCAACCATCGAATCGTTTCAACTGATTCCATGAGTCGTGGAGCAGCGATCATGGACGAGCGCATGATTATCTGTTGAACACCACATTCACCATCACTAGCGTGACGACCAGCATCACCACCGTCAGCGGCAGGCCCACGCGCACGAAATCGCGCGGCTTGTAACCGCCGGGTCCGGCCACGATCAGCAGGGTCGGGCTGGCGCCCGGGATCAGGAAGGTGTTGGAAACGGACAACGCGACGATCAGTGCGTACACCGCAGGATTGCCACCGGAGGCCAGCGCGATGTTGATGGCCATCGGTACCATCATCACGGCGGTGCCGACGTGCGAGATGATCTGCGAGAACAGCAGCGCCAGGATCGCGATGAAAGCCTGGATCGTCCACTGCGGCAGCCCGCCCAGATAACGCATGATTTCCTGCGCCATCCATGCTGCGGTGCCGGTGGAATCCATGGAGATGCCGAGCGGAATCAGGCACGCCATCACGAAGATGGTTTTCCAGTTGATCGCGCCGTAGGCCTCGTCCATGTTGAGCACGCCGGCCAGCAGCATGCCGACTGCGCCTGTCATCATTGCGACGGAAAGCCGCAGATCGGTGAACAGCCCGAGACCCATCGCCAGCGCGAAAAACACCAGCGCGTATCGAACCTTGCCGGGACGCTGTTCTTCGCTCGGAATATCGGTAACCGGAACCAGGTCGCGGCTCTCCGCGGCCAGTGCGAGGTCGCGCCAGTAACTGTGCAGCACCAGCGAATCGCCCGCGCGCAAGGTCATCTTGCGCACGTCCTCGCCGCGCACGACTTCGTCGCCGCGGTTCACCGCCAGCACCGAAATGCCGTAGCGCTTGCGCAGGCGCAATTCGCCGATCTGATGCTTGACGAATTTCGAGCTGGGTGGAATCACCACCTCGGAAATGCCGGCGCGCGTGGGGTTGAACATGTCGGCCAGTGCCTGGATGCGGCTGCCGACACGGCACTGCAGCGCCTGCGCGAACGTGGTGACATCGCTGCGCGCCCCGAGCACGCCCAGTACGGTACCGACCCAGATCATCTGGTCGGACGGTGGCGCGAGGCGCGCCTCGTTGCCGTTCTTGACGGCCAGGATCAGCGGCGCCTTTTCCAGCGTTTCGGCCTCGCCGATGCTCATGCCAACCAGCGGGCTGTCGGCGGTGACGGTGAGTTCCAGCACCTCGCCATCGATCCCGTAGGTATCGGCGAAGTAGCTCTCGGTGCGCCCGGGTGTCACCTTGGGCTTGTCGTCGTCATCCGGCATCAGGCGGCGGGTGAGCAGGGCGAAGTAGCCGATGCCGACCAGCAGCAGCGGGATGCCGATGGGCGTGATCGAGAACAGCGAAAATGGTTCGATAGTCTGCGCACCGGGCGGCAGGTTGCGATCCGCGCTGGCGATCAGGTCGTTCAGCAGGATCAGCGGGGAGTTCGAGATCAGCGTCATGCTGGTGCCGGCGAGGATGCAGCACGCCATTGGCAGCAGGAGGCGCTTCAATGGCACGCCGGTGCGCGCGGAAATGCGGCTGGCGACCGGCAGGAACAGCGCCGCCAGCGCCTGGCTCTGGATGATCGACGACAGGCCACCCACGGTTGCGTTGAGCAGCAGCGACACGCGGCTTTCCACGCCGCCGGCCAGACGCAGGATGAACGACGCGGCCTTGTTGAGCACCCCGGTGCGGTCGAGTCCCGCGCCCATGATCATGATGCCCATCAGGGACAGGACTGCGTTCGAGGCAAAACCATCGAACAGCTGCTGGACCGGCATCAGCCCGGTGATGCCGATCACCACCAGCACCAGCAACGCGACGATGTCGGCGCGCACCCATTCCAGGATCAGCATGATCACGGTGAAGCCGACCAGCCCGAGCACCAGCATCATGTCGGGGGTGAGGGTCAGCTCCATCGGCGCGCGAATCCTTCAGCTCAAGGCAGTTGGCAAAGCAGCGGGCGAAACCTCTGGATGACCATCGCGGGCGAAGGCGAATTGCATGACACCGGAGCGCAGCAAGCGGAGCGTACACGACAGTACGTGAGCATTGCGAGCACCGCTGGCGCGCGAGTCGCAGAGCGCGGCAGGTCAGGCCGAGGTTTCCGATGGTCGCACACGGTCATACAACAGATCAGTAACCGGATGGCCGAGGTCGAGTCCGCGCCGTTCGAAACGCGTTTCGATACGCCACGCAGGCCGCTTCGCTTCACCGCTTTCCCCTACGCGCAATCGCCAGCCCGTTTGCGCGGCCAGCACCTCCCGCATGTGCAAAGCATACTCGGGCCAGTCGGTGGCGAGGTGCAACAGGCCGCCCGGTTTCACGCGCGCAGCCAGCAGTTCGACGAATGGCGGCTGGATCAGGCGCCGCTTGTGATGGCGTTTCTTGGGCCAGGGATCCGGGAACCAGATGCGCACTTCGTCGAGAGCGGCCTCCGCGATTTCGTTGCGCAGCACGTCCACCGCATCGTGGTTCCAAAGGCGCACGTTGCGTGCATCGCGCGCGGCCAATGCATTCATCAGGCGGCCGGCACCGGGACGATGTACCTCGACACCGAGGTAATCGCGCGCGGGATCGTGTTCGCCCGCCCACGCCAGTGCCTCGCCATTGCCGAAGCCGATCTCCAGCACGCGTGGCGCGGCGCGGCCGAACAGCGCATCGAGATCGCGCGGCCGGGCGGTGTAATCGATCCCGAAGCGTGCCCAGTGTTCCGCGAACGCACGCTGCTGCGCAGGGGTGATGCGTCCTTCTCTCAGGACGAAACTTCGGATTGCGCGAGGGTGTTCCGGGAAAGCGTGGCTCAAGCGATCATTCCGTCGACGGGACTGGATGCCGAGGCGTAACGCTTGCGCGGAATGCGTCCGGCGCGGAACGCGGCGCGGCCGGCTTCGATCGCGCACTTCATCGCGTGCGCCATCAGAACCGGGTCCTTCGCGTGCGCGATCGCGGTATTCATCAGCACACCGTCGCAACCGAGTTCCATCGCCAGCGCCGCATCGGATGCGGTGCCGACGCCCGCATCGACGATCACGGGAATCTTCGCGTTCTCGACGATTTCCATGATGGTGTAGCGGTTCTGGATGCCGAGCCCCGAACCGATGGGCGCGGCGAGCGGCATCACGGCAGCGCAGCCCATCTCCTCGAAACGGCGTGCCAGCAGCGGATCATCGGTCGTGTAAACCATCACGTCGAAGCCATCCTTCACCAGTACTTCGGCGGCGGCGAGGGTTTCGATGATGTCCGGAAACAAGGTCTTCTGGTCACCGATCGTTTCCAGCTTGACCAGCGAATGGCCGTCCAGCAGCTCGCGCGCGAGGCGGCAGGTGCGCAGGCATTCGTCGGCGGTGTGGCAACCCGCGGTATTGGGCAGCAGGGTGTAGCGTTCGGGCGGCAAGGCATCGAGCAGGTTCGGCTCGCCGGGGTTCTGCCCGAGGTTCATGCGCCGCACCGCGAAGGTGATGATTTCCGAACCCGCGGCCTCGGTCGCGCGTCGGGTCTCGTCGAGATCCTTGTACTTTCCGGTACCGGTCAGCAGACGCGAGCGATAGGCGCGACCCGCAATCACCAGCGGATCGGGAATGTCGGGGAAAAGGGTTTGCGGCAGGGCGTTCATGGAGTGCGTGCATTGAAAATCAAAGCACGATTGTAATGCGTTGCGCCGCGCGCGCTGTCGCCAGGCTCGATCGTCCTGATGTCGCCGAGCAACCTGGTCCTCGGCATCTTGCCTCGGGTGCTAGCGATGTACACGGTTGGCGCTCGCTGCGCGAGCGGACGCCGTTGCTAAGCTCGGCCATCCGGGCCTCGCAAAGCAACCCGGCCCTCCGCATCCTGCTTCGGGCGCTATTCGCGCCATCCATGGCGCTCACCCTTCGGGCCGCCTTTGGCCGTTCGGTCGCGCTCCCGGCGCGCCTCGTCGGCTTCGCGTAGGCGCTCAGCCTCCTCCGATCGCCTGCACGATCTCGACACGGTCGCCCTCGTGCAGCGTGTGTTGGGAGTGCAGGCTGCGCGGCACGATTTCCCGATTCACTTCCACCGCGACGCGGCGTTCGCCATGCCCGGTTGCCGCAAGCAGGCCGGCGATCGTGATCGCCATCGCGCATTGGTGCGCCTGGCCATTGAGGAAGATTTGCATGCACGAAGTGTAACGCCCCGCGATGGTCTGATCAGACGCCAGTTTGAAGCGGCTGTCGTGGAAAGTCAGGCCACGGAAGGCCGTTCTGATGTCTCCCGAAGCCGGCATGGGATTCGCGCATGTGTTCGTTCCGTGCGCAGCGATCATGGACGGCCGCAAAAATCAGTTGCCGCTGCTTTCGGGTGGGTGTTTCCTCGGCGGCGGCTCGCGGCTCTCGGACACTGGCTTGCCACGGGGTTGCGGCGCACGCTGCACTTCGCGCTGTTGCGCCTGTTGTTGGCGCTGCATCTGCATCTCGCGTTGTTGCTGCTGCATTTGTACGGCACGTTGCTGCTGGGCCTGTTGCTCCTGCATTTGCGCCTGACGTTGCTGCTGCATCTGCATCTCGCGTTGTTGCTGCTGCATTTGCACGGCACGTTGCTGCTGGGCCTGTTGGTCCTGCATTTGCGCCTGACGTTGCTGCTGTATCTGCATCTCGCGTTGTTGCTGTTGCATCTGCATGGCACGTTGCTGCTGTGCCTGCTGGTCGCGCGCACGCTGTTGCGCCTGCATTTGCGCCTCGCGTTGCTGCTGCACTTGCTGATCGCGGGCGCGCTGTTGCGCCTGGCGTTGCTGTTGTGCCTGCTGATCGGGTGCGCGTTGCTGCACCCCGGCCTCTGCTTGTCGCTGCTGCTGTGCAGCACGGTTGTCGATCTGCTCGGGCGCGCGTTCGACCGGTCGCACCACGGGCAGCCGGCCCGAAGCAGGTACATTCCGCTGCGGTTCGCCTTCGGGGCGGATCACCGGTGGGCGCGGCAGCGTTGCGGGTTCGCCCGGGTGTGCGAAGCGTGCAGACGGCAGTTCGTTGGGACGCTGTGCAGCATTGCGCACCGGATTGATGGGCGCCTGGATCGGATGCGCCGTGTTCTTGAACGGTTCGGTCGAACCTGCGCGGGGGGCGGGTGGTTCGCCGGCGCGCGGTGCCACGACCGGGCGCGTCGGTTGGGTGCGCGCCGCCGATTCCGCGGGCCGCGGCGGTGCCGTGCGGCGCATGGCGCCGATCGCGGCGGCGCCCGCCGCTGCACCTGCGATCGCGGGAACCAGCTTCACGTGATCGTTGGCCGGTGCTGGACGGGATTTGCGCAAGCCCTGCATCTGCGTGGCGGTCAATGGCTGGCCTTGCTGGTTGGCGATGACTTTCTGGCGCGTGGCGAAGTCGACCGGACGTGGTGGCGGCTGGTGACGCGCGATCACCGGGCGGGCGAACGGCTCGCGGCCGCTGATCGTCGTGGGCCGCGCGGTCGGGTGGCGCAAGCCCAGGCTGTTCCTATCTGGATTGACGCCGGGACGCAGCGCGACTTCCGTGCGCGCGAGCTGGGTGCGATCCAGCTTCAGCGCAGCGGGGCGCACCGGCCGCGCGCCGGTGAAGACGCTGCGCGGCACGGCCGTCACGGCACCCGGCATGCTGCGGTAGGCGTAGTCACGCCCGCCGCGTGGCGGAACGCGGCCCGCGTGGTAGTCGGTGTAGAAATTGTTGATCACCGTCTTGTTGACGTACACATTGCGGATATTGGTGACGTTGACGTTGGTGAAGTAATTGCGCGACGCGCGGAACCACGGCACGTAAACGTCGCGCGGACCGAGCGGGAACCAGCCCACCGGGCCACCGCCGCCGAAGCTGGCCGACAGTGAGAAGCCCGCGCCGCCGATGAAGGCGACCAGTGCCGGTGCGTACTCCGGGCGCACGTCGACCTGGCCCGGCATCCAGCCCCAGCGATTGCCGATGTAGGCCCAGCGGCCGTAGTGGAATGGCGCGAAGCCCCACGGCTCATCGTCCACCCAGGTCCAGCCCCACGGATCGATCCATGCCCAGTGGCCGTAGCGATAAGGCGCCCATCCGGCCGGCACCGAGGCTGGATACCAGACGTTGCCGTACTCCGGCACGTCATTCCATTGGCCGTACTGGTCAAGATCGTCGCTGCCGATCATGTCGGGCGGAACGTATTGTTGATCCTGCTGCGCGTAACGGTTGTAGTTCGCGTCGCGCGCTTCGCAAAAGCGATCGAAGTCGTCGGGTTGCGGCACTGCGTTGACATCGACGCTGGCGAGCGTCGAATCGTTGAAGCGGTAGGACATTCCTGCCGCCACTTGCCGGCTCACGCCGTTCTCGCCGTACACGATGCCCGAACCCTGGAACACCGTGACCATGCTGCCCGCTCCGGAGGGGTCATCGTCGATGCGGTAGATGCCCGGTGTCGAGGCGACGAACGCCACGGTCGGCGTGTCCACTTCGAAATTCGCGCTCTGCGCAAGCTGGCGTACGGCCATGTTCAGCGTGCCTTGCGAGAGCTCGATCTGCACGTTGTCCTGGGCAAGGTTGAGGAAATCGAACGCGCTGTCGTTGTCGATTCGAACCGAAGCATCGCCAAGTTCCAGTACGGCGCGACCGTCGCCGCCGGTCAGCAGACGATCGCCGATCACCATCGGACGGTTGACTTCGACCGATCCCCAGTCGCTTTCCCCGGCCGGCGCAAACTGCACCTGACCGGAAAGGTAAGCGAGCCGCGCGACGCGCCCGGGTGCCTGGTCGGAATTGTCGTACGCTTGCGATTGATCGTAGGGCTGCGAGTCGTCGTATTGCTGGGCCGTGGCCGTGCCGAGCAGCAAGGCGCAAATGCCGGTGGCGACCAACAGCTGACGCGAAAGTCGGAAGCGGGACATGGGAACCCCCGTGGCAAAAACCTGGCGCGCATGGATGGCGTCGGTGCGGCGCCCTTCGCCCGACATGCGCATCTCAATCCAGCGGCGCTGAATGCGCGCCTGCTGCGGTCAGTATCCTAAGCGTGGCCTAAGAAAACGTTTAGCCGGCGTTCGGCGGTCGTTGCGTGGCCGCCGCGCGTGTCGTTACCATCCTGCCTCCGGCGCGGGTGTAGCTCAATGGCAGAGCTGTAGCTTCCCAAGCTACTGACGAGGGTTCGATTCCCTTCACCCGCTCCAGTCGAACACGTCTGCGTCTTGCGTTCGCGAGCGCCGCAGCGGGCCGGAATCCACAGCCGGGTACCCACGCGCAGTGAAAATCGCGATCCTGTCCCGCAACTCCAGGTTGTATTCAACGGCAAGGCTGGTTGCCGCGGCGCGCGCACGCGGCCACCGCGTTCGCGTGCTCGATCCGTTGCGCTGCTACATGCGGATCGCCAGCGACGGCTTTGTCGTGCACTACGGTGGCCGCGCGCTCAAGGGCATCGACGCGGTGATCCCGCGCATCGGCGCTTCGGTGACGTTCTATGGCACCGCCGTGCTGCGCCAGTTCGAAATGATGGGCGTGTACACCCCGAGTTGTTCGGACGCCGTGCTGCGCGCGCGCGACAAACTGCGCAGCCTGCAGATACTCGCCCGGCATGGCATCGACCTGCCGGTGACAGTGTTCGGCGACAACCCGGACGACACGTCTGACCTTCTGAACATGCTCGGACCGGCGCCGCACGTGATCAAGCTCAACGAAGGCGCGCAAGGCTCGGGCGTGGTGCTGGCGGAGAAAGCCGCCGCGTCGCAGAGCGTGATCGAGGCGTTCCGGGGGTTGTACGCCAACTTTCTGGTACAGGAATTCGTGCGCGAGGCAAATGGACGCGACGTGCGCTGCTTCGTGGTCGGCGACCGCGTGGTCGCGGCGATGCAGCGCGCCGCGGTGGACGGCGACTTCCGCGCCAACCTGCACCGCGGTGGTACCGGCAGCGCCGTCCGGCTGTCCGCGGCGGAGCGGAGGATTGCCCTGCGTGCGGCCAAGGTGCTGGGTCTCGGCATCGCAGGCGTGGACTTGCTGCGTTCCGCACGCGGCCCGCTGGTGCTGGAGGTGAACGCCTCGCCGGGTCTCGAGGGTATCGAAACCGTGACCGGGGTGGATGTGGGCGATGCGGTGATCCGGCACATCGAGGCTGCATTGACATGAGCGGGCGTTCGGCAGCTCACCCGAGCGTCTGGCCACGACTTGTTTAGTACGAAATAAATCGTTGACAACTTCATGGAGGCATGTTTAGGATTCCAATTGACCGCGCCAGCTCGGCAATCCATCACCGCAGGAGAGTCCCATGAAAGTTTCCAATCCGTTGATTTTCTCGCTCATGGTCGGTGCGCTGATCCTGCAAGGATGTGCCACGACGGGCGGCAGCACCCAACCGGCTACGACGCAAGTAAGCGTGCCCGTGCAAACTGCGGCGACTTCCGCGGCGGTTTCAAAATCAACGATCGCTGCCATCCCCGAGAACGATGGCAAGCCGGTCGTCAGGGCCGATACCAAGGACAGCTTCGAAGTTGTGGCCGCTGCAATTCGGCAGGAGATGCAGCCGGGTGGACGGTTTGCTTTCGTCAACCCGGTGGGTCGTCAAACGGTGGAAACAGGATTGACCGACATGGGCGCATTGTTCGGTCAGTACGGCAGTGTGAACAAGATGGACACCAAGGCGCAGGGGAGGTTGCTGGCGGATCAGAACTCCATCAACGAGGTTCTTGCCCGTTACGACACCAATCGCCGGATCTGCTGGCAGGAAACGCCTGTCGGAACCCATTTCCCACGGACGGTTTGCCGAACATTGGGAGAGATCCAGAACCAGCGTAACCGGGCCCGCCAGGACATGGATCAAGCCCAGAAAGTCTTTCAACAACAAAACCAGATTAAGTACACTCCGGCGCCAAACGGCGGTATACATTGAGCAGAGATGTGCCTGGAGCCATTCAAACCCGTTCGGCTGCGACTTCGGTTGGCGATTGCGGAGCAGACGACTCAAGAGGAATCGCCCGCAATTCAGCCTTTCAAGCACTGCAACCCTGACGTGGATTCATTCAAGCGGACGGTACATCGTCGGAGTCGAGTGGGATGACCAGTCTCAAGCAGGCCTTGCCACGGCCCACCGAGGCCGAACTCGAAATCCTGCAGGTGCTGTGGGAACACGGCACCTGCACGGTGCGCGACGTGCACGAAGTGTTGCACCGGCGTGGTGGCACCGGCTACACGACCGCATTGAAAATGTTGCAGATCATGCACGACAAGGGCTTGGTCGAGCGTGACGAGTCGCAGCGCGCGCACGTCTATAGCGCGGTGGTGAGCAAGGAGCGCACCCAGAAGAAGTTCCTGTCGGACATGTTGCAACGTGTGTTCGACGGCTCGCCGTCGCGCTTGGTGCTGCAGGCGCTGGGCGATCACAAGGCCAGCCGCGAGGAGTTGCAGGAAATCCGCGCGTTGTTGAACCGCCTCGACAAGGAAGCCGGGCGATGAATCTTTTCGCCGCGCTTTCGACTGGAGTGTGGGTACTGGGCTGGTGCCTCCTGCATTTCATCTGGCAGGCCGCTGTCATCGGTGTCGCTTATGCCTTGGTGCGTCCAGTGCTGCCCCGCGGCAATCCGCGTTACCTGGTGGCCATGCTGGCACTGATTGCGATGGCGGCGTGTCCCATTGCGACGGGATTGCACGAGCTTTCCCTCGTTGCGGCTCCGGTGGAGCTTGCAGATATGACGGTGATCGTGGCTCCTGTTGCTGGTGCTGCTTCACAACCCGCTGCGGCAAATCCGTCCTGGCAGCTGCTGCTCGATGCATTGCTGCCTTGGCTGGTGTTGGCGTGGGCAATGGGGGCTGGCGTGCTCGGCGTGCGGGTGTACCGGCAGTGGCGCGGGTTGCGCATGATGCTGGCCGCGGCGGAACGACTGCCCGAATGGCAATCGCGTGCGCGGCAATTCGCGACCCGCCTCGGCTTGCGGCGGATGGTGCCAGTGCTGGCGAGCGTGCGGGTGGCGACCCCGACCCTGGTCGGCTGGGTGAAGCCTGCGGTGGTGCTGCCGCTGGCCGTGCTGGCGCGCATGCCTCCGGCGCAGATTGACCTGGTTCTGGCACACGAGCTGGCGCATCTCAAGCGTCTCGATCACCTTGCCAATCTGTTCCAGGTGGTACTGGAGACGTTGTTTTTCTATCACCCCGCCGTGCACTGGATTTCGCGCGAGGCACGCAACGAGCGCGAGCTGTGCTGCGACGCGGTGGCGCTCCGGGTTACCGGCGGAGAACGGCGTGATTTCGTCGCCGCACTGGCTGGGCTGGAAGAATTCCGCGTCGGTCATGCTGGTCTTGCCTTGGCCGCCAGTGGCGGGGTCCTGGTTGAGCGTGCGTGGTTCATTGCAGGCGGCGTGCCCCAGCGCAAGCCGACCCATCTGCGTGGCAACATCGCGGTGGCGGTGGCGGCTGTCCTGCTGCTGGGGTTGGGCTGGACCGGATGGCATGAGTTCGCATGGCAGCAGCGCACCGAGGCGCTGGCCGCAGCCAACAACGCGTCGGTGCTGCGATGGGTGCGCCAGGACGCTGCGCACCCGCCCACGCTGTTGCCGTTGCCCTTGGTGCTTTCCGGCTTGCGTCCGCTGTTAGTGGAACCGACTGCGATTTCTACTGCCGCGACCTCTGAAGCTGTCGCGACGCCGAAGGTCCGTGTCGTCACGCCGGTGGCACCGCCGGCGTTGCGGTTTGCGGACATCCGGGCGGGCATGGTGCCCATTGCCGCACCGGTAGCCGAATCCTCGCCTGCGCCGGTCACGGCACCGCGTGCGCTGCTTGCCGTGCGACCGGTCTACCCCGGCCAGGCCTTGCTTGCGGGCGTACAAGGGCAGGTGGTCGTCGAGTTCACGCTGGGCATCTCGGGCGTGCCACAGGATCTTGTGGTCGTGGATTCAAGCGCGGACCAGCTCGATGCTTCAGCACTGCAGGCGTTGGGGAAATGGCGGTTTGCCCCGCCTGCAGTAACCGGGCGGCGTTACCGCCAGGCTTTCACCTTCAGGCTTGGGGGCGACGCCGGCAACGACGCCGCGGCTGCCCAGCCATGCATGGTGAGGACCGGTACGCACATCTGCCGGCGGGTGCCGGGCGACGATTCGGGCGCACGGGTACTGCGGCCGGATGGCTGAACGCGCGACCGCAAAGCGCGATTGGATATTTCTCGCTAAGCTTGAGCGATGGCGCACGATTGCGCGTTAGCCGGGATATGCCATGCGCGTGCTGGTGATCGAGGACAACAACGACATCGCCACCAATATCGGTGATTACCTTGAGGATCGCGGCCACGTGGTCGATTTCGCCGGCGATGGCGTCACGGGCTTGCACCTGGCCGTTGTCAACGACTTCGACGTAATCGTGCTGGACCTGACCCTGCCGGGCATGGACGGCATCATGGTGTGCAAGAAATTGCGCGGCGAGGCGCACAAGCACACGCCGGTGTTGATGCTGACCGCGCGCGACGCGCTGGAACAGAAACTCACCGGTTTCGAGTCCGGCGCCGACGACTACATGACCAAGCCCTTCGCATTGCAGGAACTCGCTGCGCGGCTGGAAGTGCTGGCGCGTCGCGGCAAGGGACCCAAGACCCGGGTGCTGAAGATCGCCGACCTCACCTACAATCTCGACACACTCGTGGTGACGCGTGCCGGTGAATCGATCCAGTTGAACCCGATCGGCCTGAAACTCTTGCAGGCATTGATGGAAGCCAGTCCTTCGGTGGTCACGCGCCAGGATCTGGAACAGAAAGTATGGGGCGAAGAGCTGCCCGATTCGGATTCGCTGCGTGTGCACATCCACGGCCTGCGCGCGGCCATCGACAAGCCCTTCGACAAGCCGTTGATCCATACCCGCCACGGCATCGGCTACCGCATGGTCGATCCGGATGCAGTCCCGGCGTAAGCTCCGCTTCCGGCTGATCGTCACCTTCACGCTGTTCGGTTTCGGCCTGAGCGCGTTGTTCGCCGCCGCCTCGCTGTACGTGCGCGCCAAGGTCGAGAACCAGCTGATCGACAAGAGCATCGAGGCCGACCTTCTGCAGGCGGTGGAAAACAAGCACCTGCATCCGGAGCAACCGCCACATTCCGACCTGATCGTCGTCTGGTTCTGGAACGACCGCACCGTTTACCAGGCGCCACTGGCCTGGCAGGGCTTGCAGCCTGGTGTGTACGACATGCGCGGCGGCACCGGCAACATGCCGGAGCGTTACAAGCTGGCGGTGGTACGCAAATACGGGCTGGATGCCTTCCTCACCTACGACATCAGTCGCGAGAGCCTCGGCAAGCGCCAGCTGGTTACCAGTCTGATCACGGCCGTGCTGCTGTTCACCTTGTTGTCGCTTGCGGTGGGTTATTGGCTGTCGCGGCGCGTCATGCGCCCGGTCACGGATCTCGCCCAGCGCCTGCGGGCGTTCCGCAGCGGCCGCAGACTGGAACCGCTCGCGCCGCATTTCGCCGAAGACGAGGTGGGTGAGCTGGCCGCGGCGCTGGATGATTACGCCCAGCGCCAGAGCGCACTGATCCAGCGCGATCGTGAATTCAACGCCGACGTCAGCCATGAATTGCGCACGCCTTTGGCGGTGATCGCCAGCACCACCGAGCTACTGATGGCGACGCCCGACCTTCCTGAAAAACTGCACACCCGCTTGCAAAGAATCTCGCGCGCCGTGCGGCAGTCCACGGAGTTGACCCAAGCCTTGCTGCTGCTGTCGCGCGCCGAGCGCTCGGGCCCGGTCGATGGCGAGACCACCGACGTCGCCAGGGTGGTGGAGGAAGTCGTCGACACCCATCGTCCGGACCTCGGCCGCAAACCGATCGAGTTGCGCGCCGAAATCGAATCGCCGGTTACGGTGGAGGCGCCGTCCTCGGTGGTGGCGGTGGCGTTGGGCAACCTGGTCGGCAACGCCTGCAAATACACCCAGGAGGGTGAGATCGTGGTGCGCGTGCAGGCCGGGCGCGTGCGGATCGAGGACACCGGCCAGGGCATCAAAGCCGAGGATGCCGAGCATCTGTTCGAGCGGGGCGTGCGCGGAGAGGGCGAAACCGTCAAGGGCGCGGGATTGGGTCTGGCGATCGTGCGCCGCTTGTGCGAGTTGTACGGTTGGCGTGTGTCGCTGGCGCCACGTACCGGTCGGGGCACCGTCGCGACGTTGGACTTCGGCGGTGGCGAAACGCAGACCTGATCCAGTCGGGACGGGAACTGCAGGTTCCGTTGCATTCCCGGAAACGGCACTGGCGTATACTCGATCCAGGTTCGGGCTGCGGCCCTTGCTGGAACGAAATTCGCAGGTTTGGGGTACAGTGGAGCCGTCTGCGGGCCGACTCGACCGGACGGCGCGCGCATTCTCGGAGGGGGTTCATGGATATCGCCGAACTGTTGGCCTTTTCGGTCAAGAACAAGGCTTCGGATTTGCACCTGTCGGCGGGACTGCCGCCGATGATCCGGGTCGACGGCGACATCCGCCGCATCAACCTGCCCGCGCTCGAGCACAAGCAGGTGCACGCGCTGGTGTACGACATCATGTCGGACAAGCAGCGCCGTGATTACGAAGAATTCCTGGAGGTCGACTTCTCGTTCGAGATACCGGGGCTCGCGCGCTTCCGCGTGAACGCGTTCAACCAGAACCGCGGCGCGGGCGCGGTGTTCCGCACCATTCCCGCCGAAGTGTGGACGCTGGAAGACCTCGCCACGCCGAAGATCTTCAAGGACCTGATCGAGCAGCCACAGGGTCTGATCCTGGTCACCGGCCCGACCGGTTCCGGCAAGTCGACCACGCTCGCGGCGATGGTCGACTACGTCAACAAGAACCATTTCGGCCACATCCTCTCCATCGAGGATCCGATCGAATTCGTGCATACCGCGCAGAAGTGCGTGATCAACCAGCGCGAAGTGCACCGCGACACCCATGGCTTCAACGAGGCGCTGCGTTCGGCCTTGCGCGAAGACCCGGACTACATCCTGGTCGGCGAAATGCGCGACATCGAAACCATCCGCCTGGCGCTGACCGCGGCGGAAACCGGACACCTGGTGTTCGCCACCCTGCACACGAACTCGGCGGCCAAGACCATCGACCGCATCATCGACGTGTTTCCCGCCGGCGAAAAACCGATGGTGCGTTCGATGTTGTCGGAATCGTTGCGCGCCGTGATCACGCAGACCTTGCTGAAGAAGGTCGGAGGCGGCCGCGTGCCGGC
>DATFGL010000044.1:0-24917 GCA_035249465.1 Rhodanobacteraceae bacterium | reverse complement strand
CGCGAAGGGGTCCGTGGGCGCGAGCGGCGATCTCGCACCGCTGTCGCACCTTGCGATCGTGTTGCTGGGCGGCGGTGAGGCGTTTTACCAAGGCGAACGCATGACCGGTGGAGAAGCCTTGCGGCGTGTCGGGCTGCAGCCCGTGAAACTTTCCTTCAAGGAAGGCCTTGCGCTCAACAACGGTACCGCGCAGATGCTGGCGACCGCAGTGCTGGCGCTGGACGAGCTGGAATATCTGCTGGGTATTGCGGATCTCGCAGCAGCGATGACGCTGGATGCGTTCGCGGGCCGCAGTGGCGCGTTGCGCGAAGAAGTCCATGCACTGCGCCCGCATCCGGGGCAATCGGCCGCGGCGAAGCACATGCGCGGGTTGCTCGCGGATTCAGCCCTCGTCGACATCCCGTACCATTTGGTGCCGCGCTTCCGAACCTGGACCGCGCAGGCCTGGACGACGCCGGAAGACCAGGCGCTGTCTTTCGACATTCGCTGGGAGTGGGTGCCCGCCGACCGGCGCCACGGACGCGAGGCGTTCTACCAGCGCTTCCTGCCGTTCAGGGGTGGCAAGAAACACCAGCCGCAGGATGCGTACTGCCTGCGCTGCATGCCGCAGGTGCACGGCGCGGTGCGCGATGCCTGGGCGCAGGCATGCCGGGTGATCGACATCGAACTGAACGCGGTCACCGATAACCCGCTGATCTTCCCCGACGCGGTGGACGCCGAATACATCGAGCAACAGGTGATCTCGGCCGGCCACTTCCATGGCATGCCGCTGGCGCTGGTGATGAGCTACGTGAAGGCCGCGATCCCGGTGCTGGCGTCGATATCCGAGCGCCGCCTCAACAAACTGGTCGATCCTGCCAACAACGATGGCCTGCCGGCGTTCCTCACGGGCAACGAAGACGGCACCGATTCGGGCTTCATGATCGTGCAATACACGGCGGCGGCGCTGGTGAACGACCTGGCCACGCGCGCGCATCCGGCCAGCGTGTACTCGATCCCGACCAGTGCCAACGCCGAGGACCACGTCTCGATGGGCGCCAACGAGGCGCGCCATGTGCTGGACATGACGCGCGACCTGTCCGACGTGCTGGCACTGGAGCTTTACACCGCGGCGCAGGCACTGGATTACCGCAAGGACATGCTCGACGCAGCGCGGCGCCTTGCCGCGAAGGGCGGCTGGCAGGCCCTGGCTGCAAAGATCGACAACCCGCCGCCTGTTGCGGATGCGCAACGTCCGCAGTTCGAGTCCGAGCTGCAAGCGCTGGCCAAGCAATTGGCGGATGCCGGTGAGTTCCGGCCGGGCAGGGCGGTTGCCGATGCACACGAACGCCTGCGCAAGCCGATTGCGTTCATGCATCGCGATCGCGCCATGCAGCACGACATTGCCGAAGCGTGCCGGCTGGTCCGCGAGCGGGCATTCACGACCTGAGCGCCCGCTTGAACGAAATCCGGGTTTCGGCTGTACCGCGCCCGCGATGCCGGCGACCCGCCAGCAGGGCACAATGGTCCCGACGGATGTTGGTCGGGGACTCACGGACGTGCGCGGCGCTGAGTCCCGGCCGCGCGCTGCTGGAGCGCAAGTGCACGCTCAAGGAAGCGCTGGCGTGCTGGACCGGCGCTTGCCTCGACGTGATCAGATGCGGCGAGGCGGCCCCGGGCGAGCGGTGGGTCAACCCGGGCCAGGCACCAGCGCCTGCAGGGCATCGGCTTCCGCGGTGAGGGCCGCGTAGAGTGCGAACTGGTTGCGCGCACGTTCGAGATTGTGCAGCGGATGCGCGACCCGGAAATAGCGATCGCCGTCCAGATGGTCGGCAAGGAAGCGCAAACCGATCACGCCCGTGACCATCCGCGCGGCGAACACCAGGTTTTCGCGTTCCAGCGGGGTCAGCAGGTCGCCGCAGCCCTCGATGTAACCGCGCGCCAGTGCAGCGAAATGTTCGCGGCGTACGCCGACGCGGCCGAGTTCGGTGGAATCTTCGGGCACGGGACTCAACATCGTGCGTCCCATGTCGCCGAAATCGAACAGCAGGGTGCCGGGCATCACGGTGTCGAGGTCGACCACGCAGATGGCGTGTCCGCTCGCATCGAACAGCAGGTTGTTCAACTTGCAATCGTTGTGGGTGATGCGCGCCGGCAGTCCTGCGTCGAGCAGCGACTGCCAGTGCGTCAGCACCGCGGTGAACGCGAGCGCGTCATCGCAAACGCGCGACGCCTGCGCGACGCGCCCCACGCGATCGGCCGCGTGCGCGGCGCGAAATGCCTCGAAGCGCTTGACCGGATCGTGGAAGTGCGGGATCACTTCGCCCACGGCACTGCGTTCCAGACCCGCCAGCGCGGCGGCGAAGGCGCCGAAACCGCGCCCGGCCTCGAATGTCAGTGCCGGGGTGTCGGCGGTGTCGTGCGTGCGCGCATCCGGCACGTGGTCGTACATGCGCCACCAGGTGCCATCGCCCAGCACTGCGGCAGGGTCGCCCGCGAGCGTCGGCACCAGTTCGAGTACCGAATAGCCGTAGCGTCCCGCGGCGCGCTCCCGGCCGAGATGCGCGGTCACGGCGTGGCAGTTGCGCATCACCAGCGCTGGATCGCGGAATACGTGCACGTTGAGGCATTGCAGCACGCGACGGCGGCCATCGTCGGTGACCAGCAAGGTGCGGTTGATCAGGCCGTTGCCCAGCGGCGCGAAGCGCGCGTGCGGCGACAGGCCCCAGGCGTCGGCCAGGCCGTTGCGGATGGCAAGGTCGGGAACTTCGTTCATGCGTCCGGCCACAATGGAGTTGGATAGACGCCTTCCGTGTGCAGCGCCGCAATCGCGCTGGCCACGCTGAAACGGTCGTCGGGATAAGTAAGCCCCAGCCATGTGTCCCCGGAGGGCAGGACGAAAAGCGATTGACGACGCTTCGCGAGGTGCGCCGTGATCGCGTGCGGCAGAAAGTACTCGTCCCTTGCACCGGCATGTGCGAGGAACTCGCGCAGGCCGTCTTCCAGATCCGGCAGCAGGTCGGGCCGCAGCCCCCAGCAGTTGAGCGACACCACGGCGTCGGGCGCCAGCGTCTTGCGCGCGCCGTCGGGCCCCACGCCGGTGAGCACGCCATCGCACGCGGCGATGCCAATGAATTCCGTGACGTCTTCGAGATGGCCATCGGCGCTGACGCGGCATACGCCGCGGTTGACGCCGCCATGGCTGGACAGCGTCGCGGCGAGCCGATAGCCGATCATCGCGGGCTGCGCACTGTTGCGAAAATGTGCGGCAAGCAGGTGAAACGCGTCGTGACCGTAATAGTCATCCGCGTTGATGACCGCGAACGGTCCCTGCAGCAGCAGCGTGCAACACCACAGCGCGTGACCGGTGCCCAGCGGTTTGCCGCGATCGGCCGGCGTGCGGCACCCCGCGGGAACCTGGCCGGGCGTTTGCACGACGAAGTGCAGGACAGCACACCCCCGCAGGTGCGGCGTCAGGCGAGCCTGCAGGGTTTCGCGCAAGGATGCGCGGATGACCATCACGATCTGGGTGAAGCCCGCCGCGAGTGCGTCGTGGATCGCGTATTCCAGCAGCCACTCGCCGCTCGGGCCGACACCCGCGACCTGCTTGGCGTCGCCGTAGCGGCTGCCGAGCCCGGCGGCCAGGATGACCAGCGCGGGTTCGCTCATCGCGCCGGGTTCGTCGAAACGGCAGGGGCCGGCGCGAACGGCATCGCCGGCCCGGGCTTGAAGCCCTCGCGCCACCTCGCGAGCTGCGCTGCGATGCCGTTCCCCGCGGAAATCTGCGGCTCGGAAGGCTCGTAGCGGTCACGCTTTTCCCAGGCCGCGACTTGCGTGCTGGCAAGCTTGAAGGCCTGCCGGAAATCGTCGGTCTTGTTCAGCGCGTCGACCAGTAACGCGTGCCCGAACCAGGTGAGCTCGGATTGTTCACCGCAACCGAACGAGGAACGGTCGGCGCGTGCGGCCGTGATGATCATGGTGTCGGCGCTTTTCAGGGGCGGAATGAAGCCGCCGGAATAACAAGCATTCACGATCACCACTTTGTACTTGAACGGGTGCTCGGCAAGGATGCCGGGCAGGTCGGTCGCGCCGATCTGGTCCAGCGGCAAGGGATCCATGTCCACCAGCAGGGTGTGGTCCTCGCTGCCGTGTGTGGTGAAATACACAAGCAGGATATCCTGCGTCATGTCCATTTTCGACGCGACCGCATCGAGCGCGTCTTCGAGATTGCTCCACGTGGCGAGCGGACGCGTGGTCAGCGAGGCGGGATTGTTTTCGAGTACGAGCACGTGCCCGTCTGCGCCGAGACGCTTCGAGAACAGCTTGTCGAAGTATTCGGCCTCGTTGCGAAAGACGTTCTGGCTGCCGTCGCCCGCGAACACGATGGCGTACAGGTTAACCCTGCCGGGCGTGCGCGGCTTCAGGCGGGCGGTTTCACGATCCAGCAGCCCGGGTTGCGCGTAGATCACCTGCTCGGGCGTGGGGGCGTTGTCCGGCCAGTCGGTGTCGGACAACAACCCGGAAGCAGAGGCGTCGTCCGCGCTGCCGGGGTCGTCCGCCACCGATTCGGGCGACGCCGCGAACATTCGCGAGACGTCAGGCGCGGCGCCGTGACCGGCAAGTGCGTGCCGCGCCTGCACGTCGTGCCAACCCGCCACCGCGAGCGCGCCCGCGGCGAATGCAAGGAATGGCAGCAGGATCAGCGCGAATCGTTTCATGTGATCGTGATGGCGTCAAAATCCGCGGCGCACGGATGCGCGCCCGTTTCGGGACAGCACCCCGGGGGCCGGCACAACTGGATGACCTGCATGCCCGCGCCGTGCGCGGCTTCGAGCTCGGCGCCGATATCGGAGAGGAACAGGATGTCGGGCGGCGCCAGCCCGATCGCCTCGGCGATGCGCAGGTACGAACCGCGCTCGCGCTTGCCGCCGACCTCGGTGTCGAACCAGCCGTCGAACAACGGGGCGAGATCGCCCGCTTCGGTATGACCGAAGAGCAGTTTCTGCGCGGGCACCGAGCCGGACGAGTACACGTACAGCTTCAGTCCGCGCGCCTTCCACTCGCGCAGCTTCGCTGGTACCTCGGCGTAAACGTGTGCCTTGTAATCGCCGGCTTCGTAGCCGGCCTTCCAGATCATGCCCTGCAGCGCCTTGAGCGGCGTGGCCTTGCGGTCCTCGTCGATCCAGCGCATCAAGGTGTCGATGACGCGCCACGAATGCGGATCGTCGATACCCGCCTCGCGCGCGGTGGCGTCGAGCCAGCGGGCGACCGACGGATCGTCGCCGCGCGCTTCGATGAACCCCGGCAGGCGCTCGCGCGCGTACGGAAACAGCACATCCTTGACGAACGCGATCGAACTGGTGGTGCCTTCAATATCGGTAAGCACGGCGCGGACGCCGCTTGCCTGCGCCCCGCTCATGCCGTGGCGCCGGGCTGCTGCGTTTCGATGTGGGCGGAATAGGCGCTCTCGATCTCGCGTTTCACTTCCACCGGGCGCGCGATGCGGTCGAGCACCATCGCGGTCTCGCCGCGTCCGGTGATCTCCACGTTGCCATAGCCGAAGACGCGGCCCCAGAAGCTCTGGCGCAGGTCCACGGTTTCGATCGAGGCCAGCCTCAGCTCGGTGGTCATGCGCGACACGATGCCGGTCTTGCGTACCACGCGCCGGTTGGTGACGCCTTGCTCGATCGCGCGCAGCCATAACCACTGGTGCCCGGCGACAAGCAGGGTGAGTACGCCCGCGGCGACTGCCGCCCACGGGATTTGCGCGATCGACAACGCGATGACCGCGATGACGCCCAGCGCGATCGCTACCCAGAAACGGATCCACATGAACCAGTGCAGCTTGAATACCGCCACGATGGTCTCGCCTGGCGCCAGCGATTGCTGCAGATAGGACATGGATGTTTCGTTCCGGATTCAGTTTTCGAAGCGCGGGAAGCGCTCGGCGATGTCTTCGCCGGTGAAATTCGCCACCCAGCCTTCCGGGTTCGTGAACAGGCGAATTGCTACGAAATGCGGGTTCGGGCCCATGTCGAACCAGTGGCGGGTGCCGTCCGGTACGCCGATCAGGTCACCCTGTTCGCACAATACGTCATAGATGCGCCCGCCGATGTGCAGCGTGAACTGGCCCTGGCCCGCGACGAAAAAACGTACCTCGTCTTCGGAGTGCGTGTGCTCGGACAGGAACTTCTGGCGCAGTGCGGCCTTTTGCGGGTGGTCCGCCGTCAACGAGATCACGTCCACCGCCTGATAGCCCTTTTCCTGCTTCAGGCGGTCGATGTCCTCCTTGTATGCGGCGATGACTTCATCCTGGGGCGCACCCGGAGCGATCGGCTTGGAGGCTTCCCAGCGCTCGAAGCGGACGCCGACCCCGCCCAGCGTGCGGGCGATCGCGGCATGATCCGATTCGGTGGCCAGCGGGCGTGCGGGGTCGTGCTGGTCGTACACGCGCAGACGGCTCATGGGATGCCTCCGAGACGGATCAGATCGAGTTCGCAAGCCAGCAGGAATTCCAGCGCCTCGAGATGGCGCTTCGCCTCAGGCATGTTGCGGCCCCAAGTGTAAAGGCCGTGCCCTTCGATGAGATAGGCGTGCAGCGGGCGGTCGGCGTCGATCCATGCATCGACCCTCGATTCGATATCGCGCATGTCCTGCGAGTTCTGGAACACCGGCACGTCCAGCTCGCTTTCGTGGGTGGTGTAGCCGGTCACGGCCTTCTGCAATTCCCATCCGCGCAGCGCCAGCATGCCTTGCGGCGCGAACAGCCGGGAGGCGACCGTCTGGTTGTGCGAATGCGTGTGCAGCACCGCACCGGCATCGGGTTTGCGGCGGTATATCTGGAGGTGCAGGGCGGTTTCCGCGGATGGACGCTGCGACGGATCCAGCGGTCGGCCGTCGAGCGCCACCGCCATCACGTCGGACGGTGTCAGCGCTCCCTTGTCGCGGCCGGAAATCGTCATGGCGGCGGTGTCGCCGTCGATGCGCATCGAGAAATTGCCGCTGGTGGCCGGCGTCCAGCCGCGCGCCGCAAGCTCAGTGCCGGCCTGCGCGATTTCCGTGCCGCAGGCACGCAGGCGTTCGGCGAGTTGTGCGGGCGCGAGTGGCATGTCCGTCACGGCGATCATTCAGGCGGCTGAATGTAACACGTGCCCTGCACCGAAAAACGATGCGATCAGCGCGTGGCGGGCGTACCATGCGCCCAGTGCCCGCCTTTCATCCGTCGACAAGGAGTATGGATATGACCGAAGAAACCGCATCGCCGCGCCGCCGCTTCCTCAAGCTTGCCGGTGGCGCCGCTGCCGCGATGGTTCTGCTGGGTTCACTGCCGCGCCGCGTGTGGGCGGCGTTGCCGCATTTGAGCGCGGCAACCAACGCCACTGCGAAAGCCCTCAAGTACGTCGAGGACGATACCAAGGCCGGTCCGCCGCACAAGCCGGGCCAGGACTGCTCGAAGTGCGTGCACTTTTCGGGCAAACCCGGAGAGGCCTATGGTCCGTGCGCGATCTTCCCCGGCTTCGATGTCAATGCGAAGGGTTGGTGCACGGGGTTCCAGGCCAAGGGTTGATCGGGTCGCATGACCGTTGCGCCCGCCAACGCGCGCGGCGCAACGGTCGGGTTGCTCGCGACGGTTCTTCAGGATTCCTGGAGTGCCTGCTCGCAGGCGTTCGGCAAGGAACGTACGGGAACGCGGAAAGGGCGGCGTAGACAAGTTGCTGCCCGGATACGGCAAGCGGAGGAGCTGACTACGCCTGCCGCACCGGGCAACGGTCCGGGGTCCACTGCCAATGGGAAATCCCTCGGAGGACGCATCATAGCGCGGGGATCGGCGGGGGCCAAGGTTGACAAACCGGATTTCGAAACTAAATTTTTTCTCTCGCAGAAACATTTACTTATAACGTTAATGTTTCATTGTTTCGAGAGTTATCCACAGTACGTACGCGTATGGACGAGGCAGCTGGCCGGGCGCGCCGACCGGGCTGGTCCCGCTCACTTGGTCGTGCGCAGCAGGCTGTGGCGATAGCCGTAGCCGAAGTAGATCACGAAGCCCAGCAGCGTCCACAAACCCATCAGCGTCCAGTTGTACCAGTTCTCCCAGTACAGCAGCATCAGGCAGCTCAGCACGCCGAGCGTGCAGGTGACGCCGGCCCACGGCACGCGAAACGTGCGTGGCAGTTCTGGTCGCGTGTGGCGCAGGATCAGTACGCCCGCGCAGACCGCGACGAACGCCAGCAGCGTGCCCATCGATACCAGGTCGCCCAGCACGTCCAGCGGGAACACGGCTGCCAGCAGCGCAATGCCGGCGCCGGTGATCAGCGTGTTGACGTGCGGCGTGCGATAACGCGGGTGCAGCTTCGAGAACACCGGCGGCAGCATGCCATCGCGGCCCATGATCATGAAGATGCGCGGCTGCGCGATGATCATCACCAGCACCACGGACGACAATCCCAGCAGTGCGCCGATCTCCACCAGCCAGCGCAGCCAGTTGAGCTGTGGGTGCGCCGCCACCGCGGTCACGACGGGTTCGGAGGTGCCGAGCTGCGTGAACGGAATCAATCCCGTCAGCACGGCGGCCATGGCCACATACAGCACGGTGCAGATCGCCAGCGAGGCCAGCGTGCCGATCGGCAGGTCGCGTTGCGGATTCTTGGCTTCCTGCGCCGCGGTGGAGGTCGCCTCGAAGCCGATGTAGGCGAAGAACACCAGTGTCGCCGCACGCATGATGCCGCCCCAGCCGTATTTTTCCGGACCTTGCGCGGGCGGGATGAACGGATGCCACAAGTCCGGATTCACGTAATGCCAGCCCGCCACGATCACGATGATGATCAGCGTGACCTTCAGGATCACGATCGCGGTGTTGACGCCGCTCGATTCGCGTATGCCCACGTAGCACAGCCACGTGAGTGCCAGCACCAGCATCACGGCGGGCAGGTTGAACAACGCGCCCGTCGTGATGAGGTGCCCGTTCTCGAACGCGATGGGCGCATTGATAAGTGCGGGCGACAGGTGGAACCCCATGTGTTCGACCAGGCTTCTGAAATAGCCCGTCCAGCTCACCGCCACGGCCGACGCCGAAACGCCGTATTCCAGCACCATGTTCCAGCCGATGAACCATGCTGCGAACTCGCCCAGCGTCGCGTACGCGTAGGAATACGAGCTTCCCGACATCGGGATCAGCGTCGCGAACTCGGCGTAGCACAATGCGGTGAAGCTGCAGCAGACCGCGGCGATCACGAACGACAGCAACACCGCGGGCCCCGCATGTTCGGCGGCAGCCTGCCCGGTGATCACGAAGATGCCACCGCCGATCACCGCGCCGATGCCGAGGGCGGTCAATCCCCATGGGCCGAGCGTGCGGCGCAACTGCACGCCGCCGTGCACGTCGTCCGTGGCCGCGGCATCGCCGACCGTTTTCCGCGCGAGGAGCCGTTGCAGGATGGTCACGGAGTGCCCCGCTGCGCGCGCAGGATTGCTGAAGGTGCCGCCGAAGACGGGCGGGCCGGAAAGCCCGCCACACGATCATCCGTATGCGTCATCACACCACGTCATCCAGCGCGTGCGTGATTTGCTCCGGCGACATCTGGCTGCGGCGGTAGCCGTACAGGCGATAGAAAATCAGACCGACCACGGCCCACACCACGAACACGACCTTGGCCACGACGCTGAGGTTGACGAACAGCAGCAGGCATCCAGCGACAGCCAGCGGGCACACGATCCACACCAGCGGGGTGCGGAACGGGCGCTTGCGGCCAGGCTGGGTGCGGCGCAGGATCATCACGCCCACCGACACCATCGCAAAGGCGAGCAGGGTGCCGGCGTTCGAGGTGTCGGCCAGTTTGCCGACCGGGAACAGCGCGGCGCACAACGACACCACGATGCCGGTGACATAGGTGATCACGTGCGGCGTGAAGAAGCGCGGGTGCACCTTCGAGAACACGTTGGGCAGCAGGCCATCGCGCGACATCGTGAAGAAGATGCGGGTCTGGCCGAACATCATCATCAGGATGACCGACGGCAGCGCCACGATCGCCGCGAGCTCGATCATGACGGCGACCCTCGGGTGTCCGAGCGTGCTCATCACTTGTGCCAGCGGTTCGCGGCTGCATACCAGCGCCTGCGAATTGCCGCACGCTGCCGCGAACGTGGGCGTGCCCGGGTCCAGGAATGCGCCGGCCGCGCTCGTGAGCGGTTGTGCGCCGACCGAGCCGGCCGCGCCGTAGCCCACCAGCAGGTAGAAGATGGTGCAGATCACCAGAGCGCCGATCAAACCGATCGGAATGTTGCGATTGGGATTGCGGGTCTCCTCGGCGGCAGTGGAAACCGCGTCGAACCCCACGTAGGCGAAGAAGATGGATGCCGCCGCACCCAGCACACCGATGCCATTGCTGCCGACCGGATTGCCCCAGCCGGTCGGCAGGAACGGATGCAGGTTGGCGTCCTTGACGGCCGGCACGGCGATCACGACGAAGACGGTGAGCGCGATGATCTTGATGGCCACCAGCACCGCGTTCACGCGCGCGCTCTTGGAGGTACCGATCACCAGCAGGCCGGTCACAGCGACGCCGATCAGGAACGCCAGCAGATTGAATCCGCCGCCGAGCGTTGGTCCGACTTGCAGCCAATGCGGAAGCGACAATGCCCCCGGTTTGACCAACCCGAAAACGCCGCTGTTGAGCAGCCCGTTGACATAGCCGGCCCAGCCTACGCACACCGCGGTTGCACCGATGGCGTATTCCAGCACCAGCGCCCAGCCCACGATCCAGGCGATCAGTTCGCCCATCACGCCGTAGGTGTAGGTGTAGGCCGAGCCCGACACCGGAACCATCGCCGCGAGTTCGGCGTAGGAGAGGGCGGCGAGTCCGCACACGACCGCCGCGATCACGAACGAGACCATCATGCCGGGGCCGGCCTTCTGGGCCGCCTCGGCGGTCAACACGAAGATGCCGGTACCGATCACCGCACCGATGCCGAGCAAGGTCAACTGGATCGGACCCAACTGGCGTTTCAGGGATTTCTTTTCGGCAGTTGCAAGAATCTGGTCAAGCGGCTTCACGCGCCAGAAGATCATTTGTGCTCCCAATCAATCGGGTCCGCGGCGGGGGAACCGTGGGCGGGCACACTGTGCGCCCTGATACTTCCGCCAACGCTTCCCCTCGAAGCGACGCGGGCTCGCGCGCCAGGCGCAAGTGTGCCGTACCTTACCGGCCCTTTTCTTCGGCGACAAGCGCCGAACGGCATGTTTTCGCGCTTTTCGCGGCCCACGTGCAAACGCATCAGGCTCTACCCGCGAATTCCCCGGTAAGCGTGTTCACCCACACCTTCTCGCCGGTCTTGATGTATTCCGGAACCTGGATTTCGATGCCGGTGTCGAGCTTGGCGGGTTTGGTGCGCTTGGTGGCCGAAGCGCCTTTCAATTCCGGTGCGGTATCGACTATGGTCATGGCGACGCTGGTCGGCACCTGCAACGCGACTGGAGCATCGTCGATCAGTTGCACGTAGTAACCGTCCACGCCCTCGACGATGTACGGCGCGCTGTCACCAACGACGTCGGGATCGAGCGTGTAGGGCGTGTAATCCTCGGCGTCGAGGAACACGAAGGCGTCGCCGTCCCTGTAGGAATAGTTCGCGGCGCGGCGCGTCAATTCCATTTCCTTCAGGTCGTCATCGGCACGCAGGCTGAGGTCGAACTTGCGCCCGCCCGGGATCGAATACAGCGTGAAGCGGAAGGTGACATTGCCGCCGCGCGCGGTCGGCGCGCTGCGTTCGAGGTCGCGCACCTGGTACACGGTGCCTTCGTGCCCGACCACGTTGCCTTTCTTGATATCGGAAGCTTTCATTGGATGGACTCGGGACTTGGGAGGACGTTACTTTCTGTCGTCATTCCGGATGCGGCGCAGCCGCGATCCGGAATCCACTTTGATCTTGTTCATTCCGGCTACAGCAAATGGATTACTCGCGCCGTCCATGGCGCTCGCCCTGCGGACCGCCTGCGGCGTTCACGCCTGCAATTCCCGGATCGAGTCCGGGACAGGTTCTGCAAACGCAGTCCGGCCTGCGCCGGAATGACGGCGAATTACCTGGGCGTGAGTCTCACGGCTCCGTCCAGCCGGATCACGTTGCCATTGAGATAGCGGTTGGTCAGGATGAACGCCACGGTCGCGGCGAATTCTTCCGGTTTGCCGAGCCGCGAAGGAAAGGGGATCGACGCCGACAGGGATTCCTGCACCTGCGGCGGCATGCCGTCCACCATCGGCGTCCAGAAGATGCCGGGCGCGATGGTCATCACGCGGATGCCGAAGCGCGACAGCTCGCGCGCCATAGGCAGCGTCATGCCGACCACACCGCCTTTGGACGCCGAGTAAGCGGCTTGTCCGATCTGGCCTTCGTAAGCCGCGACCGACGCGGTGTTGACGATCACGCCGCGTTCGCCGTCTTCGCCCGTTTCGTTGGCTTGCATCAGCGCGGCGCCCGCCTTGGCGACGTTGAAGCTGCCGACCAGGTTCACCATCACGGTGCCGGCGAAATTCTTCAGCGGCATCGGGCCTTCCTTGCCCAGCACCCGGCCGGCGCCAAGGATGCCGGCGCAGTTCATCACCACGTTCAGGCCGCCCATGGCATCACGTGCGGCGGCGACGCTGGCGGTGACGCCATCCTCATTGGTCACGTCGGTCCTGAAGAACCGCGCCGAATCGCCCAACTCCTCTGCGGCGAGGTGGCCCTTTTCCTCATTGACGTCGAACAGCGCGACCTTGCCGCCGTTCGCAACGATGTGTTGCGCGACCGCGTGGCCGAGCCCGGACGCGCCACCGGTGATGATGGCCTTGGCTTGGGCGAGTTGCATGCGAGTGTTTCCCGATTGTCAAACCCGCGATTGTAGGGGAGCCGCGGTTTTGCGGCGACTACAGTGCGCGGATGAACCAGCGGTCGCAGCCGTGATGGCCGGTGTTGCCCATCGGCGCGCACAGGGGCGTGAAGCCGTGCTTGCGATACAGCGTCTGGGCCGCGTCCATGCCGGTCAATGTTTCGAGATAGCAGCGACGGAATCCGAATGCGCGCGCGGCGTCGAGACAACGCGTGATCATCGCGTGGCCCGCGCCGAGCCCGCGTGCTTCGCGCAGGAAATACATCTTGCGCAGTTCGCACACGTCGGCGTCGCCGTGTTCGAGCGGTGCGACGCCACCGCCGCCGATGACTTTGCCAGCCATTTCGAGCACGAAATACGCACTGCGCGGACGCGTGTACGCCGCGTGCATCGCGCCGACTTCCGCGTCATGGATCGCGAAGCCTTCGCCGCCGGCACCGAACTCCGGCATCACGCTGCGGATGACCGCGGCGACGGCGGTGTCGTCACGCGGCTCGATGGGGCGAATCAGGAACGGTTGTGACATCGGTGCTTCCTCACTCACCCATCCGGGCACGCGTAACACGGCTGGAAGTGGACTTGCCCAGCTGCTTGGCCAGCCACCAGCCGGTTTCGACCAGTTTGTCGAGATCGACGCCGGTTTCGATGCCCATGCCCTGCAGCATGTAGGCGACGTCCTCGCTGGCCACGTTGCCGGTGGCGCCCTTCGCATACGGGCAACCGCCGGTGCCGGATACCGAGCTGTCCACCACGCGCACGCCTTCTTCGAGGCAGACAAGAATGTTGGCGAGCGCCTGGTCGTAGGTGTCATGGAAGTGCACGGCCAGCGCTTTCATCGGGACTTCGTGCGATACCGCGTGCAGCATCGCGCGCGCCTTCACCGGCGTGCCGACGCCGATGGTGTCGCCCAGCGAGATTTCGTCGCAACCGAGTTCATACAATCGCTTCGATACCCGTACGACATCGCTGACGGGCACGTCGCCTTGATACGGGCAACCCAGCACCGTGGAAACGTAGCCACGCACGCGTACTCCTTCGGAACGCGCGCGTTCCAGTACCGGGCGGAAGCGCTCGATGGATTCGTCGATCGAGGCGTTGATGTTCTTCTGGTTGAACGCTTCGCTGGCCGCGGTGAACACCGCGATGCTGGTGACGCCTGCCGCGCGGGCGCGGTCGTAGCCGCGCATGTTGGGTACCAGCGCCGGGTAATCGACGCCCGGCTTGCGGGAGATGCCTGCATACACTTCTTCGGCATCGGCAAGCTGCGGCACCCACTTGGGGCTGACGAAGCTGGTGGCTTCGATCGTTTGCAACCCGCAGGCGGAAAGCCGGTCGATCAGCTCGATCTTGGTGGCAGTGGGAATGATCGTCTTCTCGTTCTGCAGCCCGTCGCGGGCGCCGACTTCTACGATGCGAACATGGTTGGGAAGCATGCGGGGTCCGGTTCGGAAGGCGGAGAAGTTCGGCTGCCGGTCTGTCGTGTCTTGCCGGCGCGCCGGCGGTAACGCCAGGATGCGGCATCCTCGGTCACGTAATGATGCCATGACGAGTGGAATCCAGGGTCCGGACGCACGTCGGTGCAATCCGCTGGAAACCTGCTTTTCCCGTTACCGCCCGGGCGTGACCGCGCACGGGCAGGGCCAGGCACATCGCTTCGAAGATCCGGCCGCGTATTGGGATGCCCCGATCGCACGTTGCTGGATCCCTTGCGCGGCGCGCCCGGCATTGTCGACATCCAGAGCGCTCGCTGGAGCGTTCCGACAGTCACTCGGCAAAGCGCACCAGCACCGCGTCGGCCTCCACGAAATCCCCGGCGGTGGCGGACAACGTGTCGATCGTTCCGGCGCGCGGCGCTTTCAGCGACAGTTCCATCTTCATCGCCTCCATCACCAGCAGTTCCTGGCCGGCTTCCACCTTGTCGCCGGCCCTGGCCTTGACCAGCACGATGCGGCCCGGCATCGGTGCGGCGATCTGGCTGCCGGCTGCGGCGTCGCTGGTCTCCCACGCAAACGCAGGCAAGCGTTCGAAGCGCCAGCGGATTCCGTTTGCATCGTGCAGCAGCACGCGTGAGGCATCGGCGCGCACGTCGAAGCGGCGCGCTTCGTCGTCGAAGCGTGCGCTCAGGGTTTCGCCGCCCCAACGTGCGCTCTCGATGGCAAGCTTCGCGTCGTTGGTTTGCAATTGGTAGTTTCCCGCGTGGCCGCGCGCCTCGATTTCGTGGCGTTGGCCGCCCACGGCGAGCGCAGCGATGCGTTTGCCTGCATGACCGACGCGCCACGCGTCGGCCTCGTTCCATGGCGAATGCGGGTCGGCGGCATCGCCCGCGGTGTGGCGTTCGTCCCGCAACAGGGCCGCGACGGCCGCCGCGAACACGACGGATGTTTCCGGCTGCGTTTCGCCTGCGACGAATTCGTCCAGGTGCCGATCCAGATAACCGGTGTCGATGCGATGCTCGATGACCGCCGGATGGCGCACCAGTCGTTCCAGGAACGCGACGTTGGACTTCGGGCCGACGATCTCGCATGCGGCCAGCGTTTCGCGCATGCGCTGCAATGCCGAAGGGCGATCCGCGTCCCACACGATCAGCTTGGCGATCATGGGATCGTAGAAAATCGTCACGGCGTCGCCTTCGATCACGCCACGATCGAGACGCACGTGGGCCGACGGCTGCGGCAAGGTCAAACGTGTCAATTTGCCCGAGCTTGGCAGGAAGGCATGGTCGGGATCTTCCGCGTACAGGCGTACTTCGATCGCGTGGCCGCACGAGTGCACCTGCTCCTGCGTCAATGGCAACGGCTCGCCGCCGGCGATGCGCAGTTGCCACTCCACGAGGTCGATCCCGTGGGTCATCTCGGTGACCGGATGTTCGACCTGCAGGCGCGTGTTCATTTCCATGAAATGGAAATCGCCTTGCGGCCCGACGATGAATTCCACCGTGCCGGCACCGACATAGTTCACCGCTTTCGCGGCCGCGACGGCCGCCGCGCCCATTACGGCGCGGCGTTCGGCGTCGAGGAAAGGCGAGGGCGTTTCTTCCAGCACTTTCTGGTAGCGCCGCTGCGCCGAACACTCGCGTTCGTCGATGTGGATCACGTTGCCGTGGCGATCGCCGAATACCTGGAATTCGATGTGGCGCGGACGCTCGATATAGCGTTCCAGCAGCATCGACGCGTCACCGAACGATGCTTTCGCGATACGTTGCGCGGTGGCCAGCGCGTCCGGGAACTCCTCATCGCGGCGCACGATCTGCATGCCCTTGCCGCCGCCGCCCGCCGACGGCTTGATGATCAGCGGGTAGCCGATCCTGTGGGCCTGTTCGGCGAGCCAGGCGTTGTCCTGGTCGTCGCCGTCGTAGCCCGGCACCAGCGGCACACCGTGTTTGGACATCAGGCGCTTGGCCGCGGCCTTGGATCCCATGGCCTCGATGCTTTCGGGATCGGGACCGATGAACACGATGCCGGCCTCCTTGCACGCTCGCGAAAAACCGGTGTTCTCGGACAGGAATCCGTAGCCGGGATGGATCGCCTGCGCGCCCGCCTTCTTCGCGGCCTCGATGATCGCGTCGCCGCGCAGGTACGACTCGTCCGGGCGCGGCCCGCCGATGGGCCACGCCTCATCGGCCAGCCGCACGTGCTGCGCGTCCTTGTCGGCTTCTGAAAACACCGCGATGGTGTAGATGCCCAGCCGCCTGCACGTGCGGATCACGCGGCAGGCGATCTCGCCGCGATTGGCGATCAATACGCGTTGGAACACTTACTCGCCCTCCCAGTAATCGCGCGCGTCTTCGGAACGGCCGATGTGGGCCAACATTTGCGGCCGGCCATTCTCGTCCGCGCCGAAAAACGCCAGCACACCGAACTTGCCCGAGTCGGGGTATTCGCAAATCTCCGGCGATTCGGCGGTGCTGACGGCGAGAATTTTCAGTTCCGCATCGCCGGTGTTGTGCAACTGATGGGCGGCTTCCGGGCCGCCCGGAGGGCAGGCGATCACGTCGCCGGCACGAACGGGGAAGGTTTCTGCGCCGATGCGGATTTCCCCGGTGCCTTCCAGCACGAAGAACATTTCCTCGTTGACGCGGTGGTTGTGATGAGGGTAGGCGCGCTTTCCGGGTGCGATCGCGGTGACGTTGTACCCAAGCTTGCGTGCGCCCATCAGGCGCCCGAGCTCGGCCCTTCGGCCGCCATAGCGTTCGGCTGGCATTTCTGCGCCCATCCGGCGCGAGTTTTCGGCGAGGTCGGTGTACTGCGCATCCGCGACGTTGAGTATGCGATTCATGACTGCGCTCGGGAGGAGGGATCGAATGGCGTGTGGCGGCGCCTTGCTGCCCGCGTGTTGTCAGCAGGTTTCATCAAGCTCCGTCAGGCAGGTACGTGGCAGACCGCTTCGATGTTGTGGCCGTCGGGATCCAGCACGAACGCCGCGTAATAGTGTTCGTGATAGTGCGGCCGCAGACCCGGTTTGCCATTGTCACGGCCGCCCATCGCGAGCGCAGCCTTGTGGAACGCGTCCACGTCGGCGCGTGTTTTCGCGGCAAACGCAATGTGGAAACGGCCACGTACCATGCCTTCGCCGTCGCCGATCCAGAAGTACGGCTTGCCGTTTTCGCCGAAGCCTGCATGCGAGCTGCCGCCGGTTTGTTCGGCGGTCACCTCCATCACGACGCCTATGCCGAGCGGCTCCAGCGCCGCTTCATAGAATTTCCTGCTGCCGAGGAAATTGGAAACCGAAAATCCGATGTGGTCGAGCATCGCTTTACTCCTTCAGCCATGGCGGCGAATGTTTTTCGAGAAACGCGGACAGGCCCTGCCGGCCTTCCGGTGACACGCGCAGACGGGCAATCAAATCTGCATTTTCGGCGTCGATGCGTTCGGCCGATTCGGGGGTCATGCCGACGGTGCGGAGCGCCAGTTGCTTGGCCTCGTGTTGCGCCAGCGGGCCGCCCTTGGCGAGAAAATGCAACTGGCGATCGATCGCTTCGTCCAGGTGTTCGGCGGCGACGCATTGATGCAACAAGCCGATGCGCGCGGCCTCGGTGGCATCGAAAATTTCCGCGCTCACGAACAGTCGACGTGCCTGCCGCGGACCGATCGCCTGCGCCACGTACGGCGCGATCGTGGCGGGAACGAGGCCGAGCTTCACTTCGCTCAGCGAAAATTTCGCGCCTTCGATGCCGATCGCGATGTCGCAGCACGCGACCAGGCCCACGCCGCCCCCGTACGCGGAACCGTTGACGCGCGCGAGGGTGGGTTTCGGAAAGAACTGCAGGGCACGCAGAAGTTTTGCGAGACGCAGCGCGTCGGCGCAGTTCTCTCCGGCGCTGGCCGCCGCCATGCGGCGCATCCAGTTGAGATCGGCGCCAGCCGAGAAGGTCGCGCCCGTGCCGGTCAGCACCAGCGCGCGCAGGGTCGCGTCCGCCGCGAGTGATTCCAGCGCGGCCGTGGTCTCGGCGATCAGGGTGTCGTCGAACGCATTGTGAACTCGCGGACGGTCCAGCGACAGGGTCGCCACCGCGCCGTCCCGCTCAATTCGGATCGTTTCGGGCATGGATCACACCGGTCAAAGCAGCAAGGATAGCCGGTTGCGTGCGACGGGCCTTTCGTGGGGCCGTTGTTCGGCGGTGGGCCCCGGATCAGCGCACGTCCCTGTGCTGTCCGGGCTCGGCCATCCAGGCCTCGGTTGCGTTACTAAATGCGAACGATTAGCATTTGCCATCGAAAACAAGGCGGGCGCAGGCCCCGGTGGAGTTCAACAATGCGTGGGTTGCTGTGGTTGCCGGTTCTCGTGTTTGCGGGTACGGCCGCGTTTGCGGTGCCGGCGCACGCCGAGAGCACGCCCGAATTCCATCTGGTCCTGCAGAACCACCAGTTCGAGCCTGCGTCGCTGAAGGTTCCGGCGAACACCAAGTTCAAGGTGCTGGTGACCAATCGCAACGCGACGCCATCCGAGTTCGAGAGCTCCGATTTCAACCGCGAAAAGATTGTGCTGCCGAACAGCACCATCACGGTGTTCATCGGGCCGCTGGACAAGGGCACCTACAAGTTCTTCGATGATTTCAACCGAACGACCACCGGCACACTGGTGGTGGAATAGGCCCCGTCATGCTTGGCATAGCACTGCTGGTTTTCCGCGAAGTCCTGGAAGCTGCGTTGATCGTGACCGTGGTCGCGGCCGCCACGCGCGGCGTGCCCCGGCGCAGCGTGTTCGTAGGCGGTGGCATCGCGCTCGGCGTGATCGGCGCGATCGTCGTGGCTGTGTGCATGAGCTTCATCGAAGGTTCGTTGGGCGGTATCGGGCAGGAAGTGTTCCAGTCCACCGTGCTGCTGACCGCGGTGGCAATGATCGGCTGGCACGTCACATGGATGTCCAGCCATGGCAAGGAAATGGTGCAGCAGATGCAACGCGTCACCGATTCGGTGAAGGCCGGCTCGAGTTCGATCGCGATCCTGCTGGCCGTCGTTGCATTGGCCGTTTTGCGTGAAGGTTCGGAAGTGGTGCTGTTCCTGTTCGGGATGGCCGCAGGCGGCGCCGGCAAGCTGGGCTTCCTCGGTGGCGTGCCGCTTGGACTCGCCGGCGGCGTCGCCGTGGGATTCGCGTTGTACTTCGGCTTGCTGCGCATCCCGATCCGTTATTTCTTCAGCGCAACCAACTGGATGCTCGTGGTACTGGCCAGCGGGCTGGCGGCGTCGGCAGCGGGTTTCCTGATCCAGGCCAACCTGCTGCCCGCGTGGGGCAACCAGCTTTGGGATACCTCCTGGCTGCTCACCAACCGTTCGATCGTCGGCCAGGCGGTGCACGTGCTCACCGGTTACGAAGCGCACCCGGCGGGCATGCAACTGGTGTTCTGGGTGGTGACCTTCCTGACCTTGCTGGCCGGCATGCGCTGGATGGCGGCCCGTTCCGCAATCGCACGTGGCGTGGGGAAGTCGTCGCATACGCCGCCGCGGGATCATTCGCAGGTTGCGAACACGACCTGATCAGGTCATCGATTGCCGAAATGACTCGCCGACGGCGAGGCAGGGTGGCTTTGTGCCGATTTTCAGAAACTTGCTGTGAGCGGCGCGCGGAAGCGGCCCCTCCCTCAAATTTCCTTTTCGAAGACCCGAGGAATCACGATGAAACAGGGCAGGTGGCGCCGGCTCTCGATGGGGACCTTGGCGGGTATTGCGGGTTTGGTGGGTACATTCGCGCTGCCCGCGACCGCGATGGCCGGCCCCGCATCGACAATTTATTCGCCGATCATCGATTACCGCGAATGGGAACTGGAGTTGAAAGGCGGCATGTTCGACTGGGGACACGGGGACAACGGCGAACGCGCGGCCAAGTTGGCGTTCGGCTACGGGCTCATGCCACGCTGGGGCGTCGAAGTGGAGGCCGAGTATTCACAATCGCCGGGCCACGCCGCACGCGTGGAAGAATACGAGTTCGAGAACATTTTCCAGTTGACCGAGCATGGCGAGCACTGGATGGATGCCGGCGTCTTCGCCGAGTTGGAGCACAATCGGCTCGAGCATTCGAACACGCTGGTACTGGGGCCGATGTTCCAGAAGGAAACCGAACACACGCAGGCCAATCTGAACATCTACTGGATGCGACGGCTCAGCGCGCCGCCGGCGGAGGATATGCACGACGGAGGGCCCGGTGGACGCGATGAACTGGAGTATCAGGTGCAATGGAAATACAACCTCGGGCCGCGTTTCCAGCCGGGCATGCAGGCGTTCGGATCGCTGGGCGATCCGGCGCACCTGCACTCGGAACAGTTGCGGCTGGGCCCGGCATTTTTCGGTGTCGCCAGTCTGGGCAACGCGAGAAAACTCCGCTATGACGCTGCGATCCTCGCGGGGCTGACGCACGGCACGCCCGACACGTCGATCCGGTTCCAGCTGGAATACGAATTCTTCTGAACGCCTTGCATTACATCCGGAACACGCCGTAGCGCTCTGGTTCGATCGGCGCATTCATCGATGCCGAGATGGCAAGGCCCAGCACGCGACGCGTGTCGGCCGGATCGATGATGCCGTCGTCCCACAGGCGCGCGCTGGAATAGTACGGGCTGCCCTGGCGCTCGTACTGTTCGCGGATCGGCGCCTTGAAGGCGTTTTCCTCTTCGGCCGACCATTGGCCGCCGCGCGCTTCGATGCCGTCGCGCTTGACCGTCGCCAGTACGCTTGCCGCCTGTTCACCGCCCATCACGGAAATGCGTGCGTTGGGCCACATCCACAGGAAGCGCGCGCCGTATGCACGGCCGCACATGGCGTAGTTGCCGGCGCCGAAGCTGCCGCCGATCACCACGGTGAACTTGGGCACATGCGAGCAGGCGACGGCCGTGACCATTTTTGCACCGTCCTTGGCGATGCCTGCCTGCTCGTACTTCTTGCCGACCATGAAGCCGGTGATGTTCTGCAGGAACACCAGCGGCACGTTGCGCTGGTTGCATAATTCGATGAAGTGCGTGCCCTTGAGCGCAGATTCCGAAAAAAGAATTCCGTTGTTGGCGACGATGCCGACGGGATAGCCGTGGATGTGGGCGAAACCGGTGACCAGCGTCTTGCCGTAGCGCGCCTTGAACTCGTGGAATTCCGAGCCGTCGACGATGCGCGCGATCACTTCGCGGATGTCGAACGGGCGGCGGGTGTCTTCCGGGATCAACCCATACAGTTCCTCGGCCGCGTATTTCGGGGCGTGCGGCTCGGCCAGGGCCAACGGCATCGCTTTCTTGCGATTGAGCGCGGCCACGATGTCGCGCGCAATGGAAAGCGCGTGCGCATCGTTCTCCGCAAAATGGTCGGCTACGCCGGAGATGGACGTATGGACGTCCGCGCCGCCCAATGTTTCCGCATCGACCACTTCGCCGGTCGCGGCCTTCACCAGCGGCGGGCCGCCCAGGAAGATCGTGCCCTGGTTCTTCACGATGATGGTTTCGTCGCTCATGGCCGGCACGTAGGCGCCGCCCGCCGTGCACGAACCCATCACCACGGCGATCTGCGGGATGCCGAGTGCGCTCATGCGTGCCTGGTTGTAGAAGATGCGGCCGAAATGTTCCTTGTCGGGAAACACTTCGTCCTGCAGCGGCAAGAAGGCGCCACCGGAATCGACGAGGTAAATGCAAGGCAGGTGGTTTTCCAGGGCCACTTCCTGTGCGCGCAGGTGCTTCTTGACCGTGATCGGGAAATAGGTGCCGCCCTTCACCGTTGCATCGTTGGCGACCACCATTACTTCACAACCATTGACACGGCCGATCCCGGCGATCAGGCCCGCCGCCGGTGCCGCATCGTCGTACATGCCCTTCGCAGCCAGTGGCGACAGTTCCAGGAAGGGGGAGCCCGGATCGAGCAGGGCACGCACGCGCTCCCGCGGCAGCAGCTTGCCGCGCGCGACGTGCTTCTCGCGCGCTTTCGCACCACCGCCCTCGGCGGTGCGGGACAGTTCGGCGTTCAGTTCATCGGTGAGTTTGCGCAGGCTCGCGGCGTTGCCACGGAAGCTATCGCTTTTGCTGTCGATGGCAGTGGGAAGGACAGTCATGGTCGGGTCCGTGGCGAGCGAGGACGCATCAACCAAACATTCTATCGGTTGTTGCGGGAGAGCCGAAAATTCGCCGGGAGCGGTTCCCGGCGCTACGCCGGCGGTGACCGGAACGGAGATCGCCGGGGAATGGCGGTCGCAAAAAAAACCGGCCGCACAAGGCGGCCGGTTCGGGTACGACAGGATGCGGCGAAGGGAATCAGTGACCCTTCATCGCGTCCTTGGCCTTGCTGGCCGCGTCCTTCATCGAGTCGGCAGCCTGGCCGGCCTTGTGGGCGGCGTCCTTCATGGCGTCCATCGCGTTGGCACCGCTGGAAGCAGGTGCCGCGGCCGTGCTGCTGGAGGCCGGCATGGCGGCGGTCGAAGCCGGGGCGGCTTCCATCGCGTTCGAAGCTGCGCTCGCTGCCGAAGCAGCGGCACCGGCGGCTTCGGAAGCTGCGCCGGCAGCCTGCGAAGCGGCGCTGGCCGCCGCGGAAGTGGCGCTGGCCGCATTCTGCGCAGCCTGCTGCGCCTGATCGGCAGCCGACTGGCCTTCGCCGGAATTGTTGCAAGCCGACAACGACAGGGCCATTGCAGTGGCAACGGCAGCCACGAGTACGGTACGAGTGAACTTCATTGGATATCTCCTGGATTGGGCCGTGGAAAGCCACGGAGGTGGCCCGCGTATTAAACCGCGTCTGGTTGAATAACGCCAGCATCTGGCTTTTTACGGGCAAATAACGTTCAGTCGGCGCTTACCGGCTTGGGGGTACAACCCTGCAACCGCAGGGAAAGGTCAAACCAGCTCGATTGCGATCGCGGTGGCTTCGCCGCCGCCGATGCAAAGTGATGCGACGCCGCGCTTCTTGCCGGCGTGTTTCAACGCGTGCAGCAGGGTCACCACGATGCGTGCGCCGGTGCAGCCGATCGGGTGGCCGAGCGCGCAGGCACCGCCGTGCACGTTGAGTTTTTCGTGTGGAATGGAGAGGTCCTTCATCGCAGCCATCGCGACCACCGCGAAGGCTTCGTTGACTTCGAACAAATCGACGTCATCGACTTTCCAGCCTGCTTTCTGCAAAACCTTTTCGATCGCACCGACCGGCGCGGTGGTGAACCACTGCGGTTCCTGCGAATGCGTGGCGTGCGCGACGATGCGTGCCAGCGGCTTGACACCGCGCGCCCTGGCGTCTTCGGCGGACAGCAGCACCACGGCCGCGGCACCGTCGGAAATGCTGGACGAACTGGCTGCGGTGACGGTTCCGTTTTCCTTGCGGAACGCCGGCTTCAAGGTCGGGATTTTCGCGGGATCGACCTTGCCGGGCGTTTCATCGACAGACACCGCGACGTCGCCCTTGCGCGAGGGCACGGTGACGGTGGCGATCTCGTCGGCGAATGCGCCGGACTTCACGGCCTCCTGTGCGCGCCGCACCGATTCGGTTGCGAACGCGTCCTGCTCCTCGCGTGTGAAGTGATACTTGTCCGCGCAGGATTCGGCGAACACGCCCATCGACTTGCCGTCGTACGGATTGGTCAGGCCGTCCCATGCCATGTGATCGACCATGGCGCCGTCGCCGTAACGGATGCCGGTGCGCACTGCCGCCATGTGCGGTGCGTTGGTCATGGATTCCATGCCGCCCGCGACGACGACGCTGGCGGAACCGGCCTTGATCAGGTCGTGGCCCAGCATGATCGCCTTCATGCCCGAACCGCTACACCGAAGATCATCGCCGGCTCATCGAGCGCGTCGCTGAACAGGCCGGCCCGGTCCTTCACAATTCCATCGTGTTCGAACAGACGCAGGAAGAATCGCTCACCGATCCGCTGACCTCGCTGCCGAATCGCCGGTCGATGTACGTCCATCTCTCGCGCGAGCTCGCACGCGCCGAGCGTCTCGGCTCGGAAGTGGCGCTGATCGTGATCGACGTCGACGAATTCAAGGCGATCAACGACAACTACGGCCACCAGATTGGCGACGTGGCGTTGCGCGAAGTGGCGGCGGCGCTGCAAAACGGTTTACGCCCGTACGATCTGTGTGTGCGCTATGCCGGCGACGAGTTCATCATCGTGCTCGCCGAATGCTCGCGCGAAACCGCCGAAGTCAAGCGGATCGAGCTTCAGGAACGGATCAGCGCCATCCAGATCGAGGTGCGGCCGGGCAAGCACCTTCGCCTCGCGGCCAGCGTCGGCGCGTCGGTGTTCCCGCACGACGGCAGGACCTACGAGACGCTGCTCGCGAACGCCGATCAGCGCATGTACCACGACAAGGCCGCGCGTCGAGACAAGCTGCAGATCAAGCGCGGGCCGCACGTCGACCTCGTCACCCCGGATGTCTTCGAGCACACCGGCGGCCCCTTCGAGCCTACGAACCTCCGCCGAGCGGCGTCCTAGTTACGTGGGGCTCCGCCCCACACCCCGGCTCGGTCGCTTGCGGGGCCCCGTCGCCCCCCGCCGCTCCCTCGCAGGCGCGCACGTGCGGGCCTAGGGCACAGCGAACTCATGATGCGATTAAGATAGGTGTGTGAACGCTGCTGAAGAAAAAGAGAAAGACCAGAAGGACAAGCCGGACAAGCCCGACAAG
>DATFGL010000043.1:0-41802 GCA_035249465.1 Rhodanobacteraceae bacterium | reverse complement strand
CGCACCGCCTGCGCCACCGCGCGGAACAGCGCGCGGCCCTTGTTCATGGTTTCCTCGTATTCCGCGGCGGGATCGGAGTCGTACACGATGCCGGCGCCGGCCTGCACGTGCAGGCGGCCGTCCTGGATCACGGCGGTGCGGATCGCGATGGCGGTGTCGGCGTCGCCCCACCAGCCGATCCATCCTATGGCGCCGGAGTAGATGTTGCGCTTGAACGGCTCCAGTTCCCGGATGATTTCGATGGCGCGGATCTTGGGCGCGCCCGACAGCGTGCCGGCCGGAAATGTTGCACGTAGCACGTCCATGTAGCTGGTACCGGGGCGCACCCTGCCTTCGACTTGCGAGACGATGTGCATGACGTGCGAGTAGCATTCGATCGCGAACGAGCCGCTGACTTCGACGCTGCCGGTTTCGCTGATGCGACCGATGTCGTTGCGGCCAAGGTCGATCAGCATCAGGTGCTCGGCGCGTTCCTTGGGGTCGGCTAGCAGTTCCTTTTCAAGCGCTGCATCTTCTTCCGGCGTGGCGCCGCGCTTGCGGGTGCCGGCGAGTGGACGCACGATGACCTTGCCGTCCTTCAACCGCGCCAGGATTTCCGGCGACGAGCCGACGATCTGGGTTTCGCCGAGATCGAAGAAATACATGTAGGGCGATGGATTCAACGCGCGCAACGCGCGGTAGACGTCCACCGGCCGCGCGTTGAAACCGACGCTGAGGCGTTGCGAAGGCACCACCTGGAACACGTCGCCGGCGCGGATGTATTCCTTGCATTGCTCCACCATCGCCTCGAATGCTTCCTTCGTGAACGAAGATTTGAAATCACGCTCGTCCAATACCGCACCATGCGTCGGTTGCGGATACGCCGGGCCGCCCTGGCGCAGGCGATGCGCCAGCGCATCGAGCCGCCGCTGCGCGCGCACGTAGGCGTGCGGACGTCCAGGATCGGCGTGCACGATCAGGTACAGTCGCCCCTTGAGGTTGTCGAACACCGCGACTTCCTCGGCCAGCACCAAAAGAATATCGGGTGTGCCCAGCTCGTCCGCGCGCTGCCAGTCCGCGAGGCGTGGTTCCACGTAGCCGACCGTTTCGAATCCGAAATAGCCGACCAGCCCACCCGTGAACGCGGGCAGGTCCGGCAGGTGCGGCACGCGGTATTGCGCGCGCAGGCGCTCGACTTCGGCGAGCGGATCGTCGACCTCGAGCGTTTCGACGACTGCTCCGTCTTCGCTGACGGTCAGCGTGTGTGCGCGAAAGCTGAAAACACGCCGCGCCGGCAGGCCGATGATCGAATAGCGGCCCCAGTTCGCGCCACCCTCGACGGATTCCAGCAGGAAGGTGTACGGGCCATCGGCGAGTTTCAGATACACCGACAACGGCGTGTCGAGGTCCGACAGTACCTCACGCACCAGCGGGATACGGTTGTGGCCTTCGCGGGCAAGGGCATCGAATCGGGTCTGGTCGATCACCGCACAATTCCTTCGAAAAAGAGGCCCACACGGAGCGGCTATTGTGAAAATTCGGGCCGCGGAACTCGTAGCCATGGATCGCGACCACCAGCTCTTTGCCATGGACGGCAGCTTTGATGGCCGCTCTTGCATCGCGTCCTTCGCGGGATAGCTCTCGACGAAGTTGCACATTGTGCGGCGTTCTCGGATGGACGCAAAGTAGTCCCGTCTATTCGTCGCCGGGGCGCCGCATGCCGCGCAGGCTCATCTCGAACACCACGCCATCTTCCTCATTGCGTCCGGAGGCGCGCCCCTGGTGCAATTCGGCGACCAGCCTCACGACATACAGGCCGAGCCCTAGGTGCGGCGTACCCGCCTTCGCGCCCGCACCGCGCACGCTGACCAGTGAATCGAACAATTGGCCCTGCATGGAATCGGGCAGATGCGAGCCCTTGTTGGCCACCGCGATGCGTGCTTCGCCATCGTCGCCCTCCCGCAGCGCGATGCGAATCCAGCCGTCGGGCGCCGTGAACGACAAGGCGTTGTCGAACAACTTGTCCAGCGCCTGCGCGATCAGCTCCGGCCCGCCGTACAGCGGCACCGGTCCGGCGGGAATGTCGCACTCGAGTTCGCGCGGCGCGGCCAGCGGCCGATAGGCTTCGGCGCAACCCCGCACCACCTGCGCGAGATCCATGTCTTCTCCATCCGCGTGCGCCATGGCGCGCTCCATGCGGCTGGCCTCGCTCATTGCGCGCACGATGGTGCCGATGCGCGCCGTGCCGTCTCGCGCACGCGCAAGGTAGGACATTGCCTCGCGCGGCAGCTCCGCGTGCTCCAGGTTTTCCAGCGACGAGCGCACGATCGCGAGCGGTGTGTTGAGTTCGTGCGACAGGTTGGAGGCGAGTTTGCGCAGGTATTCGGTGTAGGTGCCGATCGATTCCAGCAAGCGCGACAGGCTGCGCGCAAGATCACCCAGTTCATCGCGATCATCGATCAGCGGCAGCCTGGCCAGCTCCAGTCCTTCGTGGTGCTGGGCCTGCTCGGCGGCATCGCGCAGGCGCCCGATGCGCACCGACAGCCAGGTCGCGAACGCGAACAGCACCGCACCCGCGATCAGCAACACCGCGATGCTGGCCAGCATCAAACCCAGCAGCGCTCGATTGGTCAGCAGCGGCAACGCCTGGCTGGATTGTTCCAGCACCAGCGCGCCGCGGTTCTGTCCGCGCACGTCCAGTGGCACCGCCACCGTCAGCACCACGCTGCCCGGCGTGTCGCCGCCGCGCCAGTTCGCGGTGGCCTGGCCGTCCAGTGCCTGCTGCACGTCGGGCTCGGACAGGCGCGGGATGTTGCGCGGCAGGTGCTGGCGTTGGTCGAGCGAGGGCACTACCAGCAAATCCGACAGTACCTGCTGCAGCCACGGAAAACGGCTCACCTTGGGCTTGTGCATCTCCAGCATGCTGCCGCCCTCGCCGATCACCCAGCCATCCCCGCTCAACAGGCGCACGCGCACGCCACTGGGCGCGAGCTGGGTGAGATCGTTCGAAAGCGCGGGCGACAGGTTTAGCAACGGCCGCAGGTCGGGCTTGCCGCCGTCGAAGCGGGTGGGCGCATCGGCATCGAATACGCCGATGCCCAATTGGTCCGGCGCCTGTGCACGCGGAACGCGCAGTTCGATCCGGTAGGTCTTGCCGGAATCCCGCCACTGGCCGCTGATTTCGTCGGGGAAACCACGCTCGCGTGGCCCCAGCGGGTGCGCGAGGAACGCCCCCGAACTGGCGCTGGCGAGCAGGTAGCTGCGCTGACGGTTGCCGCGCGTCAATTGCAGCAGCACGTGGTCCGATTCGACCGCGGTGGCGTCGAAGGCGCCGACCCGGGTGTGCGTTGCATCCGCGACGTTGATGCGCATGTACAGCCATGCCGAATCCGCGGCGAGCTGCACATCCACGCCGGGCCATGGATGTTGTTCCCAGCGCGCGAAGGCCTTCCAGTCGGAATCGTCGCCATCGATCACGATCGGCTGGCTGGCGTCCTGCACGTACCAGCCCTGTTCGGCGTGCGGCAACTGCGCCCCCACCGCCACCAGCCCGCGATCGAGCGCGAACGCAATCGCCAGCAAGGCCTGCTCCTGGCTGTTGCGCAGCAAGTGTTCCATCTGGCGCACGTACAGCCAGCCAGCCCACGGCAACGCCAGCGTGGACAGCGCGACCAGCAGCAATTTGCGACGCAACGTCATTGCAGCGGGGACCGGGGACCGGGGATCGGGGATCGGCAACAGCGCGGCAGCGGCAATCTCATACGCGCATGAGACACGTGACGACGCCGAATATCAATGCCGAGCGGGCTCGGCCAACCAGCATCTAGCGGCCAGCCGGCATCTAGAGCATGCGGATGCGATCTCGGATCATCCGGTCCCTAGTCCCCGGTCCCGACTTTCACGGTTTCCACCTGTAACCGACCCCATGCACCGTTTCGATCGCGTCGAACTCCGGATCGATGGCGAGGAACTTCTTGCGGATGCGCTTGATGTGGGAGGTGATGGTGGCGTCGTCCACCACCAGTTCCGCGTCGCGCATCAACTGGTCGCGATTCTTCACGTGGCCCGGGAACCGCACCAGCGTGTGCACCATCCAGAATTCGGTGACGGTCAATGGCACCTCGACGTCGTTCCAGGTGACGCGCATGCGCTCCGCTTCCAATTTCAGCGGGCCATGTTCGACCACGGTTTCGGTCGCGGCCGGCGCCCGCTGCGATTCGGCGCGGCGGAACAGCGCGCCGATGCGCGCGGCGAGCTGGTGAAAACTGATGTCCTTGCTGAGGTAATCATCGGCGCCCAGGCGCAAGCCTGAAATCACGTCGAAATCGGAATCGCGCGCGGTCAGGAAAATGATCGGCAACGTCGCCGACCGCGCGCGCAGTTCCCGGCACAGGTCGAACCCACCCTCGGGTTCGTCGCCCAGGCCGATGTCGATGATCACCAGTTCCGGCATGCGGTTGGCGAAGGCGCCGGACGCCTCGATGCGTGAGGCAAACCCGTGCACGTCGTAGCCGAAGCGCGAAAGCGCCTCGACGTAATTGGCGCGGATGGAAGGTTCGTCCTCCACGATGGCGATGGCGCGGGCCATTCGGTTCTCCTAGGGTTTGCCTTGCCCCGCGCAACGGGGCGCCGAGCGCGAGCCTGCGTCATATACCCACGGCGCGCAAGCCCTCTCGGGGGTTGTCAGAAATTTGCCACAAATTGCCCGCTTGCCGCCCTTGACCCGCCCCGCGGCCGGCGCCCTTGACAGGCCTAATGGCGGCTGTCGGTACTCCTGCCGTGGATGTCGACTGTGGAATACCCCCGCGCTGGCGCCGGAGACGCACCCGGCCACTGACACCGGAAGGCGTCCAGCGCGGTGGACCACATGCAGTTCGAGGTCCGCTCTCCCAGCCTCGCGTTTCGTTCCTCTCCTGGTCGGCCGCGGTCTCGGTGCGAAAGCATCGAGGCCGTTGGTCTTTGTATGTGCGTTCGTCCATGAACGCGACTTCGTCGAACGTTTGCGCGCATGACGTCTGCTGGCGATCTGGCAGTCCAGAACGCCCTTTCATGGGCTGACTTTCCACAACAGCCGCTCCGATCGGAACATTCAACCCACTGCTTTGCGCATGGCCGCGATCGTGGCCTTGTAGTCATCGCTGCCGAAAATCGCCGATCCCGCGACGAACGCATCCGCACCCGCGCGCGCGATGTCGCCGATGTTGCCGGTTTTGACGCCGCCATCGACTTCGAGATGGATCGGTCGGCCGCTGCGGTCGATGATTTCACGCGCGCGCTTCAGCTTCTCCAGCGCCGACGGAATGAATGATTGCCCGCCAAAACCCGGGTTCACCGACATCACCAGCACGATGTCGACCTTGTCCAGCACGTAATCCAGCCAGTCGAGCGGCGTCGCCGGGTTGAACACGAGGCCCGCCTTGCAGCCGTGCTCGCGGATCAGCGACAGCGTGCGATCCACGTGCCGCGTCGCCTCGGGGTGGAAGCTGATCGAAGTCGCCCCGGCCTTGGCGAAGTCCGGCACGATGCGATCCACAGGCTCCACCATCAGGTGCACGTCCATCGGCGCGGTGATGCCGTAGTCGCGCAGCGCCCTCAGCACCATCGGCCCGATGGTGAGGTTGGGGACGTAGTGGTTGTCCATCACGTCGAAATGGATCCAGTCGGCGCCGGCATCGATCACGGCATCCACTTCCGCGCCGAGCTTGGCGAAGTTGGCCGAGAGGATGGACGGGGCGATCACGCAAGGTTGTCTGGTCATATCGGCACGGAGGCTTTTCGGCCCCCTCGAGCCAAGGGGGCGATCGAGCCGTCGCTGTCTGACGGCTCGATGGGGGTTGTCGGGGGACGTCCCATCGGAACGGAGCACGTGTCCCGTGTGCAACAGAGTATCGCTGATTATCGAAAACCACGCTCCGCCTGTATGCGCTCCCACGCCGCATTGATTTCGCTGGCCCGCGCTTCGGCGCGGCGGCGCAAATCCTCCGGCATGTTGCCGAGCCGGTCCGGGTGGAATTCGCTGATCAGCTTGCGGTAGGCACGCTTGATGGTGCGTTCGTCGGCATCGCGCGGGACGCCCAACACGGCGTAGGGATCCGGCCCGTTGCTGCGCGGCGCGGGACGATACCCCTGCTGCGAATACGCGCCGGAGTGCGCCCATTCACCGGGACGCGGACCGGTGTTCCAGGCAAAGCCCTTCATCGCCAGCAGCGCCACCAGCTGGATTTCGCTGATGCGCAGCGAAAACGCCACCCGCTTCAGCACGCGCAGCTTTTCGTCGGTCAACGGCCCGTCGGCCATCGCCACGTCGCACAGCATGTCGAGGAACGGCATCACCGAGCTGCGCCGCGGCATGCACCATGCGCGCAGATCCACCAGCGATCGCGAAAGGTCGAAACCCGGCGCCTTGCCCGCGTTGAACGCGTCGATCGCGCGGCGGCGCCACAGTGCATCCAGCTCCAGCCGCGTCATCAGCTTCTCGACGATCGCGACTTCGGCTTCGGACACGCGGCCGTCGCTCTTGGCCAGCGTGCCCATGGTGGCGAACAGCGGCTCGACGTAGCCGTCCTTGCCACTGGTGTGCGTCAGCCCACCGAGCCAGCCGCTGTCGAACACCAGGTGTCCGATCACCAGCCCGATCAGCGCGCCGCCGAAGTCACCGCGCGTCACCACCAAGCCGATCACGAAACCGATCAGCTTCCCCCAGATCCTCATGGACTCCCCGCCCGGTCCGGCTTGCATGGCGACTGCGCAGAGAACCAACGCGCCAGCGCCTGCATGTCTTTCTCGACAAGCGGTCCCACCGCCGCGCGCATCACCGGAACCTTGCGTCCGCCATCGCGATACGCGTGCAGCGCCTGCAGGAGATACTGATACGGCTGCCCGGCAAGATTGGGCGCGCCCGGAATGCGCGCGTGGCCATCCTCGCCATGGCACGCCGCGCACAGGCCAAGCTGCGCGGGCGGAACCGGCGGTTCGGCCGCAGCCTGCCCAATCGCGAAAGGCGCGGCCGCAAGCAGCAGGAATGTCAACGGCAATTTGCGCATCCGCCAAGTTTATCAGTGGCCACGCGAACGCCGCGCCCGATGCACGTCGCTACAATGCGCGTTTTCCCGCCTGCGGAGCGCCGCCGTGCCCACCACCCTGCTCGAATCCGACCTGCCCGGCCTCGAACTCCTGCATCGTGGGAAGGTGCGCGACGTTTACGCGCTGCCGAACGACCGCCTGCTGATCGTGGCCAGCGATCGCCTGTCGGCATTCGACGTGGTATTGCCCGACCCGATCCCCGGCAAGGGCGAAATGCTGTGCCAGATTTCCAACTTCTGGTTCGAAAAGACCGCGCATCTGGTACCCAACCACCTGACCGGCACGCCGGTCGCGGAAGTGCTGCCGGCGGGCGTCGACCCGAAGCTTTACGAAAAACGCGCGGTGGTGGTGAAGCGCCTGAAAGCCGTGCCGGTCGAAGCGATCGCGCGCGGTTACCTGATCGGGTCGGGTTGGAAGGATTACCGGAAGACGGGATCGCTTTGCGGCATCGAGCTGCCCGGGAACCTGCAGCAGGCGCAGCAGCTGCCCGCGCCGATGTTCACGCCATCCACCAAGGCACCCAAGGGCACGCACGACGAGAACATCGGTTTCGATGAAGTGGCGAGGCTGATCGGCGCCGAGCTCGCCGCGCAAGTGCGCGACGCCACGCTTGCGATCTACCGATTCGCTGCTGCATACGCGGCCGCACGCGGCATCATCATCGCCGACACCAAGTTCGAGTTCGGCACCGACGCGGATGGCAAGCTGTACGTGATGGATGAAATGCTGACGCCGGATTCCTCGCGCTTCTGGCCGGCCGACCAGTACAAGGTCGGCATCAGCCCGCCTTCGTACGACAAGCAGTTCGTGCGCGACTACCTGGAAACGCTGGACTGGAACAAGCGTGCGCCGGGTCCGAAACTGCCGCGCGAAGTGATCGACGGCACTGCGGCGAAATACGCCGAGGCGCTGAAGAAACTGGCGGGCATTATTGTCACCTGACGGTTGCCGCGAAACGCGGATATCGAACCCGCGTCGCGCAGCGTCCCGCACCGGACACACTGTCCGGCCGCGCGCAGATGGCGTAGATTGGATGCGGGCCCACGCGACGAGGCGGCGATGCGCGACATCCACCAGTGGTTCGGCAGCTATGCCGCCGATCACCAGAATCCGACCAACCGCGCAATCCATTGGGTGTGCGTGCCGGTGATCACGTGGTGCGTGATCGCGGCGCTCTGGACCGTACCGGTGATCCCGCAATGGATGAAGCCCGGCTTCTGGGCGGCGGTCGCGATGTTCCTCGCGTTCCTGTTCTACTACCGGCTGTCGCGCAAACTCGGCTTCGCGATGGTGCTGGTGTTCGTGATCAGCGGCGTGATCGCGTGGGCGTTGTACGACGCGCTTGGGCCGCGCGACCTGCTGATCCTCGCCGCGGTGCTGTTCGTGCTGGCATGGATCGGGCAATTCATCGGACACGCCATCGAGGGCCGGCGTCCGGCGTTCCTCACCAACATCGTGCAACTGCTGATCGGCCCGGCGTGGTTGATGGGCAAGCTGCTGCGCAGGCTGGGCGTCGCGTTGTAGGTTGGGCTGAGCAACGCGAAGCCCAACAGCATTCGTGCCGCGAACGTTGGGCTTCCCGCGAATGAAGCCCGCGGTCAGCCCAACCTACCCACGCGCAAGATCGCGATTGAGTAACGCCGCCAACCGCGCCCCTGCCTGCCGCAAGCGCTGCTCGGCGATCGGCAATTCGCGATCCACATAGGCCGCGTCGATGCGCCGCGAGGGTGGATACACGCCATCGTCACGATCGATCCGGCAACTTTCCTCCGCCCACCGGGCCGGCGTGCCACCGGCCTCGACCCGCGTGCGTCGGGCCGCAAGCTCGCCGGTGAATTGCGTCGCCGACAGCCGCGTCGAGTCCAGCATCAGTGAATCCCAGACGCGATGCAGGTTGGTGCCACGATCGCGCCAGCGGACCTGAAAATCATTGCCACCCGCGTCGTGACGGTAATCCGCATGCAGCGGTTGGTGGATGTCACCGACGAAGTGCACCACGAACGCCAGTGCCTCGGCGCGCTCGGCGGGCGGGTTCGTGCGATCCGCGAGAATCGCCGAATATTTTTCGATGGCCGCCACCACGCACTCGCCATTGCGGCAATCGCGCGGCGGATCGTAGATGCAATCGTGCGAATGGAAGTTGACGAAGTGCAGCCACTTGGTGCGCCGGAACAGTGCCGGATCGGTGTCGCGCAGAGCGTCCGCCCAGTTCGCAACGTCTTCGAGGTGGCGCGCGCCTCGCAAGGCCAGCAATTTTTGTGCGGCCGCGCGGGCCCGCGGCGTCAACTGCGCCTCGGCCAGCCCGGCCACGATCCGGTGTCCGCGCGGCCCCCACGCCAACGCGGCCGGCATGCACGACAGCACCGCAACCAGCGCGAGGGCGAGCCTGCCCGCGTGGCGCCGAATGTGCAAACGCACGTGCATCGCGATTCCCGGCGAAAGCGCCAGTTTGCCATGCGCAGTGCGGTCCCTGGCCATGAAACGGCACTTGAAACCCGCTAAAATTGCGGTTTCATCCAAACGGCTTCAGCAAAGGACCACACCATGGCGATCAAGGTCGCGATCAACGGCTACGGCCGCATCGGCCGCAACATCCTGCGCGCGCTGTACGAATCCAACCGCACCGGCGCGATCAAGATCGTCGCGATCAACGATCTCGGCGACGCCGAAACCAACGCGCACCTGACGCAATACGACACCGCGCACGGCAAATTCCCCGGCACAGTCAGCGTCGAAGGCGGCGACTTGATCGTCAACGGCAACCACATCAAGGTCTGCGCCGAGCGCGATCCGTCGAAGCTGCCGTGGAAAGATCTCGGCGTCGACGTCGTGATCGAATCGACCGGCCTGTTCACCAAGCGCGACAAGGCCGCGGCGCACCTCGCCGCCGGTGCGAAGAAGGTGATCATCTCGGCGCCCGGCGAGGGTGTCGACGGCACATTCGTGTTCGGCGTCAACGAAGACAAGATCAAGCCGACCGACACCATCATCTCCAACGCGTCGTGCACCACCAATTGCCTCGCGCCGCTGGCCAAGGTGCTGCACGAGAAAATCGGCATCGTGCACGGCCTGATGACCACGATCCACGCCTACACCAACGACCAGGTGCTGACCGACGTGTTCCACAAGGACCTGCGCCGCGCACGCTCGGCCACCCACAGCCAGATCCCGACCAAGACCGGCGCCGCCGTGGCGGTGGGTCTGGTGTTGCCGGAATTGAATGGCCGTCTGGACGGCTTCTCGATGCGCGTGCCGACCATCAACGTGTCGTGCGTGGACCTTTCCTTCGTCGCCAAGCGCGAAACCAGCAAGGACGAGGTCGACGCCGCGATCAACGAAGCCGCCAATGGCAAGCTGAAGGGCGTGATGGCGGTCAACACCAGGCCGCTGGTGTCGATCGACTTCAACCACAACCCGGCGTCGTGCACCTATGACGCGACACAAACCCGCGTGATGGGCGGCACCTTCGTCAAGGTGCTGGGTTGGTACGACAACGAATGGGGCTTCTCCAACCGCATGCTCGACATGACCGAGGCGTTCGCGAACGCGCGCTGAGCCTCCGGAACCCATGACACACCCCCTTCAATATGAAGGGGGTCGCGCATGTCGATGACATGCGCGGGGGGATGTTGTCGCGTCAAGTGCCATCCCCCTCACTCCCCCTTCCCCTGGAAGGGGGAGGATGGTTGCGGTCAGCCGAGCGCTTTCAGCGCCGCGTCGTAATCCGGCTCGTGGGTGATGTCGTCCACCATTTGCGCGTGGATCGCCTTGTCGTGTTCGTCCAGTACCAACACCGCACGCGCGGCGAGGCCGGCCAGCGGACCGTCGGTCATCGCGACGCCGTAATCCTTCAGGAATTCGCGGCCGCGCATCATCGACAGCATGACAACATTCTGGATGCCTTCGGCACCGCAGAAACGTGCCTGCGCAAACGGCAGGTCGGCGGAAATGCACAGCACCACTGCATTCTTCAGACTCGCTGCATCCTTGTTGAAGTGCCGCACCGAGGCCGCACACACGCCGGTATCCACGCTCGGAAAAATGTTCAGTACCTTGCGCTTGCCGGCGAAATCCGCCAGCGACTTTTCGGACAGATCGCCGGCGATCAGCTTGAACGCCGGCGCCTTGTCACCGACCTTCGGAAAGTGGCCGTCGAGGTGGACGGGATTGCCCTTGAATTTCGTACCGGACATGAGTCGGCTCCTTCTGATTGCGTACGGGAAATGCGTGGCCGCGGTTGCTGGCGTCCAGCCAGTCTAGCCGACGGGGGTCAAGGGGGCGTCATGCTGCGTGCGACGATCCACTGCCATCCCCCCGATCGAGCAGCGGCAGCTTGTCTGGCATGCCGTCCCACAGGTCGGCGCCCTCCATCGCGGGAATCTTGCCGGCAATCACCGGCCATTGCCTTGCCAGTTCTGCATTGATCGCCAGGTACTTTTCCTGCCCCGCTGGCACGTCCATTTCGGGAAAGATCGCGTTTACCGGGCACTCGGCCACGCACAGCGTGCAATCGATGCACTCGCCGGGATCGATCACCAGGAAGTTCGGACCTTCGTGGAAACAATCGACCGGGCATACCTCGACGCAATCGGTGTACTTGCAGTTGATGCAGTTGTCGGTGACGACGTGGGTCATGGCCACGACTCCGTGACGGGCGTGTCATGCACTTTGCGCGTTTGCACCTCGCGCGGCATTGATGCGCGTCATTGATGCGGGTCAGGTGCCCCGAACCGCTGCGGGGTCGCGCCGACCTGCTGCAGCATCTCCTCGACCTCCTGCGCGAACACGACCTGGTCGCGTCCACGTGCCTTCGCGGCGTACATCGCGTCATCGGCGGCGCGCAGCCAACTGCCGACATCGTGGCAACGTGTGCCGTCGAACAGGGCCATGCCGACGCTGACCGTGACGTCCAGACCGTCGGGCGCATCCGGAAACGCCAGCGCGCCAATCGCCGCGCGCATTTCTTCGGCAAGCCGCAGGGCGTCGGACCCGCCGAGGCGCGGACACAGCACCACGAACTCCTCGCCCCCCAAACGCGCAAGCCGCCCCCGGTTGCCCACCACGCCGCGCAGGCATTGCAATGAAATGTTCAGCACGATGTCGCCGAACGGATGCCCGTACTGGTCATTGATGCGCTTGAAATGATCGAAATCGAACAGCAGTAATGCGTGCAGCGGCGCCGCGTCGGCATCGCGCCGCTCGAGCAATGCCTGTGCGCGCCGGAAGAACCCGCGCCGGTTGTCCACCCCGGTCAACGGATCTTCCTGGGCCTGCCGCCGCAATTCCCGCCCATGCCGCCACTGCAAGCGCAGCAACAACAGCAACGAGACGATACCGACAACCAGGCCCACGGCCGCGATCAGCGCTGCGATCAGCGTGCCGCGCTGGCGCCGGAGCTGCATCGCGTTGCGTTCGACGTCGGCTTGCGCAGCACGCAACCTCAGGTTCTTGATCTGGTTGTTGCGTTCCAGCTCCTGGATGCGGATCTCCTTTTCGCGCGCCGCGTAGCGGACCGCCAATTCCGCCTGCTGGGAGCCCAGACTGACCTTCCAATATCCGCTGGCGATCTGCATGGCTTCGCGTTCAGCGGCCAGCGCCAGCTTGAGGTCGCCGTTGGCCTCGGCCATCCGCGATTGTTCCCGCAACAGGCTGGGGAGCTGCGCGTCGAGGTGCGCCTTGCGTGCTTCATCCACCGTCCCCGCGATCATCTCCATGGCATCCCGGTGCTTGCCCATGGCCTGCAGGGCACGCGCAATGTCGTACTGCGAATTCAGCGCGTCGGATTCCCGGCCCGCCGCGCGCTCATCGGCGAGCGATGCGCGCGACAGTGCGATCGCCTGCTCCGGCTTGTCCTGCTTCAGGTACACCTGCGCCAGGTTGTCGCCAACCATCAGCGCCTGGGAGTGGTCTCCCACCTTTTCGTAAAGCGCGCGCGCCTGCTGGTAGTACTGGCCGGCCTGCGCATACTGCGCCGTCGCATATGCGTTGCTGCCTTCATCGTTCAGCGCCTGTGCCCGGCTCCAGTCATCGTGCAGCGCGGCAAACGCCGCATCGGCTTCCCGGCACAGTGGCTGCGCATGCTCGGACTGGCCCGCCATGGTGTAGGCGTCGCACAACTGGAACTTGGCCAGCGCGCGGCGCGCGGGATCGCTGCTGTCCAATTGCAGGGCCGCCGCCTGCAGGGCATCGCTGACGCCACCGCCATCGCCGCGCAGGATGCGCTGGTCGGCGGAAAGGAACCCCGCATAAGATTCGGCCAGCGTGTCGCGTCCGACGCTGCCGAGGCTCTTCAGGCGCGCCACGGCTTCGGTCACCGCGGCGGCATCGGAAATATTGACGCCGGCGTGTCCCATCCACCACAGCGCTTCGCGCTCACCGGCCGGGTCGTTCACGTACAGCCCCGCATCCAGCGCGGCGCGGACATCCGTGACCAGATCGTGCGGATTGCTGGTCGACAAGGTACGCATCTGCTGCGCGGTCAGCGGCGTCGCCGCCATCGCAACGCCCCCCGCAAACCACAGCAGCAAGCCTGGCAGAGCCCCGCGCATGCCTTCTCCGTGAACGCCCGCATCATCCATGCGGCACCATCGGTCTTGCAAGAACCGCGCCGCTACGACGTGCCGGTACAATCCGCCGGATGCTCATCGGCTCCATTTCGATCGATCCGGCCGTAGCTCTCGCACCCATGGCCGGGGTCACCGACAAGCCCTTCCGCCAATTGTGCAAGCGATTGGGTGCGGGACTGGCCGTGTCGGAAATGACCGCCTCCGACCCGCGCCTGTGGCGGACCCGCAAGTCCCTGCACCGTATGGACCATGCGGGCGAACCGGATCCCGTCTCGGTACAGATTGCTGGCTCCGATCCGGCGATGCTGGCCGAGGCCGCACGCTACAACGTTGCACATGGTGCGCAACTGATCGACATCAACATGGGCTGCCCGGCCAAAAAGGTGTGCAATGCGTGGGCCGGATCGGCGCTGCTGGCCGACGAGTCCCTGGTGGCGTGCATCTGCCGCGCAGTCGTCGAGGCGGTCGAAGTGCCGGTAACGCTGAAGATTCGTACCGGGCAGACGCCGGATCGCCGCAACGCACTTGCGGTCGCGAGGATCGCCGAAGCTTGCGGCATCGCCGCGCTGGCCGTGCACGGCCGCACGCGTTCGCAGAAGTACGAAGGCTTCGCCGAATACGACACCATCGCGGCGGTGAAGGCCAGCGTGTCGATCCCGGTATTCGCCAATGGCGATATCGATTCGCCGGAGAAGGCCCGCCTCGTGTTGGAACATACGAAAGCCGACGCACTGATGGTCGGACGCACCGCGCAAGGCCGACCGTGGATCTTCCGCGAGATCGCCCATTTCCTCGCCACCGGAGAGGCGCTGCCCGAGCCGGACGTCACCGAAGTCCGTGACATCCTGCTCGGCCACCTCGATGCGCTGTACGCGTTCTACGGTGAAGTCGCGGGCGTGCGGATCGCGCGCAAGCATCTCGGCTGGTACGCAAAGGATCGCCCGGAAAACGCCGCCTTCCGCGCGGTGGCCAATGCAGCGGAGCGCGCGCACGAGCAGCGGCGCCTGACCCGAGACTATTTCGACGCCCTCGCGGCCGGCGTGCCGGGCGAATTCGCCGCGGCCGCGTAACGCGTGACTGAAGCCCCCACACGCCCCGCACCGATCCGCAAAACGATCAGGGCGATCGGGGCAGCGGCGCACCAGACATCGGAACCGCGAACAGCGCCTTACCGTTCTTGCGATCGACATCCACACCCGCAATCGGCACCAGCTTTCCCTCGTTCCAGCGCCAGAAACCCACCATCCAAGGGCTGTATTGGCGCCACCCGATCTGGCCGTGACCGATCCGCCCAAGGACCAATTCACCATCCAGGTGCGCCGGGAAAAACGTGGAAGCGGGTTGGAAGCTGCCCACCGGAGGCTGCGGTCCGAAACGGGGCTTGGCGAACTGAATACCATGGTTCGCAAAGGGCAGTTCCATCACCACATCGCGCATCTGCATCCTTCCAGCCGGCACCGCCTGTTCCCTCAGCGTTGTCCAACGCCGCTGGAACTCCCCCTCGGACAATGCCGTGTCCGCAGTGGATCCAGCCTCCGTGCCCCCGGCTTCCGCAAATGCCAGCATGCGCAGGAAATGCGATCGCTCGATCGGTGTCAAAGTCGCAACGTGCAACAGTGTCGAAGGCAATGGACGGCGGTCATAGAGACGTGCATATCGCAAGGCCAACTGGCGCGCGGCAGCACAATCAACGCCACTGGCGCAGCCGGCAAAACCCACGTTCAACACCCGATCGAAACGAATACGTACCCAGCGGAGCGCGCCCCACTTCGTGTTTTGCCAGCGCTGCCATTCGAGGTCGACTTCCTGCGACAAGATGCCGGAAGTTTCGCTGATCGCGATCGGAAGACCGTTGACCAGCGCAATATTGCCTTGGGTGTTCCAGCACCATCCCGTACTGCCGTGCGGCCTGTCAATGCGCACGCTCCCGTCGGCGCGCACATCGAACATGTCCCAGTACATGCACTCTGCTGTACCTTCCACGTTGAATACACCACCAAGATGCACGGAAGGAAGGTACGCCAGCGTAAAGTTGGCAACCCCGGTGTATTGTTTCAGCGCCTTGCGCAACGCCGGGTCCGGTGGTGCGGGCAATGCCGCGATGACCTTGTCCGGACTATCGAAGGTGCGTTGTTGCGGCAAGACGATCGCACCTTGCACCTGCAGTGCCTTGATCACGTCGGTGGTGTTCGCAGACAGTCTGGTCACCGTGGCCAGCAGCGCTGCCAAAACGGGGGATGTGCCCGCGCTGTCCGAACCGTGGACGTTGCGCACAAACTCGATACGCTGCCGGTACAGGCGCGCCAATTCTTCGGGCGCTTGCGGCGCCATCGTGCTGTCGGCAAGAAGTTGCCATGCATGATCGTCACGCTCGGCCAGCCAGTCGGCTTCATCGTTCCGGAGCGCGGCAGCGCGCTGCGGATCACGCGCCAATGCGGATGCAAAAACCTTCTCCAGTTCGGAATCGAGCCGCGCAAGTTCCGGGCTGGCGCAAAGGGTTTTCTCGACGACGTCACCTGCGTGGCTGCAATCGAAACTCGATGCAAATGCCGGCGACGACAGCACGATCAAGGCGACGGCACCCAACCAACCACGGAATACGCCACCAGCACGCATCACAAACCCCTGCGAAATCCCGAAGGGCAGCCTACTCCTTGGCCGAGCGGGTGCTGAACACGCTACGCTTGGCGGTGCAACCGCGCCCGCGAACCATGTATCATGGACAGCTTGTTCCATCCTTCCATCCGTATCAAAGGATATAGCCCACGATGAGCCGTTACCTGTTCACCTCCGAATCGGTCTCCGAAGGCCACCCGGACAAGGTCGCCGACCAGATTTCCGACGCCGTGCTGGACGCGATCCTGGCCCAGGACAAGCGCGCGCACGTGGCCTGCGAAACCATGGTCAAGACCGGCGTCGCGATCGTTTCCGGCGAAGTGACCACCGACGCATGGGTGGACATCGAGGCGCTGGCGCGCAAGGTGATCCTGGACATCGGCTACGACTCGTCCACCGTCGGCTTCGACGGCGCAACCTGCGGCGTGCTGAACCTGATCGGCAAGCAGTCGCCCGACATCAACCAGGGTGTCGCGCGCAAGAAGCCCGAGGAACAGGGCGCCGGCGACCAGGGGCTGATGTTCGGCTACGCCTGCAACGAGGCGCCTGAATTCATGCCCGCGCCGATCTACTACTCGCACCGGCTGGTCGAACAGCAGGCCAAGGTGCGCAAGGCCGGCAAGCTGAAGTGGCTGCGCCCCGATGCGAAGTCGCAGGTCACCCTGCACTACAACGACGACCACAGCGTCGCCGGACTCGACGCGGTGGTGCTCTCGACGCAACACGATCCCGAGGTGAAGTACGCCGACCTCGTGGACGGCGTGCGCGAATTCATCCTCAAGCCCGTGCTGCCGAAGAAGTGGTACGCCGCGCTGCCGAAGAACAAGGTGCACATCAACCCGACCGGCAAGTTCGTGATCGGCGGCCCGGTGGGCGATTGCGGCCTGACCGGCCGCAAGATCATCGTCGACACCTACGGCGGCATGGCCCGCCATGGCGGCGGCGCGTTCTCGGGCAAGGATCCGTCCAAGGTCGACCGCTCGGCGACCTACGCCGCGCGCTACGTGGCCAAGAACATCGTCGCGGCCGGCATCGCGGATCGCTGCGAGGTGCAGATTTCCTACGCGATCGGCGTGGCCGAACCGACTTCGATTTCGGTCACCACCTTCGGCACCGGCAAGATCAGCGACGACAAGATCGAGAAGCTGATCCGTGCGCACTTCGACCTGCGCCCATACGGCATCATCAAGATGCTGGATCTGATCCACCCGATCTACCAGGCGACCGCGTCGTATGGCCACTTCGGCCGCAAGCCATTCAAGCACACCTACAAGTGGGGAGACCGGATCAGCGGCAAGCTGGTGAAGAAATCCGAAACCGCCAATGCGTTTTCGTGGGAAGCGACGGATCGCGCCGAAGCTTTGCGCAAGGCCGCGAAGATCAAGTGATGCTGCTTACCCCCTTCCGAAGGAAGGGGGTCGCCGCCGCAGGCGGCGGGGGGATGATGCCTCGGCTGGCAAAGGCCATCCCCCTCACTCCCCCTTCGTGCCGAAGGGGGAAGTTTTGCCCGCCGAGGGGCGCTGCAGCTCGAGTCGTGAAACGACCGGGCGAGGCTCGGCACCCTTTCCAACAGCGCCCATGAATCGGAGAAACACCATGAACGCAGTACCCCAGGTTTCGACAAAGCAAGGTTCCACGCAACACGATTACAAGGTGCGCGACATCGCGCAGGCCGACCTCGGCCGCAAGCGCATCACCATGGCCGAGCAGGAAATGCCGGGCCTGATGCAGATCCGCGCGCGTTACGCACCGCAAAAACCGCTGAAAGGCGTGCGCGTCACCGGCTCGCTGCACATGACCAAGGAAACCGCGGTGCTGATCGAGACGCTCGCGGCGCTCGGCGCCTCGGTGCGCTGGGCGTCGTGCAACATCTTCTCGACCCAGGACGACTGCGCCGCCGCGATCGCGGCGAGTGGCGTGCCCGTGTTCGCGTGGAAGGGCGAGACGCTGGAGGAATACTGGCAGTGCACGCTGGATGCGTTGACGCATCCGGGAAACACGGGGCCGGAATTGATCGTCGATGACGGCGGCGACGCCACGTTGCTGATCCACAAGGGCGTGGAGATGGAAGACGGCTCGAAGTGGGTGGACGAAAAAGGCGCCAACCATGAGGAACAGGTCATCAAGGATCTCTTGAAGAAGACCCGCAGCGAGCGTCCCGGTTTCTGGAAGAAGGTCGCGTCCGAATGGCGCGGCGTCTCCGAGGAAACCACCACCGGCGTGCATCGCCTCTATCAACTCGCCGAGGCCGGCAAGCTGCTGGTGCCCGCGATCAACGTCAACGACTCGGTCACCAAGAGCAAGTTCGACAACCTGTACGGCTGCCGCGAATCGCTGGCCGACGGCATCAAGCGCGCCACCGACCTGATGGTCGCGGGCAAGGTCGCGGTGGTGTGCGGCTACGGCGACGTCGGCAAGGGCTGCGCGCATTCGCTGAAAGGCTTCGGCGCGCGCGTGATCGTCACCGAGATCGACCCGATCTGCGCGTTGCAGGCGGCGATGGAAGGCTTCCAGGTCGCGACGGTCGAAGACACGTTGGGCCAAGCCGACATCTACGTGACCACCACCGGCAACCGCGACGTGATCACGCTGGAACACATGCAGCGCATGAAGAACCACGCGCTGGTGTGCAACATCGGCCACTTCGACAACGAGATCCAGGTCGACCGCCTGCAGAAGGCGGCGAAGCACCTCAACATCAAGCCGCAGGTCGACCTGTACACCTTCGACGGCGGCAACTCGATCTACCTGTTGGCCGAAGGACGCCTCGTGAACCTCGGCTGCGCGCACGGTCATCCGTCGTTCGTGATGTCGAATTCGTTCTCCAACCAGACGCTCGCGCAGATCGACTTGTGGGCCAACAAGGACAAGTACAAGAAGCAGGTCTACCGCCTGTCCAAGAAACTCGACGAAGAAGTCGCGCGCCTGCACCTGGAACAGATCGGCGTGAAGCTGACCAAGCTTTCGAAGGACCAGGCCGACTACCTCGGCGTGCCGGTGGAAGGGCCGTACAAGGCCGATCACTACCGCTATTGACCGTTCGGTTTCCGAAAACCGGACGCGCTCCGACGGGCGCGGCGCAAGCCGCGCCTCGCTGTTTCGGACGATGTACAACAAACCGGCGCATCCCACGTGTGCCGTACCGGCATGGGCGTCGGGGTCGCCTGTTAGAATCGTGTCCTTGCGCACCGCGGAATCCCCTCGCGCCATGGCATCGGATCCCCCCTTTTCGTTCGAATCCACCACCAACAGCGAGTTGGAAATCGCCCGCACGCACGTACGCCAGGGCAACCTTGCCGATGCGGAGCGTGTGTACCGACAGGTGGCGGCCACGCAACCGGATCAAGTCGAAGCACTCCGGTTTCTGGCCAATGCCTCATTGTCGCGTGGCGAGCCCGGCGAGGCAGTGGCCATGCTCAGCCGCGCAGCGCAGGCCAACCGCAACGACACTGGGGTGTTGATGGAACTTGGAGTTGCATACCGGAGCGCACAACGCATGGATGAGGCGCGCTCGGTATTCGAACAAGCCCTGGGCCCTGGCCATGGTCGCAACACCACGGCGCGCCTGCTGCTGGCAAACGTCTACGAGTTGGACGGCCGGCCGGAAATGGCTTTGCTGCATTACTTCCGGGCGATTCTCGACGCCCAGGCCAACGGACAATGGCTGAGCGAGTCGACGACAGACTCCGGTTTGCGTCAGCTCGTGAAACACGCCATGCGATACGTGGATACGGGCCGGCACGACCTGTTCGGAAGTGTCCTGGAACCCTTCCGCCGTGGCATCAACGCCGCGCGACTCGGTCGTATCGACGCGGCCTTGGCAATCTACCTGCGCGAACGAATCGAGACGCCGGCAGATCCTCGTCAGCAACCAACGTTCCTCTACGTGCCGGATCCGGGCGCGGCATGTTTTCTCGATGCCGCCGCGTTCGACTGGCTCGCCGACTGGTCGACCCGCTCCGCGTTCCTCGACGGCGAAGCGCTTGCCTGCATCGGCAACCCTGGGGAGGAAGACACCGTTTTTTCGCCTTTCAGCCTGGATGCGATGACGGCGACATCCGGCACCCCCAGGGCGGCGCCCGCCGGAGAAAGGCGAATTCCCTTGTGTCAACGCGGTATCTTCCAGGACACCATGCGAGCCCGGGCTCCGCAATTGTCCGGCATGCTCGATTCCGTGCCGCTGGTGCGCATCCCCAACTATGCTCCCGACGTGGAAGTCCTGGCGTTGCAACCCGGGACCGGCACGCCGGCGCGCCGCGGGCGCAGCAACGCCTTCTGCACGATTGTCGTCGGCTTCGCGGGAAGCGCGCCGTTGCGTGTCACGGTCGGTGGCGAGCCCCGGCAACTGCACGCCGGCCAGGCACTGGCATTCGACTCCAGCTTCGGATTCCAATACGCAGCCGGCGACGCACCGGTACGCGCGCTCGCTCTCGAAGTCTGGAACCCGGGCCTTTCGCCCCTGGAACGCGATGCCCTGACCGCATTGATCGCCGCGGTCGTGGAGTTTGACTCGCGGCTGCAGGAGCTTGCCTGAGCGAGGCGACATGACGACAACCAACCCGGAAATCCCCGCAGCCCGGGACCTGGTCCACTACGTGCAGTGTTTCGACGATGCCCTGAAGCCTGATTTCTGCCAGCGGATGGTCGAGTCGTTCAACCGCCTCTCGCGTTTTCATGCCCGCGGAGGTCGGGGCGGCGTGACACAACTCGAGGAAAGCGCATGGACGGAGCTCAACGTGACCAAGGCGGCCGATGCCTCGTTCGAGGCATTTTTCCGCGAACAGGCCATGCGCCATCTCGCCCTCTACAACGAACGCGTAGCATTGACGCTGCCGATCCCGCCGCGCAGTCGCCTTGAAAACCTGCGCATCAAGCGCTATTCCGTCGATGCCGGCGACCGGTTCCAACCCCATTTCGATGCGCTCGATTATTGCTCAAACCGTTACATGGTGTTCCTGTGGTACTTGAACGACGTGAGTGAAGGAGGGGAGACGGAGTTTTGCGACCTCGGATTGCGCATCAAGGCGCAGAAGGGACGTTTGTTGATGTTCCCGCCGTACTGGATGTTTCAGCACGCAGGGTTGCCGCCGCGATCCAACGACAAGTACATGATTTCCACTTACCTGTTGTTTTGAAATACCCGAACCCGGTCCGAGAGTAAAAGTGATGGTGGTTTCACGTTTGCAGGGGCTGAGTCCGTTGGCCGCACAACAGGTGATGGCAGCGGCGCAGGCAATCGAGACGGGTGGCCCCGATCTCGCGGACGCGAGGCTTGCCCCCTTGCTGGCATCCTGCCCCGATCATCCCGAAGTCCTGCGCCTGCGCGCGGGCATCCAGAATCTGCGCGGCGACTATTCCGGCGCAATTGCGGCGATGCAGCGCGCGGTGGCCAAGCGTCCCGCTGATCCCCTTTACTACAACACGCTTGGAACGATTCTCGGCCAGGCGGGCGAGTATGACGCGGCGATCGAAACATTGAGGCACGCTTGCAAACTGCAACCGGATCTCGCGATCGCGTGGTTCAATCTCGGCGCGATGCTGACGCGCTGCATGCGCCACGCGGAGGCGACCGACGCCCTGCGGCGTTCGGTCGCACTCAACCCGGCATACATGCCGGCACGCGTGCTGCTTGGCGACATGTTGCGAGCCGAAAACCGCATCGCTCAATCCGCGGCCGAATACCGCCGCGTCATCGCCGAGCAACCGTGGACCGGGATGGCCTGGTGGGGCCTGGCCGACCTCAAGACTGTCCGTTTTGCCCCCGGCGACGTCGACCAGATCAAGCGTGCCATGCGCGACAGCCGTGCCAACGACAACGACATGATCGCCATGGGCCTCGCGCTCGCCAGGGCTCTCGACGACGAGGGCCGCTACGCCGAATCACTGGATGCACTGGAGCGGGCACATGCGGTCGCCCGCAGGCGCAGGATTTGGAGTGCAGATGCCTTCAGCACCGGGATATCCATGATCCTCGATGCGTTCACGCCACCGCCCACGCCTTCCCCCGACGTCGGGGCGGGCAGCGGCGTCATCTTCATTACCGGGCTGCCGCGTTCGGGCTCCACCCTGGTCGAGCAGATCCTCGCGTCACATTCCATGGTCGAAGGTCCCGGCGAACTGACGGATATCCCCATGGCCTTGACCGAAGAATCGGATCGCCTTGGCAAGCCGTATCCGACCTGGGTGAAACAGACTCCGCCGGAAGGCTGGCGGCGTCTCGGCGAACGCTATCTGCAACGCACAGCGCGCTGGCACGCACGCAGGCCCGTTTGCGTCGACAAGCTGCCCGGCAATTGGTACCACATCGGTGCGATCCGCGCGATGTTGCCTGCCGCAAGGATCATCTGCTGCCGCCGTGATCCACTGGAAACATGTTTTTCGTGCTACCGCCAGCACCTCGACAACAACGAATACGCACGCACGTTCACCGACCTCGCTGCATACTGGCGCGATTTCGATCGCAGCATGGGCCATTGGCGGGCGTTGCATCCCGCGCACGTGCTCCAGCACGTCTACGAGGAACTGATCGCCGAACCCGAGAAAAGCATCCGCGCCCTTCTGGAATTCTGCGGCTTGCCGTTCGAGGAAGGCTGCCTGCGCTTCCACGAGAACCAGCGCGGCGTGAGCACGCCCAGCGCGATGCAGGTGCGTCAACCCCTGCGCGCCGATACTGCCCGTGCGCCGCGGTACGGTGCGCTGCTCGATCCGTTGCGTGCAGCGCTGGGGCTTCCGCCGTTCGCGGGGTAATCCATGCCATCAGCCGCGAACTCCGAGCAGGCATGGCTGGAACGTGCGCGCACGCTGGTGCTGCATGGTGATCACGCCGATGCGGAAACGGTGGTGTCACTCGCATTGCAGGCGTACCCGCGATCCTTCGAACTGCGCCGGATCCTGGCCGGCATCTACAGCCTGACCCGACGCGAGCGTGAAGCCGAAAACCTGCTGGCGCGGCTCTTCACCGAGCGCCGGGAGGATGCCGCCACCGCGTTCACGCTGGCGCGCCTCCTTATCGGCAGGTGCCGCAGCGCCGCCGCCGCCGCTGTCATGCGCGACCATTTCGGGCACGGACGATACGACCCGGAACTGGCAATCAAGGCCGTCGAGTTGCTCGACGACTGCGGTCGCAAACGCGACGCCGCGGTGATCGCCGAGCACGCGATTGCTGCCGCTCCGGGCGATCCGCGACTGCATGCCTACGCGGGCATGCTGGAAATGCAGCTGGGCGATTTCGAGCGTGCTCGCGCCCATTACCTGTACGCGCTCGAGCACGCCCCGCAGGCCTGCGAGTGGCACGTCCCGCTCGGACTGGCCTCGATGCAGCGCTATCGTGACGCGACGCACCACGACTTCAAGCGTTTTCGCGACTGCCTGCGGCGTGGTGATCTCGGCGACAAGGCTCGCTCAACCTTGCTGTTCGCCCTCGCCAAGGCGCACGATGACATCGGCGATTACGCTCATGCGGCGGAGTACTCGCGCAAGGCCAACGCGCTCGCACGCTCGCTGACGCAATGGTCGCATCGGGACTGGCAGGACGAGGTCGAAGAGTTGTTGAAGACCGAACCGACGCGTCAATGCCTGGAACCGTCACCCGATTTTGTCCCCGTCTTCATCGTCGGAATGCCGCGTTCGGGCACCACCCTGGTTGCCGAGCTCCTGGCGCGGCATTCGCAAGTGTGCAATCGTGGCGAGTCGCCATGGATGGCCACGCTGGCCCGGCAAATCATCTCGACCGGGCACCCGGATCGCTCCGCGCTGCAGCACGCCGCCGGGACTTACGCCGGACAGATGCGACAGGACGATTCCCGGGCGGCGCGCTGGTTCATCGACAAGCAGCCGCTCAACTTTCGTTACGTTGACCTGATGCTTGCGTTGTTTCCCAACGCACGCATCGTGCACTGCCGACGCGACGCGCGTGACACCGCACTGTCGCTGTGGATGCAATCGTTCCTGGAGGACGTGCAGGGTTACGCCTACGACTTCTCCGATATCGCGATGGCAATGCGCGACTGCGGGCGCTTGATGGCGCATTGGCACGATGCGTATCCGGACTCGATCCGTACCGTGCGCTACGAGCAGCTCGTCACCGCGCCGGAAGCCGTGATGGCCAGACTGCTGGCTTGGCTGGGGCTGCCCGCGGCGGATCCGAATCCGGCGCCGGCCGCATCCCCCACCGGCATCGGCACGGCCAGTCTGTGGCAAGCTCGGCAACCGGTTTATGCCAGCTCGGTAGGGCGCTGGAAAAATTACGCCACGCACCTCCCCGAACTCCTGGGTTTCCGTGAAGACGAGCCGGTGGGCGATTTCGATCAGCGCCCCGCCAACGGAAACAGCATGTAGGTCGAGAGGATGTATTTCTCGCCCGAAACGGGTGGCCTTCCGGCGTGCTGGAACATCCAGTAGGGTGGAAACATCAGCAGCCGTCCCGCGCGCGGACGCACCCTGATTCCGAGGCTGCCGAACTCGGTTTCGCCGCCCTCCGCGACATCGTTGAGGTACCACAGGTAAACGAGGTAACGGTTGGCGACCTCCCCGATCGAATCGAAGTGCATCTGGAATTCCTCCCGGGCTTCCGGGAGATAGCGCTTGATCCGCAGGGGAGCAAGCAACGAGGTGGCCGGAATCGGAATGTCCAGCCGCACATCCGCGTTGTAACGCGCCAGATATTCGTCGATCTGCTGATAGAAAAACCCTTTCAGTGCCGGGTCCGCCATCGGCGTGATGTCCAGCTCGGTCCAGGCGCTGGTTTCGAGTCCGGCACGCCAGCCACGCTCCCGCTTGACGTGATGCGTACTTGCCTGCCGGAACGAGGCGATCATTTGTTCGCAGAACGCCGGCGTCAGGACGCCGTCGTACCAGCGCACGTAGTCGCGCAGATCGAGGCCGGTCCTGGGCAACGACGTGGCATGCTCAGGCATCGTAACCCCAGTGCCGCATGGCGGGCTCCAGCAATGGCAGGACCGGCTCGAAGTACGTGCGATAGCGCCGCCAGCGTCCGATCGCGCTTGCGTACACCGGCTGCACGACCTGCGCATAACTTGGCGTACCGATGTAACCCTTGCGCCTGGCGTGCTCGCTGAACTGGCGCAGCGGCGCGGTATCGCCCAGCTGCAGGAACTCGCCGAGGCGCTCCACCTGCGTCTCGAATTCGCGCACGGCGTCCTCGTAGCGCCATTCGAACACCCGCGGCTTCAGCAACGCGACGTGCTGATTCCAGAAGCGCATCGCGGTCGCATAACCGTTGGCCAACCGCGGCAACGTCGAGCAAAGGGCGATGTACGCGGGCGCATTGAAGTGCTGCAGGTAATTGCTGAACACGACGTCGCACGGGTGGCGCACGACAAAGATGATCTTCGCGTTCGGGAACAGCCGTACCAGCAACGGCAGCCGCAGCATCGTGAGGGGGTTCTTGTCCACCAGCCGCTGCCCGGGCTGCAATTGCACCACACGGGCAACGGCCTGCCAGTAGGCATCGCGCAGCGTCGCGCATTGCGCATTGTCCAGTTTGCCGAGCTGGTCGGGATACTCCAACCCCATCGACTGCATCCGCTCGATCACGCGCTGGATGAACGGCTGCTCGTCCATCGAGGCCATGCCGGGATGCGCATCCAGCATCTGCTCCAGCATCGTGGTGCCGGATCGCGGGAAGCCGAGCACGAAGATCGGCGAGTCCTCGAGCGTGGGCGCTGCAACGGGCTTCCAGTTGCAGAAATCCTGCTCGCGCACGTGGTAATCGGCAATGTTCATCGGGTTGGAGCTGGGTTCGATCAGCTCCGGCACGAGCTGCACGGCAATCTTCATCTGCGACTCGTGCGCCAGTCGCAGGTATTCCATGCATGCCGCCGCGTCCCCTTGTTTGTCGCACAGCTTGGCCAGCAGAAACCAGGTCATGGTGTCGCGGCGCTCGGCGCCGGGTTCGCCGAGCAGGCCTTCGAGCAGCGCGCGCGCGCGCGCGGGATCCTTGCCGCGTGCCGCCATCACGGCGCGGGCTTCGATGACCTCGCCCCGCAAGTCGGCGTCTTCGACCATGACGGGTTCCGGCAACTGTTCGAGCAAGGCGCGTGCCTCATCCACCCGATTGAAGCGTTCGAGCGTCATCACCAGCCGCGCACGCGCCGCGGTGCCGCTTTGCGGATCGTCCAGTTGCTCGCGCAGCAATTTTTCACCGTCCGAATTCCGGCCCAGGCGCAGCAGCATCGCGGCGAGATCCACCCGCAACGGCCCGTCGACCAGGTTCACCCAGGATTTCCAGTCCCGCAGGATCTGCTCGGCACGATCATCATCCCCGCATTCCAGGCACATCTGGCAGCCGAAGACGCGCGCCTCGTAATCGGTCGGATCCAGCTGGAACGCACGCCACAGGTAATCGCGTGCCGCAACGACCCTTTTCCACTCGAGATAGAGCAATCCCATGTTGGCGAGAAACTGCGGGTTGTCCGGCTGCAACTGCAACGCCCTGGCATACGCCTGCTCGGCATCACGCAAATGGCCGTTGCGGCGCATGGCCGTGCCCAGATTGTTCCAATGCAGTGGGTTCCCCGGAAACCGCACGGCGGCCTGTTGGTAGATTTCAGCCGCCTCACGCGCCCGCTGTTGTTGCAACAAGCTGAAGCCGAGGACGCTCCACGCCTGCTCCTCGTCCGGTTGGCGGGTGACGCATTCACGGGCGGCCCGTTCGGCCTCACCGAACGCCCCGCGTTCGGCCAAGGCGACCATATTCGAGGTCGCGGTCTCGGAATCACCAGACATCACTAGCGCCCTGCGTCGCGTACAACACTAAACTATACCGACGATTCGGCCACGCCGCGCTGATTTTCTCGGTTGACGCAGTCCCGTGCGCACGCTTGACTTGGACGTTGCAACGGCGTGTTTTGTCTGCTGCTCCAAGCGAGCCTTTCAACCAACGGATCGACCCGCCCATGCCAGCTTCTTCCACCATGGCAGCACCGCAACTGGACGCCGCAGCGCGCATGATGCAGGCGGGCCAGTTTGCCCAGGCACGGCCGCTTCTCGAGCAATTCCTGCGTGCCCATCCAGGCGTGGGCCGGGCACACTGGCTGCTGGGCGGCGCACTGCTGAACACCGGCGATTCGGTCGGCGCCGAACGCGCGGTTCGGTCGGCAATCGGCCTGGAACCCGGCAATCCCTCCTCGCTCGCGTTGCTGGGCGAAATCCTGGGCGCCCAGGGTCGCCTCCCGGAGGCCGAGGCCAGCCTGCGCCAGGCGCTTGCCCTTGAACCCCGGCACGTTCCGGCGACGACCAATCTCGCCAAGGTGTTGCTTGCCCAGCATCGCGCCAGCGATGCTGGCCGGTTGATCGACGATTTCATCCGCACGGTCGGGCAAACCCCGGCATTGCTGATGTTGCGCGCCCAGGCGTTGCTGTCCATGGCGGACCATGCGCGTGCCATACCTGCGTTCCAGCAAGCCGTCGCGGCCGCGCCAGCCGATGCGAACGCTCGCCTCGGACTGGCCGCTGCGTTCGCCGACAGCGGGCAGCACGTCGCGGCAGAGCAGACCGTACGCACCATGCTTGGCGGCGGGGCCGACAGCGCGGAATCGCGCTTTGTCCTGGCGCGCGCTTTGCTGGGCCAGCAACGCATCGAGGACGCCGAATCCGAATTCCGCAACGCAATCCGCTTGCGACCGGATTACCTGGAGGCTCACGTCAACCTTGCGGAGACGCTCTGGATGCGCACGGGCGACGCCCGGACGGTCGTCTCCGAGATCAACGCTTCGCTCCGGGTTGTACCCGCGCTCACGACACTGCATATCCTCAAGGCGAAACTGCTGGAGGCATCGGGCGATCCCGAAGCGGCGCTTGCCGAACTCGACGAGGCTCTTGCGCATACGGGAGACGACCCAGCCCTGCACATCGCCGCGGCGCAAACGGCCGTCAAATGCGACGCAGCGCGTGCGCTGATGCATGCCGAACACGCATGGAAACGCATCCCGGAGAATCCCCTCACGCTCGGCACCTATGGCAACGCCTTGCTGGCGGCGGGGCGCGCCAGCCAGGCGGAGGCGCTGGCGGCCAGGTTGCTGGTAGCGAATCCCGACGACGGCCTCGCGATCGCACTGCAAGCCACCGCGTGGCGCATGCTGGGCGATCCGCGTTATCGCGCCCTGTACGACTATGGCCGGTTCGTCAAACCCGCCATGATCGATACGCCCGCGGGTTGGGCGGATCTGCCCGCGTATCTCGACGACCTTGCACGCGGGCTGCTCAAGCTGCACGCGCTGCGCACGCATCCGATCGGGCAGTCGCTGCGTCACGGAACCCAGGCGGACCTCGTGCTCGAGCACGCCGCAGACCCGGCGATCCGCGCATTCGCACGGGCCATCGACGGACCGATTCGACGCTACATGGAGGCCCTCGGCAAAGGCGACGATCCGCTTCGCCGGCGTAACACCGGCCACTACAAGCTTAGCGGGATCTGGTCGGTGCGCCTGCGCCCCCACGGCTATCACTTCAATCATTATCACCCCGAAGGCTGGTTGTCTTCCGCTTGCTACATACAGGTTCCGCAAGCCCTCGGCGCCGAAGGTGGCGAGGGCTGGCTGCAATTCGGCGAGCCGGCCTACCCCACCACGCCGCCGCTGCCCGCGGAATATTTCGTGCGCCCCGCACCCGGCCTGCTGGTGTTGTTTCCCTCGTGGTTCTGGCACGGGACGGTTCCGTTCTCCGGGGCACCCGGCGACAGCCGCCTGACGATCGCGTTCGACGTCGTCCCGGCCACTTGACGGAAAAGCGTTTTCGTACGGCGACGGCGCGTGTCGCAGCGTGTCAAAAAAAACCGCGCGGTTCGCACCGCGCGGCTTGAATGTGCAACTCTGACGATCCGATCAGAACTTGACGGTCGCACGGGCCCAGTAGAAGCGCCCGATCGTGTCGTACGTGTTCACGTCGGTATCGGCGTTGAGCGTGATCGACTGGGTGAAAATCGGCGGCTGCTTGTCGAACACGTTGTCCACACCGACGGACAGCGTGGTGTTGATCGGCTGGACGTTGTAGCTGACCTGCGCGTAGTTGTACACGATGGCCGGCACGCGGAAGGCGTACAACTGCGACCCGCTCTCGCCGTTCTGGTTCTCGGCCGGGTTCCAGCTGCCGGCCGTTTCGGACCCGATGTAATTGATGCGCCAGGAGGCGTTCCACGGGCCATCCTGCCAGTTCAGGTTGAGCTGGCCGCGCACGCGCGGATACGAGCCGATGCTGTTGTAGTAGTGGCCAGCCACATGGAAGACCTGCCCGCCCGGCGTACCCGGTACGGTGTTGATGTTGTAGCGGGTCAGGTAGGTGCCCAATACGGCCAAGGTGAACTGGCCCGGCACCCAGGCGATCTGCGGGATCTGGTAGGTCAGGCCCGCATCCACGCCGCTGGTGTCGAGGCGCCCCAGGTTGACGGTCGGCTGGCTGATGAACGCAACCTGGCCATTGGGACGGCGATGGATCAGGTCGCACAGCGGGCTGGCGTTGTTGGAGAAGCAGGTGCCCGCGATGACCCCCGCACCAGGCTGGGTAATCGTGTTGTTGAGGTAGATCCGCCACAGATCCGCGTTGAGCGTCAGGCCCGGCACGAAGTGCGGTGAGTAGACCGCGCCCCAGTCGAACGATTTGCCCTGCTCGGGTGCGAGATTGACGCCAGCCGCAACCGAACCGGAGAGGACGCCCGTCGCCTGAGCCAAGCCGTTCTGCAGCGACTGGAACGTGGAGCCTGGCGGTACGTTCTGACAGGCGTTCGAGTGGGCCGCAAGCTGCGCTGCGTCCAGCCCGATGCAGGGATCATTGAACGGTGGCGCGTTGCCGGATGCGGCGGCGAACAGATTGCCCAAGGTCGGCGCGCGGAAGACCTTCTGCACGGTACCGCGCAGCAGCAGATCTTCGATCGGCCGCCACTCGACCGACACCTTCCAGTTGCTGGTGCTGCCGGCCAGCGAGTACTTCGAATAACGCGCGCCCAAGTCGACGTTCAGTGCCTTGAAGAACGGCATGTCCTTCAGGACCGGGATGAACAATTCGCCGTACGCTTCCTTGACGTTGAAGCCGCCCTGCAGGGGCGAGGTACAGGCCGACTGCGGCGCCGAGCAGGTACCCGTGAGCGGATTGGCGATGGTGAGGTAGTCGACGAGGTTGTTCGCGTATTCCTTGCGGTAATCCGCGCCGACCGCCAGCTCCATGTCGCCGGCTGGCAGGGTGAAGACTGGACCGCTGGCGTTGACCGCGTACTGCCGGCGTACAGTCAGCGCATTGGCGAAAAGCGTCGCGACGTACTGCTTTTCCACCGCGAGCGACGCCGGGTCGTTGACGTCAAAGATGTTGAGCGGGGTGCAATTCGGGATTGCCGAGGCTGCATCGCCCGGCGTGGCCACGCAGGTAGGCACGCCGTTGACCAGCATGGACGGGCCTACCGCCTGCTTGAACTGGGTGTTGTAGATGAAGTCGCCCAGGGTGTGGGTCTGCTGGCTGAAATGTCCGTAGGTGTATTCGGCGTCCCAGTTCCAGGTGCCGATGGTGCCACGGAGGCCGAGGGTGCCCTGATCGGTGGTCGTGGTGACGTGGCCCTGGCGCTGGCCGACCCCGGTCCAGCGGGTCAGGAAGTTGTACTGGGCGTAACCACCATTCGCCGTGGCGTTGGCGGTCGAGGGACCGAAATCAATCCCGAACGGGTTGTACATGCTGTCCTTGGAAATGACCACGCCATCGCTGAACGCGTCGAACGGCAGCGCCGCCAGCGCCGAGTTCGAGGTGGTCTTGTTGTGGAAGAAGTTGGCGAACGCCTGCACGTTGTCGGTCAACTGGTAGTCGCCCTTGAAGAACGCGTTGGTGCGCTCCTGCGGGGTCAGGTCGTAATTGACCGCCTGGTAGTTGTACGAGTCGGTGGCACCGCTGTAGCAGCGGTAATCCGAAAGTGCCTGGCCCGTGCCGGCGCCAGGTGCCTTGCGGGTAACGCTGCCACAACCATAACCCGCCTCGCTCGGCGCGGTCGCCTTGACACCGTTCGAATCGGTGGTGCTGAGGAACGCGCGGCCGAACGGGTTGCGGCTGGAACCGAATGCGTAGATGTTGCCGTAGTAGCGGTACAGGGCGAGCTTGGAGAAGTCGCGGGCCCCCGACGAGATGCCGTCCTGCTTGTTGTAGTCCACACCGGCAAGGATGCTGCCCTTGTCGGAAGTCTGGCCGAAGATGAAGCTGGCGCCCGTGCGCTCGCCGTCATCGTGGTCGGAGATGCCGTAATTGGCGGAGAACTGCGCACCCTGATAGTTCTTCTTCAGGATGAAGTTGATCACGCCACCGATGGCGTCGGAACCGTAGGTCACCGCACCGCCGTCGTTCAGCACTTCGATGCGCTCGACCAACTCGGCCGGGATGATGTTGAGGTCCTGGTTGAGCATGCGCTGGCCGTCGATCAACACCAGGGTACGGCCGCTGCCGAGACCGCGCAGGTTGGCGAAGGACGCGCCGCTGCCGCCGCCATTGTTGACGCGCGGGTTCTGCGGAGAACCCGTGATCTGCGGCAAGGACTGGACCAGGTCGCCGAGTGTCAAGGCACCGCTGCTCTGGATCTGGGCAGCGCTGACGGTGGTCACCGGGTTGGAGGTTTCCAGATCCACGCGGCGAATGTGCGAACCCGTGACCACGATGGTCTGCAGGGTTTGTGGTTGCTGCTGGTTGTTCTGGCTGGTCTGCGCCGTGGTTGCGTTCTGCGCGAAGGCAGTGCCCGCAACACCGACGGCAGCAACGGCACCCAGCGAAAGAGCCGTCTGCACGGCCTTGGACAGCTCACTGCGGTCGAGTCTCATTACACTCTCCAAACGTCTGTTGATGTGTGAAACAGTTTCGCGAAAGGTCCCGGTTACCTTGGTCCCGAGGCCCCTCCGACCCCTTGGCAGGATGGGATGCTAACAACTTTCTAACCCTTTGGGAATACCCCTGCAACGTGCGGCGTTTCGATGCGACAGCCCGTATTTCTGAACAGGCATGCCGCCCGACCCCCTGCCGATTCGTTGATTCGGCAAGTTTATACGCGGTCCTGCCCCGTTTGGGGTCGCGGCATGTGTTTTTGGCTTGCCGGGCCGCTGAACGCAACTTGAATGGGTAAAGCCGCGGTTGATCACGTGACTGCCCACCCGTGCGGGATGGAGCGGGGCATGGAGGCGCAGCACGGCGGAGCTATCCGACAGTTCCATGCGGATCAGGGAAAATCGGCATCCAGCGCCGTTCGCAACGCCACCAGGTGGCGTTCGTAGCGGCGCCATGCGCCGAACCCCCCGTGGATCGCACCGCGCGCCTGCACGGCACTGAGGGTACCGATGGGTGTCGTGTTGCGGGATGGATCCAGGCAGGCGGATTCCCAGTCCAGTCCGCAGAACTCGACCACCCTGCGCATGGTGGTTTCCGTATCGCCAACCAGATCGCGGTACGGCACGTCCAGGATCCCTCCAGGCATGACTTCATGCCAATGCGCCAGCAGGCGTTTGTACTGACGAAAATGCCCGGCCAGCGTCGGCAGGTCGAAGCTGTAGGCATGGCGCGCGCCAAGCAGTGCACGGTAATTGGAGAAGCACACATCCATGGGATCGCGCACCAAATGCAGCAGGCGTGCCTGGGGCAACGCACGATGGATCAATCCCGTGACCATGTAATGCCATGGCTGCTTGTCGATGAAGAAACGCGCACCACGGGCCCGCCATTGAGTCCGCTCCAGATAACGACGGCCAATCTCCCGGTAATCCAGCTCCGGCAGGCGATCCAGCATCCGCGCGTCCAGCAGGGCGCGCTGATCGGCCGCCCAACAGAGCTGGCGCGTGAAATCCTCCAGTTCCCCCGCCGAAGCCACCTGCGAGTGGCTTCCGAGCAGGCGATCGAGCAGTGTCGTGCCGGATCGGGGCAACCCGAAAAGAAAAATCGGCCGGGGTTCTTCGTGGACTTCCGCTCCCGATTCGAAAAAGGCCGGCGTGCAGGCTTCGATCAATCGATCCACCTGGTGCCGCGTCTGTTCCGGGGTCCATGGATGCAGGGCGCGCATCACGGCATTGCCTTTCGCCAACGCCTTCCACGCCTCGTCGTAACGGCCAATGTCCTCCAGTTCCTTGTAACGCGCGAATTCAAGCGCGGCGTGATCTGGCGAACCCTGCGCCACCAGGGATCGCCGGCGACTGAAATCGTCCAGGTGATTGTGATCGGGTGTTTGCTTGCGCAGGCGCGCCAGTTCCAGCGTCGCGGCGCACGCCGCCGGGTCCATCCGGAGGCTCGCCTCGAAATCGGCTTCCGCTTCCCGTGGATGCCCGCAAATAAGGAATTCCAGACCACGGGCGAACCGGAACTCGGCGCCGTCGACGCGCAGCCCGTGGGCGCGATTCAGCAGCCTCAGGGATGCGTCATCCTCGCCCAATTCCCGGCGCACGCCGGCGTGATACATCATGACCGGCCCAGCATCCGCCTGGACCAAGGCCGGGTGTTCCAGGCAGGTCCGCGCCGCGAGGGTTTCTCCGACACGGAGCAGAGCCATGGCGACCGCAATGATCGACATCGGTTCTGCCGGCGGGTCGCGTGCTGCGTCCAACGCGTGCCGCGCGGCATCGCGCACCCGGCCGTCCGCCCATGCGATGTGACTCAACGTCATGTGGGCTGCGGCGTGCCCTGGCTGCCTCTGCAACAGTGCTTCGAGCACCCCGCGCGCTGTCGTCGTCTCGCCCGCACCCATGAGAACCTGGGCCCTGCGCCACAGCTCATCAACGGACTGATCGATCATGCGTTCGCGAAACGATGGACGTTGCATCCAAGCATTCGGCAACCATCACCGCGTGACAAACACCGCCGCAGGAGCGCCACGTCACGCGCCAACGTGGCGTCGGTCGAGCAGACGACTGATCGGAATCGGGGAATCACCCGTCCGCGAAACGTGGTTCACAGAACCTGATGGTATTGCACGTACGGCACGCGTCCCTGATCCGGGGCAGTACCACCGGGACCAAAGAGCAGCGGCGCGCGGCCGGAGGACCACACGTTCTGGGCGCCGAAATTCAGCTCGCCGCGCCACGGCAGGCGGACGCTGATGCCCAGGTCCACACCGCTCCAGCGCTGGTTCTGGCCCAGCGCCGAACCGGGCACGTCGGGTTCGAGCATGTGCCCGACGATCGAGCCGCGCACCGCGCCACGCTGGATACCGAGGCTGAGGGTGGTCTGGTCGAGCGCATCGTCAGCGGTGAGGCCGGACCCCGGCAAAAACTTCACGCGACCGACGCTGGCACCCAGGTTCAAGCTGGTATCGGGCGCAAGGTTCACCTGGCCTCGCGCATTGAGACTGGTGGCCGTGCTGTTGCGGAACCACAGTGGCGCCGCAACGTCGGCTCCGCCTTCCGCAGGCAGGACCCGCGGCAGTGGCACACCGCGCGCGCGCGCGGCAGCGGGCTCGCTCTGCGCCTGCCCGATCGACAGGTCGAGCTTCACGCCGTGGCCCGCGTAGCCGGCGCCGACTTCGCCACGCTGCAACCCGTCCGCCGGCGCGATGCCGAGGCAGCCAGCGGTTCCCGGACTACAGGCGGGCACCAGCGGCGTCCAGCGAATCTCGTTGACGTCGACGTGCGCGGTGATGCCCGGCTTGGTGACGAGTTGGACACCCGCGCCCGCGGAATGGGTTTCTCCATCCAGGGGAGCCGCGGTGGCCGTGGGAACGGTGCTACCCACGCGGCCGCTAGCCGTCACGGACACCTTGTTGCCGTCGTGCTGCCACACCGGGGCCTTGGCGGCGGAGTTGCCTGCGTGCACGGGCTTGACGGCAGGGATCACCGGCATCGGCACCGCCTGCGCAAACGCCCATGCCGGCACGGCCAAAGCCAAGCCGGTGAGCACTGCGCTGGCAAGCAATCGACGCATTTGTCGAACCCGAATAAACCCTGATCCAGCCACACACCCGGCACGGCAAACCGCACCGTCTTTGGGCGTCATTGTACGCCACGAAATTACATTTTGCTAACAATTCATGAACCGGCGGGTGCACGAAGCAACCGCCTCGCCGGCACCGCGGCTCGGTGGGTGACCGGCGCGGGAACAACGAGTTACACTCTGACCCGTTGCGGGGGTTGGACCACACATGGCAGGCGACGTTCATCATCTGGCTGCATCGGCCAGCAAGCCGCCGACCACAGCGGTTCTGTGCCACGCGATCAATGAGCTGTGGGCGGCACCCGATCTCGACGGCGTGACCGCGGCCGCCGCCGCCTTGCTGGCGAAGCTGGCGCCGGAAGCCCGGATCAAGCGTTGCCACGATGCCATCGAGCAATCCGCAGAGCCCGGCATTTCCGTCACCCACGTCAAACTGTCCGAACACGAATCGCTGCAGATCAGTGTCCCGGTGGACGGAAACGATGCCCACGCGCTGATCGAAACGGCCGCGGAAATGATCGATGCGCGCGTCCGCGCGCTCCTGCACCGCAACCAGCTGGGCGATTCCGTCAAGCAGCTCGAACGCGCGGAACGCCTGCAGCGCGCGCTGTACGCGATCGCCGACCAGGCCAGCGCGGTGGGTTCCAACCTCACGCCGATGTTCCACGCGCTGCACGAAATCGTCGGCAGCCTGATGTACGCCGAAAATTTCTACATCGCGTTGTACGACGCCAAGCGCGACAGCGTGCGGTTTCCGTACTACGCGGATACGGTCGATCGCGATCCGCCGTTGCCCGACAGCGACCTGCCCATGGAGGCCATCCTGCACGGGCCGACCTGGTACGTGATCCGCGACGGCAAACCGTTGATGGGTTCGCTGCCGGCAATTGGCCTGCAGGTGCACGGCCCCTTTCACGGAACCGGCGCCGAATGCGTGGACTGGCTGGGCGTGCCGCTGCTGCGGGGCAGCGAAGTGGTCGGTTGCGTGGTCGTGCAAAGCTACGACGAGACGCACCACTACGACGAGCAGGACAAGACGCTGCTGATCTACGTGGCGCAGCACATCCAGACTGCGCTGGAGCGACGCCTGGCGCACGCCGAACTCGAACACCGCGTCGGCGAGCGCACCGAAGCCCTGCGCGATGCCAATCGCGTCCTGCAACAGCAGGTACTGGAACGCCAGCGCGGCGAACGCCTGCAGGCCGCACTGTTCCGCATCGCGGAACTGGCCAGCACCACCGACAGCATCGACAACTTCTACGCCGCCGTGCACCGCGTCGTGGGCGGCCTGTTGTACGCGCGCAATTTCTACATCGCACTGCTGTCCGAGGACGGCACGGAATTGACGTTCCCCTATTCGGTGGACGAGCGCGACCGCCAGCGGCAGCCGCGCAAGCTCGCCAACGGCATGACCGAATATGTCTTGCGGAACGGCACCGCCCTGCTCGCGAATACACCCGAAATCGCCAGACTCCGCGCCGAGGGCGAAGTGGCCCAATCCGGCGCCGATTCGCTGTGCTGGCTCGGCGTGCCGCTGGTGTGCGCCGAACACGCGGTCGGCGCACTGGCAGTACAGAGTTACTCGCCCGAACACCACTACACGCTGCGCGACCAGGAACTGCTGACCTTCGTTTCCTACCACATCGCCAACGCACTGGAACGCGTGCGCGCGGCCGAATCGCTGCGCCGCGCGTATTCCAACCTCGAGCACCGCGTGGGCGAGCGCACCCGCGCGCTGGCGCTGGCCAACCGCGATCTGCGCGCGCAGATCGCCGAGCGCGAGCGCATCGAAGCACGCCTGAAATACGAAACCCTGCACGATTCATTGACCGGCCTGCCCAACCGCAGCCTGCTGATGCAGCGGCTGGAACGTGCGCTGGAACGCTTCCATGCAGACCCGTCGAAAGGCTTTGCGGTGCTGTTCATGGACCTCGACCGCTTCAAGGTGATCAACGATTCGGTCGGGCATCTGATCGGCGACGATCTTCTGTTCCAGGCCGGCAGCCGCATCCGGTCATGCGTCAAATCCGAGGACGTGGTCGCGCGGCTCGGCGGCGACGAGTTCGGGGTGCTGCTGGAAGGCATCGCCGACGCGGAAAAGGCCTGCCGCATCGCCAAGCGCATCATCGACGACCTCAACGCGCCGTTCCGCCTGGCCGCGAAAGAGCTTTTCACCTCGACCTCGATCGGCATCACGCTGGCGGCCGAGCACTACCGGCATCCCGAGGAGTTGCTGCGCGATGCCGACTCGGCGATGTACCGCGCCAAGGCCGACGGCCGCCATCGCTACGCCGTGTTCGATGAAGGCCTGCGCCAACAGGCGGTGTCGCTGCTGGAAATCGAGAACGACCTGCGGCGCGGCATCACCCGCGAGGAATTCGTGCCGTTCTACCAGCCGGTGGTGGACATGCGGGACGGCGCAACCATCGGTTACGAAGCGCTGATGCGCTGGCAACATCCCAAGCGCGGCCTGCTGCCGCCGGGCGAGTTCCTCAGCATCGCCGAAGACACCGGCGCGTCGGAAACCATCGACTGGCAGATCTTCGCGCAGGTGTGCACGCGGGCCAACGACCTGGCCGGGAACGGCGACGGGTTCATCGGGATCAACCTGTCGGCGCGGCATTTCCGCAACCCGGATCTCGACCGGCGCCTGTTGCAGTTGCTTGCCGACCATGGCGTGCCGCCCTCGCGTATCCGCCTGGAAATCACCGAGCGCGCGATGCTGGACAACCCGCCCGAAGCCAAGCGCACGTTGCAGGTCCTGTGCAACGCCGGCATCCGCATTTCGCTGGATGATTTCGGCACCGGCTATTCCTCGTTGTCGTATCTGCACCAGTACCCGGTGCAAGCGCTCAAGATCGACCAGTCGTTCGTCCGCGGCCTGTCCCGCCACAACGAAGGCGGCAGCGACGCGGTGATCCGCTCGATCCTGGCGATGGCGAAATTGCTGTCGATGCAGGTGATCGCCGAAGGCGTCGAAACAACCGAACAACGCGACCTGTTGCTGGAGATGGGCTGCCGGTACGCACAGGGCTTCCTGTACTCGCCGGCGCGGCCGTTCGAAACCTGGGCCGGTCAGGCAGTGCCCGACGCCTCGGCATGACCGGCGCACCTGCCCGCCCCGGCGCGCAATCGCGCCACGCGCGCGCGCGCCGCTGGCTGAAGTGGCTAACGTGGCTGGTGCTGGCGTTCATCGCCGCGACTTGGCTGCCGGTCCTGATCCTGCGTTTCGTGCCGCCCGTCACCAGTGCCTACATGCTGGAACGCAGGCTGTCACAGATGTGGCAGGGCAACCGCGATTTCGCGGTTCATCACCAGTGGGTGCCGTGGACGAAAATCGCGCCCGTGGCGCCGCTTGCGATGGTCGCGGGCGAGGACCAGACCTTTCCATTCAATCGCGGCTTCGATATTGCGTCGATCCGCTCGGCCATCGACGTCGCCGAAGCCGGCGGGCACCTGCGCGGCGCCAGCACCATTACCCAGCAAACCGCGCGCAACCTGTTCCTGTGGAGCGGCGGCGGATTTTTTCGAAAGGGGCTGGAGGCGTACTTCACCGTGCTGATCGATGTCACCTGGCCCAAGCGCCGGGTGCTCGAGGTGTACGCCAACATCGCTGAACTCGGCGACGGCATCTATGGCGTCGAGGCCGCATCGCAAGCGTATTTCCACGAACCCGCATCGCGCCTGACCACGCATCAGGCGGCGCTGCTGGCTGCGGTGCTGCCCAACCCGCGCGGGTGGCACGCCAACCGCCCATCACCGTACATCCAGCGGCGTGCGGCATGGATCGAACAACAGATGCGCCAGTTGGGCGGTGTCGCGTACGTGCTGGATGAACACCCGCCCAAACCGCGCGTGGATGAACCGCAACGCCGCTACCGCAGGCGCTAAACTTGAACCACCTTCCGCGATCCTGAGGAGAACGCCATGCGACAGGTCAGGCATCTACTGGAAGACAAGGGCAGCGCGGTCTACAGCATCGCGCCGGAAGCGCCGGTGCTGGATGCGATCCGCATGATGGCCGAACGCGGCGTCGGCGCGCTGCTGGTACTGCGCGGTGGCGCGCTGGCAGGCATCGTCACCGAGCGCGACTACGCGCGCAAGGTGATCCTGAAAGGCCATTCTTCGCGTGAGACGCCGGTGTCCGACATCATGACGCCCGCGCCGACCAGCGTATCGCCGGCCACCACGGTGGACGAGTGCATGCGGCTGTGTACCGAACTGCGCGTGCGCCACCTGCCGGTGCTGGAGAACGGCGCACTGGTGGGCATTGTCTCGATCGGTGATCTGGTGAAGGCCGTCATCAACGACCAGGCGACCGAGATCGACCAGTTGCAGCGCTACATCGCAGGCTGAAGCATTTATTGCGCTTGCGAAACCATCCACTTCACGGTGGCTTCGACCTGCGCATCGGTGAGCGCGGGGTTGCCGCCCTTGGCCGGCATGTGGTTGCCGTCCGGGCCGGTGTAACCATCGATCGCGTGCTTCACCAGCGTCGCGATGCCTTCCTTGATGCGCGGCGCCCACGCGGACTTGTCGGTGATCCTGGGCGCGCCCGCGGCGCCTGTCTCGTGGCAGGTGGTGCACAGGTGGTCGAAGATCGTCTTGCCGTCGGTCGTTCCGCCGTAAGCCACCTGCGACGCCGCAGCCTTGTCCGCTGCAGCCTTGGCGGCCTCCATCGCGGCGCGACCGGTGTCACCCGCGTACACCGCCGCGACCGGCGTGATGCGGTCGCCCGCGCGCTGCATTTCCCGCTGGTTGCTTTCCTTCGGCAACGACGCCCACACGAACGTGCCAATGATGATGAGCACCACCGCAGTGCTCGCGAGCATGGCAATCATGATCGCGAAGTGCTTCATGAAGGTACGGTCGGATGGGGTGAGATGCGTGCTCACTTGCGAACTCCGGTTGAAAGGCGAACGGTGTCCCCGGGCCCCCGCGGACGCCACATATCTTGGCAAGTATAGCCGTCCCGCGATGGCGCACCAAATTCGCCCCGCGTTGACCTGAACTAAACGCCGCGCTGTGTAAAACACGCACCTTCGCCGCTGCGCGGCACCGAAGGAAGGAAGATGCCCGGCCACTACGATCTCATCGTGATCGGCTCCGGCCCCGGCGGCGCCGCGCTCGCGCACCGCCTGGCGGCGTCGGGCAAGAAGATCCTGATCCTCGAGCGCGGCGACTTCCTGAAACGCTCGCCCGACAACTGGAGCGCGAAATCGGTCTTCATCGACAACGCCTATCAGGCCGACGAGACATGGTTCGACAAGACCGGCAACGCGTTCCATCCCGGCCTGCATTATTTCGTGGGCGGCAATTCCAAGATGTACGGCGCGGCGCTGTTCCGCCTGCGCGAACGCGACTTCGAGCAACTTCGACACGCCGATGGCATCTCGCCCGAGTGGCCGTTGAAGTACGACGTGTTCGCGCCGTACTACGACGAAGCCGAAAAACTCTTCCACGTTCACGGTGCGGCTGGCGAGGATCCGACCGAACCACCCCGCAGCGCGCCTTACGCGTACCCGCCCGTGTCGCACGAACCGCGCATGCAGCAACTGTCGGACACGCTCGCCAGGCAAGGCCTGCATCCGTTCCACATGCCGCTCGGTATCCTGCTGGACGAAAAGGATGGTGCGGTCGGGCGTTCCAGTCCGTGCATCCGCTGCGGCGCGTTCGATGGTTATCCGTGTCCCACCAACGGCAAGGCCGACGCGGAAGTGGTGTGCATCGAACCGATGCTCGCCGCGCATCCGAATGTCACGCTGCTGACCGGCGCGCATGTTTCACGGCTCGATACCGACGCCGGCGGCCGCACGGTGAGCGCCGTGCAGGTGGAGCGCAATGGCACAAGGGAAACATGGTCCGCCGACATCGTGGTGATCGCATGCGGCGCGCTTTCCTCCGCGTTGCTGCTGCTGCGCTCGGCCAACGACAAACACCCGCACGGACTCGCCAATGGTTCCGACCAGGTCGGCCGCAATTACATCCGCCACAACCAGTCGGTGCTGATGGCGATCACACGCGAGCCCAACGACACGATTTTCCAGAAGACCGTGGGCGTCAGTGATTTCTACTTCGGCGCGGACGACTGGGAATTTCCGCTGGGCTTGATCCAGATGACCGGTAAATCGCACGCCGACACTTTGCGCGGCGAAGCGCTTCCGGATTGGCTGGAGTGGCTGCCGGAAAAGCCGTTCGAGTACCTCGCCCGCCATTCGCTGGATTTCTGGCTGTCCAGCGAAGACCTGCCGCGTCCGGGAAACCGCATCCACTACGACCGCAATCGCATCGTCGTCGAACAGACCGACAACAATATGGAAGCGCACCGGCGGCTCAAGGCAAAACTGGAATCGCTGCTGGAGCCGATCGGAGCGCATTCACATCCGCTGGAACGGAAACTTTATCTCGGCAAGGACATTCCGATCGGCGGCACCGCGCACCAGGCCGGCACCGCGCGCTTCGGCGCCGATCCGGAAACATCGGTACTCGACCTCGATTGCAGGGCGCACGAACTGGACAATCTGTATGTCGCGGACGCGAGTTTCTTTCCATCGATCGGCGCGGTGAACCCGACACTCACCATCATCGCCAACGCGCTGCGCGTGGCCGACCGGATCGCGGGAAGGATGAAGTGACACGCACCCGATCAAGACAAGCAGTCAGGACGAGGAGC
>DATFGL010000042.1:0-9289 GCA_035249465.1 Rhodanobacteraceae bacterium | reverse complement strand
CACCAGCGGCACGTCCTGCGGGCGGCGCATGTACGACGTGGAGGTGTACAGGCCGAGGAAGCGCGACTCGCCGACCGGCTTGCCCTTGTCGTCGAAGCGCAGCACGCCGATGTAATCCATGTAGCCGGCGCGGTGCACGCGCGAACGCGCATTGGTCTTGGTGAGGATGATCGCGTCCATCGAGCCCGATTGCGGCAGGCGCGTGGCGACCAGGCTCTTGGTGGAACGCGGCGCGGTGGCGAGGTCGGGGTTGCGCAGGATGCCGAGCCCCGAGCCCGCGCGCGCCTTCAGCAATTCGTCGCCCTTGTCCGCCACCACGTCGTATTCGCGGTAGCCCAGGAAGGTGAAATGGTTGTCCGCGGCCCAGCGCAGGAACGCCTGGCCTTCGGCGATTTCACCGGCGCTGAGCGAATCCCGCTCCGTCGGCAGCGCGTCCGCGATCGCCAGCATCTTGTCATGCATGGCCTGCCAGTCGCTGACCGCGGCGTGCACATCGGTGAGTGCCACTTCGGCGGCGGCCTGCAGCTTCTTCAGCGTGGCATCGTCGACGCGGTCGATTTCGGCGTGCATCACCGACTCGGCCGTACCGCTCTCGCCACACGCCGTGATCGATTTGATGTTGCCCTTGGCATCGCGCTGGATATCCATCACCGGGTGGATCAGGCGGTGCAGCCGCAGCCCCTCGCCATTGACGACCATTTCCAGCGAGTCGACGAGGAACGGCGCGTCGACGGTGACGACTTCGATCACCGAATGCGCGCAGCGCCAGCCGTTGTGTTCCTGATCAGGGTTGAGCGCGCGCACCGCGGCGTGCCCGGGAGGGCGATTGCGGGCCCAGCGAAACAGATCCGCGCACATCGCAGCCCAGCCATCGACGCCGCGCCTGGCCAGTTCATCGGGCCCGAGTTCCGCGCATGCAAGCTTCGCAAAAGCCTCTGCCGTCGCGGCATCGGCGGGTTCAACCTTGCCACGGACTGCGGCCGCGATGGCAGCGACTTCATCACCCCCGGCGGAGGCGTGCAATGCGTTCATGTCTGTTCGTTCGGATACGGGAAGGGAACGACTAGGATACCGCCCCGCGCGGAGGCCATTCCAGCCCGGCGCCGCGTCAAGGCGTGGCACAAAGGCACTCCGGCCCCGTATTTCCGGCGACTGTTTGTTTCCGTTCGGCATGCGCGACGCTTCCGCATGGGACGCCCCAAAACGCGAAAACGTCGATCAGGTCTGGTTTTGATCATGTCCGCGACCCCCACGCAGGCGGGCCGCGTATGATCGACCGGGCTGCACGCCCGCAGCCTGTTCGCACAGGAAACCATCCACAGAGGCCATGCATGCGGGAACCCCAAGCCCCTCTGCCCGGGATGAACCTCAACCGGGTCAGTCGGAGCACGGGTTTGCCGCGCCGTGTCTTGGCCATGGCGGCGGTGGCGCTGTTGCTGATCGTGGCGCTCGCCGCCGCGGTGTTCCAGACTGCGCAACGGTACCGCAGTGACGAAAAATGGACACTGCACAGTTATCAGGTGCGCGAACAGGTCCTGCAACTGGTCAACCACCTGCACCTTGCCGAAATGGAAGCGCGCAGCTACGGCCTGACCGGGCGCGAGATTTCTTTCCGGCAGTATGGACAGGCGATCCGCGCGGTCGATGACAGCACCGGCCAATTGGCCACGCTGGTCTCTGACAACCCGCAGCAAGTCGCCGCCGTCGGGCAGTTGCGCGACGCGATCGCCGCCAGGCGCGAACAATTCGAGGCCATCCTGAACAACTATCGGCTGCAAGGCGCCAGCGCAGCCCACGCCGAAGTGGTCGCGCTGGTATCGCAGTCGACGCGGCCGGTGGATGACGTCGCCAACCGGATACTCGCGCGCGAAGCGGACCTTCTCCGGACGCGGGAGGCTGCCAGCGCGCGCAACGGCCGCACCGTTGCGCTGTCCGCCGCGGTGGCGCTCGGCGGCAGCCTGGCATTGCTGCTCGCCGCCTTTTTCACTGTCGGCCTCGAACAGCACCGCCGCCGCCGCAGCGAGCGCGCGCTCGAACAAAGCACGGTCGATCTGCAGGCCGCGCTGCAGGAGGCCAACCGCTCCAGTGAAACACTGCGCCGGCTTTCGACGCTGGCGGAACTGCTGCAGAACTGCCGCGACCTCGACGAGGCGATCAACGTGATCGAGCGCGCCCTGCCCCCGCTGCTGTCCGACGTATCCGGTGCGCTGGCGCTGGTCAACGCGTCGCGCAACATCGTCGAGGGACGGATGCACTGGGGCGTGCGCGGTTCCGACCTCGGCGGCGCGATCTTCGCGCCGGATGACTGCTGGGCGCTGCGCCGCAGCCAGCCGCATCCCGGCGACGGTGACCACGCCGCGCCGATCTGCCCGCATCTGACGCAGGCCGGCGTCACCGCCGACCACACGCTGTGCCTGCCGCTGAATTCGCAAGGACAGGTGCTCGGCGTGCTCAGCCTGTGCGCCCCGGCGGTCATCGCGACGGACACGCGCCGGCTGGCCGCGACGGCTGCGGACCAGCTTGCGCTGGCGCTCGCCAATCTGCAACTGCAGGCCAGCCTGCGCACGCAATCGATCCGCGACCCGCTGACCAACCTGTTCAATCGACGTTACCTCGAAGCATCGCTGCCGCGCGAACTGCTGCGCGCCGAGCGCCGCAAGGGCGGCCTTTCGGTGTTGATGTTCGACCTCGACCACTTCAAACGCTACAACGACACCCAGGGTCATGACGCCGGTGATGCGCTGCTGGGTGCCTTCGGCGCGCTGTTGGCACAATCTTGCCGCGGCGAAGACATGCCTTGCCGCTTCGGCGGCGAGGAATTCACCCTGGTATTGACCGACGCCGATCACGCGCAGGCGCGCAAACGCGCGGAAGCGATCCGCAAGGCCACCGCGGAACTGGTGGTGCACTACCGCGCCGGCACTCTGCCTCCTGCCACGGTTTCGATCGGCGTGGCAACCTATCCCGAACACGGCGCCACACCTGAAGCCCTGCTGCGCATGGCCGACCAGGCCCTGTACCGCGCCAAGCAGCTTGGACGCAACGTGGTCGGTTCAGCCAACGACCTCGCCCGCGCGGCGTACGCACACCGCACGCAAGCGGATGCATGACGCTTGACCTAGGGACGAAGTGCGCCGATCACGTCATACTTGAAGATTATTAACCTGGCGGGTAGAGAAACCCGATGATGAATTTTTTGCTGCGGGGCGCCGGAAGCCTCGCGCTGGTGCTCGTTCTCGGCGCGTGCAGCCACCCCACCCCTCCCGCGCAGACGCCTCCCGAAGTGGGGGTGCTGACCGCACAGCCTGCCAACGTTCCCGTGACGCGCAGTTACCCCGGCCGCCTTGCCGCCACGCTGACTGCGCAGGTGCGCGCGCGCGTGACGGGAATCGTGCTGCAGCGCGTCTACAAGGAAGGTACCGACGTCAAGGCCGGCGATGTGCTGTTCAAGATCGACCCGGCGCCGCTGCAGGCCAGCCTGCGCCAGGCACAGGGGCAACTGGCGCAGGCGCAGGCCACCGCACGCAACGCCGATCTGAATGCAACGCGCAGCAGGGAACTGGGCGCGAAGGGCGTGCTGGCGAAGCAGGACGTGGACAACGCGATCGCCTCCGCCGCCGAGGCCAACGCCGCGATGAAAGCGGCGCAGGCCAATGTCGAGAACGCACGAATCAACCTTGGCTACGCCACGATCACCGCGCCGATCAGCGGCCGAGCGGGCCGCGCCAACATCACCCAGGGCGCACTGGTAACCCCCACGGATACCAATCCGCTGACGACGGTGCAGGTGATCGATCCCATCTACGCCAATTTCAGCGAACCGATGGCGGAGGTGGAACGTCTGCGCACGGCCGAAAAGGCCGGCCAATTGAAGCTCGCCGCACCCAACAAGGCCGAGGTGCAGATCGTGCTGCCCGATGGCAGCGTGTACGCGTACCAGGGCACGCTCGATTTCACCGACCTCGCCGTTGATCCGACCACCGGCGCGGTGGATCTGCGCGCGCTCGTGCCCAATCCGGACCATTCGCTGTTGCCTGGCATGTTCGTCAACGTCCGCCTGACCCTGGGCAGCCTGCATGGCGCATTCCTGTTGCCGCAAAGCACGATCCAGCGCGACAACGATGGCGCCTACGTATACGTGGTCGGCGCCGACGACAAGATCGCGGAGAAACGGGTCAAGCTTGGTGAGCAGCACGGAGGCGACTGGATCGTGTTGAACGGCATCGACGCGGGCGCGCGCATCGTGGCGTCCGGTGTCCAGAAGGCGCAGCCGGGTGAACGGGTCAACCCGGTGCCGTACAGCACCGACGACGACGCGTCCACAGCCGCCACCGCAAACTGATCGTGGGCCGCTGACGCCATGCCGCAATTTTTCATCGATCGTCCGATCTTCGCGTGGGTGCTCGCGACCCTGATCACGCTGGGCGGCACCCTCGCGATCCTGAACCTGCCGATCGAGGCCTATCCGACGATCGCACCGCCGAGCGTGCAGATCAGCGCGAGCTATCCCGGTGCGAATGCGCAGGTCGTGCAGAGCACCGTGACACAGGTGATCGAGCAGAACCTGTCGGGCATCGATCACCTGCTGTATTTCAGTTCGTCGTCGGATTCCACCGGTTCGTCCGGCATTACGCTGTACTTCGACCCCGGCACCGACCTCGACACCGCCGCGGTGCAGACCCAGAACGCGGTGAACGCCGCCGAGCCACGCCTGCCGTCGACCGTGAACAACCTCGGCGTGCGGGTGCGCAAGTCCACCGGCGGCCACCTCATGGGCATCTCGCTGCAGGACAAGAGCGGCCATCTCGACCCCGCGGCACTCAACAACCTGATCGCCGCGCGCCTGATCGATCCGATTTCACGCCTGGATGGCGTGGGCAGCGTCGACCAGTTCGGTGCGCCGTACGCCATGCGCATCTGGTTGAACCCGCTGAAGCTGAAAGGCTACGGGCTCACCGCCAGCGACGTGCTGGACGCGGTGCGCGCGCAGAACGTGATGTTCGCGGCGGGTTCGGTGGGTGCGCAACCCGCGGTGGACGGCCAGGGCATCACCGCGACGGTCTCGGCCGAATCGAGTTTCACGACGCCGGCGCAGTTCAGGCAGATCATCTTGCGCACCAACCCCGACGGCACCACGGTGACACTGGGCGATGTCGCCCGCGTGCAACTGGGTTCGGACAGCTACGGCAATTTCTCGCGCCTCAACGGCCAGCCCGTCGCGTCGTTCGGCGTCGCGCTGCTGCCGGGCGCCAACGCGCTGTCGGTATCCAATGCGGTACTGGCGAAAATGAAGGAGCTGGCGAAGAACCTGCCGGCGGGCGTCACGTGGAGCGTGCCCTTCGAAAGCTACACCTTCGTCAGGGTGTCGATCGTCGAAGTGGTGAAGACGCTGGCCGAAGCGATCGTGCTGGTATTCTTGGTGATGCTGCTGTTCCTCCAGAACCTGCGCGCCACGCTGATCCCGACGCTGGTCGTACCGGTGGCGCTGACCGGCACCTTCCTGGGTCTTTACATCCTCGGGTTCTCCATCAATGTCCTGAGCCTGTTCGGCATGGTGCTGGCGATCGGCATCGTGGTGGACGACGCCATCGTGGTGGTCGAGAACGTCGAACGCATCATGCGCGAGGAAGGCCTGCCGCCCAGGGAAGCGACGCGCAAGGGCATGGCCCAGATCACCGGCGCGATCATCGCGGTCACCACCGTGCTGGCCTCGGTATTCGTGCCGGCCGCGTTGATGTCGGGCAGCGTCGGCGCGATCTATCGCCAGTTCTCGGTGACCATCGCGATCTCGATGCTGCTGTCCGCGCTGATGGCGCTGACCTTCACGCCCGCGCTGTGCGCCAGCATCCTGCGTCCCGAACACGAACATGCCAACCGCTTCCTGCGCGCCTTCAACAACGGCTACGAGAGCCTCGCGCGGCATTACCTCGCGCGGCTGGGCAAGGCGGTGAGGCACACGCCACGCTGGATGCTCGGTTATGCGCTGGCGATCGTGGTGGCGGTGCTTTTGCTGGCTCAACTCCCGTCGAGTTTCGTTCCGCAGGAAGATCAGGGTGAAGTCGTCGCGAGCATCCAGTTGCCGCCGGGCGCGACCACTGACCGCACCCGCGCGGTGATGGAGCAGGTCGAACGCATCGTGCAGAAGGATCCCGCCGTCGCCAACGTCTTCACCATCGGCGGCTTCAGTTTCAGCGGCCGCGGCGAAAACGTCGGCATGGCTTTCATCCACCTCAAGGATTGGAGCAACCGCTCGCGCACCGCGGACGAAATCATCAACGACTTCAACAAGCAGTTCGCAAACATCCGCGACGCCCAGGTGTATGCGATGAACCAGGCGGTGATCCGCGGCCTCGGACGCTTCGCCGGTTTTGATTTCGAACTGGAAGATCGCGGCGGACTCGGCCACCAGGCGCTGGTGGAAGCCAAGGACAAGTTGATCGCGGCAGCCGCCAAGGACAAGCGGTTGGCCAATGTGCATGTCAATGGCCAGTCGGATTCACCGACGGTGGACATGCAGGTCGACCGCATCCAGGCGCAGTCGATGGGGCTGTCGGTCACCGATGTCTACAACGCGATCCAGTTGATGCTGTCGCAGGTGTATGCCAATGATTTCTACTACCAGGGCCGCGTGCTGCGCGTCGAGATGCAGGCGGATGCACCGTACCGCATGAACCCGCGCGACATCGACCAGTTCTACACGCGCTCGTCGAATGGCACGATGGTGCCGCTGTCGAGCGTGGTGAGCACGAAGTGGTCGCTGGCTTCGCCGGAGCTCGACCGCTACAACGGGGTTGGATCGATCTCCCTCACCGGCACCGCCGCCCCGGGTTACAGCTCTGGCGATGCAATTGCGGCCATGCAGGAACTCGTCGCCAAACACCTGCCGCAAAGTTTCGGTTACGAATGGTCGGGCCAATCGCTGCAGGAAATCCTGTCCGGCGCGCAAGCGCCGATGTTGTTCGGCCTGTCGATCTTCGTGGTGTTCCTGTGCCTGTGCGCGCTCTACGAAAGCTGGTCGATCCCGGTCGCGGTGATGCTGGTGATCCCGCTGGGCGTGCTGGGATCCGTTGCGCTCACCAGCATCCGCGGCCTCGAGGACGACGTGTACTTCAAGATCGGCCTGATCGCCATCATCGGCCTGTCGGTGAAGAACGCGATCCTGATCGTGCAATTCGCGGTGGACGAACAGAAGCAAGGCAAGGGCTTGATCGCCGCGACACTTGAGGCCTGCCGCATCCGCCTGCGCCCGATCATGATGACCTCGATCGCCTTCATTCTCGGGGTGCTGCCACTGGCGATTTCGACCGGCGCCGGTGCCAACAGCCGCCATGCGATCGGCACCGGCGTGGTCGGCGGCATGATCGGCGCGACAGTGCTCGGCGTGATGCTGGTGCCGGTGTTCTACGTCGTGGTGCGCCGGTTGCTAGGCGACACGAGCGACGGCACCGAAGCCGCGGAAGGCAACGAAGAAACGATCAAGCCATTCGATTGAACCGCGGGCGTGGCCCAAAAAGCGCGGAACCCGAGCCCGCCGGAACAACCGGCAAACAAAAAGCCGCGCGGATCGATCCGCGCGGCTTTGCATGACCGGAAAAGTCGAAGCGGCTTACTTGACGCGCGATGCGTCCGGCTTGCTGTTCGCGGCCAGGTCTTCCTTGATGCGGGCCGCCTTGCCTTCCAGGCCGCGCAGGAAGTACAGCTTGGCGCCACGCACCTTGCCCTTGCGCTTGACCTCGACCGAATCGATCGCCGGACTGTGCGCCTGGAACACGCGCTCCACGCCGGTTCCGTGCGACATCTTGCGCACGGTGAAGGCCGAATGCAGGCCGCGGTTGCGGCGCGCGATGACCACGCCCTCGAACGCCTGCACGCGTTCGCGGTTGCCTTCCTTCACCTTGACGTTGACGACCACGGTGTCGCCCGCGGCGAACGGCGGCAGTTCCCGGCCCATCTGTGCGGCTTCGAATTGTTCAATGATCTTGTTCATGGGTCTGACCCTTGTGTTCCCGTTTGAATTCTTCCAGCAAGCGTTGGTCGTCTTGATCCAACGTCAAGTTTTCCAGCAGGTCCGGACGCCGCAACCAGGTACGGCCCAGCGACTGCACCCGGCGCCAGCGCGCAATCGCCGCGTGATCGCCCGACAACAACACCGCAGGCACCTCGCCATATTCATGGCTGACCGGCCGCGTGTAGTGCGGGCAATCCAGCAGGCCGTCCGAAAACGAATCCTGCATCGCGGATTGCGTGTCGCCCAGCGCGCCTTCCTGCAACCTGCCGACCGCGTCGATCAGCACCGCCGCGGCGAGTTCCCCGCCCGACAGCACGTAATCGCCGATCGACAGTTCCTCGTCGACCTCGTGTTCGATCAGGCGCTCGTCGATCCCCTCGTAGCGCCCGCACAGCAAAATCATCCGCGGCAGTGAAGCCAGTTGCCGCACCTTGTATTGCGTGAGCTGCCTTCCCTGCGGACTCAGGTAAATCACCGGTGCCTCGCCGGCCGCCGCTTGCCGCGCCGCCGCAAGCGTTTTTCGCAGCGGCTCGATCAGCATCACCATGCCGGGACCGCCACCGCACACGCTGTCATCGACGCGGCGGTAACCGCCTTCGGCGTGGTCGCGTGGATTCCACGCTTCCACTGTCAGCAAACGACGCTCAACTGCGCGTCCGATCACCCCGAAACCGGCGCACTGGCGCAGGAATTCGGGAAACAACGTGACGACATCGATCCGCATTGCCGTCCGGCCTCAGTCGTCTTTGTGCCAGTCGACCACGATGCGTCCCGCATCCAGATCGACCGATTTCACGTAAACATCCGCCACGTACGGAATCAGGCGTTCGCGTCCGGCTTCGTCGCGCGTCATCAACACATCGTGCGCGCCGTTGTCGAACAGGTGACTGACGCGGCCCAGGTCCTCGCCCGCCTCATTCACCACCTGCAGCCCTTCCAGATCCGTCTGGTAAAACTCGCCAGGTTCCAGCTCGGGCAACGCCTCGCGGGGAATCCAGATGCGAGCGCCGATCCATGCCGCCGCCGCGTCGCGATCCGCCACGCCGGGCAATGCGGCAACGATGCCCTTGCCCTGCGCGTGCCCTTCCGCCCCCGTGATTTCCTCGAAACGCTCCGGCTCGCGTTCCAGCAACCAAGGCTTGTATCCGAAGATCGCCAACCGCGGTTCGGTGAACGATTCCAGTTTCACCGCTCCACGCACGCCATGCACACCCACGATGCGCCCGAGCAGCACCCGCCGCCCGCCGTTCATCGCATCAGGCAGCGACAGGCTGCTTCGCC
>DATFGL010000041.1:0-2968 GCA_035249465.1 Rhodanobacteraceae bacterium | reverse complement strand
TCGGATCACCCAGCGACACATACAGGTCGCGGAACACGCCCGCCTGGATCGCGGCCTCGGTCTGCACCTGTCCGCCGGAATACGTGCGTTTCTGTGGATGCAACGTCACGACGTGCCTGCCGTTGCGCGTGATCACCACGGTACCTTGCTGCGCGCGATAGTTCGGCCCCCGGGTTTCAACGACGCCGTTGAAATGGAAGTCGTAGGCGCCGACGTCGACGTTCGCGCCGGGCTTCATGCTGACGTCCTGCTCCACGCTCATGGAAGTCGTCAGGATCGCGCCCGCGATGAACACGCCGATGCCGAAGTGTGCCAGCATCATGCCCAGCATTTCGAACGGATAACGCTTGCCGCGCGGCGCCTCGCGCCAGCGCTTGGTCGCGAACATCGCGACGCCCGCCATCACCCACACGGCGGCAGTGATGCCGAGCAACTGATACCAGCCGCGCGCACCAACGATGAAACCGATCATGCCGGCCGCGACGGCCAGCGCGACGATGCGGATCAAGGCATTCCGCCACACCTTCAGGTCGGCCTTGCCCCAGCGCGACAGCGGGCCGAACGGCAAGGCAAGCACCAGCGGCGTCATCAGGATCAGGAACAGCGGACCGAAGTAGGGCGGACCGACCGAAATGCGGCCGATGTTCAGCGCTTCGCCGACCAGCGGATACAGCGTGCCGAGCAGCACCATCGCGCAGGCGACCGTAAGCATCAGGTTCCCGATCACCATCAGCGTTTCGCGCGAAGCGAGCGCGAACGACTTGCCGCCGGTAACTTTCGGCGCGCGCAGTGCGTACAGCAGCAGCGACCCGCCCACCACCACGGCGAGATAGACAAGGATGAAGATGCCGCGCGAGGGCGCGAAGGCGAACGCATGCACGCTGGTGAGCAGGCCCGAGCGCACCAGGAACGTGCCGAGCAGCGAGAACGCGAATCCGAAGATCGACAGCAGCAGCGTCCACGCGCGCAGGCCGTCGCGCTTGTCGGTGATTGCCTGCGCGTGGATCAGCGCGGCACCGATCAGCCACGGCATGAACGAGGCGTTCTCGACCGGATCCCAGAACCACCAGCCGCCCCAGCCGAGTTCGTAATACGCCCACGCGCTGCCCGCGACGATGCCGAGGGTGAGAAAACCCCACGCCACGTTCGTCCATGGACGTGCCCAGCGCACCCAGGTGGATTTCAATTCACCGCCCAGCAGCGAGGCGATCGCGAACGCGAAGGCCACGCTGAAACCGACGTAGCCCATGTAAAGCGTCGGCGGATGGAACACCAGGCCCGGGTCCTGCAGCACGGGATTGAGATCGACGCCGTTTGCGGGAACGGGGAACTGCCGCAGGAACGGGTTTGAAGTCGTGATCATGTACAGCAGGAACCCGAACGCCACGAATCCGAGCACGCCGATCACACGCGAGAAGAACGCTTCGGGCAGTTTGCCGCCGAAGATGACCAGCGCCACCGTCCAGCCGTTGAGGATCAACATCCACAGCAGCAGCGAGCCTTCGTGCGCGCCCCACACCGCAGAAAGTTTGTAGAACCACGGCAACGACAGGTTGGAATTCTGCGCGACGTATGCGACCGAGAAATCGTTGATCCAGAATGACCACATCAGGATGCCGAACGCCATCGCGACGAACACCGCCTGACCGATCGCCAATGTAGGCGCCGTCGCCATCAACGGCTTGCTGCCGCGCCACGCGCCGACGATCGGCAGCGCGCACTGCAGCGCCGACAACACCAGCGCGAGGATCAGCGCAACCTGGCCGAGTTCCGGGTTCACGGCGCACCCCCGCCTTGGGCGGTCTTCGGAACGCGATGTTCCTTCTCGGCCTTCGCGATCGCCTGCTCCACCTGTGGCGGCATGTAGGTTTCATCGTGCTTGGCCAGCACCTGGGTCGCGACGAACTTGCCATCTTTCATCGAACCGGTGGTGATGGTGCTCTGTCCCACGCGGAACAGGTCGGGAAGGATGCCGGTATAGGTCACCGGGATGCTCTGGAAGCGGTCGGTGATCACGAAGTCGGTGGTCAACGTGCCGGGCACCCGATGTACGCTGCCTTCCTCGACGATACCGCCCAGCCGGAACGGATGAGCGCCCGGTGCCTCGCCCGCATCGACTTCCGTGGGCGAGTAGAGATATGTCATGTTCTTCTGCAGCGCGAACACCGACAGCACGGTCGCGGCGCCGACCGCGCCGAGGATCAGCAACGTGATGGTCAATCGCCGCTTGCGAACCGGATTCATGTCGATGCCTCTGCGCGCGCCGCGCGCGCGTTGCGGGTGCGCTCGCGCGCGAGCTTGCCGCGCAGCTCGCGTGTGATACGGCGCCGACGCAGTGCGGGCGCGAACCAGTCCCATGCCAGCACGACGAAGAACACCGCGAACGCGGGCCAGACGTAGACGGCGTAACCGCCCATTGCAAACCAGTGAGCCATGTCAGGTAGGTGCCCCCGTCGTCTGCGCGGGTTGTCCGCCGACCAGTGCGCGCACCCACTGCTTGCCGCTTTCCAGTGACAGCAGGCCGGTACGCGTGCGGCCCAGCAGGCTCGCGAAGAAATACAGGTGTGTCGCCAGCGCCATCACCAGCAGCGGCCACAACATCGCCGGTGCGATCGAGGAGCGCGCAGGATCAAGAAAGTTCACGGTGGTTCCCTGGTGCAGCGTGTTCCACCATTGCACCGAGTAGTGCACGATCGGCAGGTTCACGATGCCGACCAGCGCCAGCAGCGAAGCGGCGCGTGCGCCGCGGCGGTGATCCTCGAAAGCGTGGTACAGGCCAATCACGCCGAAGTAGAGGAACAGCAATACCAGTTCGGAGGTCAGCCGCGCATCCCAGGTCCACCAGGTGCCCCACATCGGCTTGCCCCAAAGCGAGCCGGTGACCAGTGTGATGAAAGTAAACGCGGCGCCGGTCGGCGCGCATTCCATCGCGATCACTTCGGCCAGCTTCACTCGCCACACCAGCGCG
>DATFGL010000040.1:0-12758 GCA_035249465.1 Rhodanobacteraceae bacterium | reverse complement strand
CACGCCCAACGCCGAGATCGGCATGCGCTGGTACGTGCATGCGATCGCGGCCGGCGACAAGGGCGTGTGGCCGGCCGCCGCCAAGCACGTGACGCGCATCGGCCGTTTGTACCTCACGATGCCGGTGTACAAGGCGTTCGTGCAGACGCCGGAGGGTTTCGCCTACGCCGAAAAGGTGTACGCGGAAGCGAAGAACGGCTACCACCCGCTGACGCAGATGGCGGTGGAGCGGCTGTTCGCGAAGACCCGCGCGGCTGAAGCCAGGGGCGACGCGAACAGGGATTGACGCGCATGTCGAACCATCCCACCCGCGACGTGCTGCTGGCGCGGTTCGCATGGCGCCTGAAAATCCTGGGCGGCGTGGCGATCGCGCTGGCGGTGATCGGGCTCGGCGTGTATTTCATCGCGCCCAGGGTCGTGTTGCGCGGCGCGGTCGCGTGGCAGGCATGGCGCGATGGCCTGCACCAGCAATCGGTGCAGGTTGGCGACACGCGCTGGGTGTATCTCGAAGGCGGCAAGGAGAACGGACCGCCGCTGGTGCTGCTGCACGGCTACGGCGGCACCTACGCGGACTGGTTGCTGGCTGCGCGCTACCTCACCGGCAATTTCCGGGTCATCATTCCGGACCTGCCGGGCTGGGGTGCCTCGACGCGGCTGCCGGACGCGAGCTACGGCTACGCCGCGCAGGTCGACCGCCTGCACGGATTCATCGCGGCGCTGCACCTCGATGAATTCGCATTGGCCGGACACTCGATGGGCGGGGCAATCGCCGGCATGTACGCCGCGAAATATCCGAAGGAGGTCGCCGCGCTGGTGCTGGTCGATTCGGCCGGGGTGCCGTTCAAGGAAAACGCCTTCGTGCGTGAATTGAAAGCCGGCAGGAATCCATTCGACATCGACGATCGCTCACAATTCAGGCATCTCGAATCGCTGCTGTTCTCCCATCCACCGTCGGTGCCCGCGCGCATCCAGGACGTATTCGTGGACAAATCGAAGGGCGAGCGCGCCTTCGATGACAAGGTGCTGCGCGAGATCACCGCACCGGACGAACGCGACGCGCTGGCCGCGGAGTTGCCCGACATCACCGCGCCCACCCTCGCCGTCTGGTGCATGCAGGACCAGATCATCGACGTGTCCGCGCTGGACGCCATCCGCAAGGGCCTCATCCACGTGCCCAACATCGGTGTCACCGAACTCAACGACTGCGGGCACATGTCGATCATGGAAAAACCGCGCGAAGTAGCGCAATCGATCACGCACTTCGTGTTGCTGCCCTGATATTGCGATCGTCCCGGCGCAGGCCGGGACGCAGCACTTTAGGCCAGCATGTCCGACTTCGGAAACAGCCCGCGCACCAGCAGTACGAATGCGATGGTGACTTCCACCAAGCCGGCAATGATCGGCAGGTTGAACGCGAACACGCCCAGCAGGCCGATCACGGCTGCGGCGGCCCAACCGCCCAGCAGGATTTTCTCGTCGATGTTCTTGCGGAACAGCAAGGTCGTGACCATCAGGATCGCGAACGCGACCGCGTGCAGCCAGATCACGTAGTCGTGGTGGCGTGCCATGCCGCGCGAATAGGCGACGGCGTTGTCGTCGATGTGGTGGCCTGAGGTATCCGAAACCCGCTTCCACGCATACAGCGGCGTCATGCCGTCGTATCCGATAAGCACGTAACGGTACACGCCGTCCGGCGCATTGGTGGGTGGGCCGAAAGAAGGATTGACCGGCGGATTGTCGCTGCGCGTTCCGGCGTAGCGCGCGTCGCGGGACGGCGCAGTGGCGGCCGGCGGGAGCGGCAACACATAACGCGATTCTTCAGGTGTCGCGGCATCGTCCATGCGCGCGAGGGCCAGCGCGACCGACGAATTCCCCTGCGTCACCGTGGCGGATTCGCCGTCCGCGGAAAGCGTGATCGTGCGCGGCTCGCCGGCCGTGCCGTTCGTGTCGAGCATGGCGATGTGGACGGTCTGGGTGGCCGGATCCTCATCCACGAGGCGATAGCGTTGCTGCGCCGGCTTGCCGCCCGACTGCATCGCGGTGAACTCGCCATTTCCCGAGGTACCCACCGGGGCGAAGAATTCCTCGCTGCCGTCACTGGTCGCCCAATGCCCGACCAGCCGATGCGCGGGCGAGCCCAGCTTGCTCAGGTCCGGTGCGCGCTGGCACGCAGCCAGCGCGATGCACACCACCAACATGGCGGCGAGCCGTGTCCACGACTGCATGCAGCGCTCCCCTGTGATCCAAGCCGCCCCTGCGGCACCGGCTCGCGCACGCTAGCCGCCCGCGGACGAAGGTGTCAACCGGCACGCGAAATGTCAGTCCTGCCCGCCTCGTAGCAACCGCCGCACGGTCGGCAGATTGCGGCGGCTGACTTCGGGGCTCGCAGCGCTGCCCGCGATCAACGCGCGCACCGTGCCATCGGGATCGCGATGCAGGCCGAGAAGGCGTTCGAGCGGAATCAGGCAGGCGCGGTGCACACGCACGAAACGCTCGGGAAACATTTCCTCGATCGCCTTCAGCGATTGTTCGCTCAACAGGTCGCCCGCGGCGCGATGCAGCGTGACGTACTTGTCGTCGGCGGTCAGGTACAACACCTCGTCGAGGGAAACCCTGAGCGGCGCGCCATGCACCTGCGCCAGCAGCGTTGCGGCCGCGGAAGGCGCGCGGCGGCGCAGGGCCCGCGCGCGTGCCAGCGCTTCGCGCAGGCGTTCGATCCGTACCGGTTTCAACAAATAATCGGCCGCGCGCAATTCATAGGCCGCCAGGGCGTGTTCCTCGTAAGCCGTGCAGAACACCAGTTGCGGCGGGTCAGGCAGCGCCGCGAGCCGGCGCGCGACGCCGATGCCGTCGAGGCCGGGCATGGCGATGTCCAGCAGCAGCAACTCGGGCCGATGCTGCGCGCAGGCCGCCAGCGCCGCCTCGCCGTCGCCGACACTGGCCACGACCTCGGCGCCTTCGCAGTCGCGCAACAAGGCGGCGAGCCGCGCCCGTGCCAGCGGCTCGTCGTCGGCTATCAGGATGCGCACGGCAACCTCACCAGCACGCGGAATTCGCCATCGCGGTTGCGGGTTTCCAGCGCGCCACGTTCACCGAAGTGGTAGGCGATGCGGCGGCGCACGTTGTCGAGCCCGTGGCCACTACGCACCGGCGCCGAGATATCTGGCAACGGATTGGCGATTTCTATTTCGACGCTGCCGGCGACGCGCCGGGCGGCGATGCGCAAGGTGCCACCGTCGCGGCGCGGCTGGATGCCGTGGTAAACGGCATTCTCGACCAGTGGCTGCAGCAGCAGCGCGGGGATTTCCATGCCGGCCGGCAGATCGACCAGGTCGCGTTCCACGTTGAGGCGGTCGCCAAGCCGCAGTTGCTCGATCGCGAGGTAGCGATCGATCAGGCCGAGTTCGGCGCCCAGCGTGGTGGGCTTGTCGCCCGCGCCCAGCGAGGCGCGGAACAATTCGGACAAGTCTTCGACCGTGCGCTCGGCCGCATCCGGGTCGGCCCGTACCAGCGCCGCGACGGTGTTCATGCTGTTGTACAAAAAGTGCGGGCGGATGCGCGCCTGCAAGGCATCGAATTGCGCGCGCGCCACCGCTGCCAGCCGCGCGCGCCATTCCGCCAGCACGTAGAAATAACGCAGCAACGCCGCACCCAGCAGCGCGGCAAGGATGGTGTTGCCGGACACGAACCGCGGCGCCGATGCGGGGGTCAGCGTGGTACCGAGCGCGTGGTCCAGCCACGCCACCACCGCGCTGGCCGCGGCCACCAGCGCAACCAGCGCGCACCACGCGAGTGGCCACGCGAACGCGCGCGGCCAACGGATCAGCAACGGTTTCAGCCGGCACAGCAACAGCGAGGCCAGCAGCGCCAGCCATACCACGAATGCCGTTGCGGTCGCGAAACCACGCCACTGCATGCGCGCGTCCGGCGCCAACGCATCGATCACCACCACCAGTTCGGCGACGACGACCAGCGTGAAGACGGAAGCCGCGCTGCAGAAATCCGGCAGCACGGCGGCGGCGTTTTTTCTGCGATCGTCCCTGATCGCGGTATCACCGGATTGTTCCACTCACCCTGCCTCCCGAGGTCACCGAAGACCAGAACGGCCTTCCGTGGCCTGACTTCTCACGACAGCCCGCTCATCCTGCCCAGATGCATGGTCAGAAATTCTGCCAAGTCCGCGATCTCCTGCGGGCAGACCTGGTGCGCCATCGGATAGCTGCGCCAATCGACGCGGTATCCCCACCCGCGCAGCTGGTCGCGCGAACGCTCGCCCAGGTATTGGGGGACGACCGGATCGAACGCACCATGGCCCATGAAGATCGGCGTCGCGGCATTCGCGGTGCTGCGTTCGTCCGCCGTGACCCCGGCGATCGGAAGATAGGTGGACAGCGCCACGATGGCCGCGAGCGCTCGGGCATGCCGCAAGCCGGCCGTGAGCGCGATCGCGCCGCCCTGCGAAAAACCCGTCAGCACGATGTTCGCGACCGGCACGCCGCGCGCGATTTCGCGTGCGATCAATCTTTCGACTTCATCGATCGATGCGCGGATGCCGGCCTCATCCTGCCGCTGCGCGAGATCGAACCCCGCGATGTCGTACCACGCGCGCATCGGTAAGCCGCCGTTGAGCGAGATCGGCCGCACCGGCGCATGCGGAAACACGAAGCGCAACGCCGGCCATTCCGGCCGCACCAACTGTGGCAGGATCGGTACGAAGTCGTTGCCGTCGGCGCCGAGTCCGTGCAGCCAGATCACTGCATGGCGCGGATTGGCCGTGGTTTCGTGTTCGACACATTCCAATTGCACAGAAGGAAGCCCTGAAGAAGCGTAGCGAGCGAACAACGCCATCCATGGCGAAAGAGCTCCGTGGTTGCACGTCGCCGGAGCGCAGGAAGCGGAGTGTACACGTCAGTACATGAGCATTGACTCGCCGCGTCCGCGGCTCGCCCTTCGGGCCATTCGCTACGCGAATGTTCGCTCCGGCATCCTGCCTCCGCAGTCGGGCACCGCCGGCGCGCAAGATGCCGAGCGCAGTAGCTTATTCAGGGGTTCCCAAGACCCAGTTCCTGCGCAAAGAACGCCATGACCGCCGCGGCATTGCCGACGCGCTGGCTGAAGGATGCGGTGACGCCGTGACCTTCATTCATCCGCGTCAGCAGCAGCACCGGATCCTGCGACGTGGTCGCCGCCTGCAGGGCTGCCGCGAACTTGCGCGATTGCCATGGCGCGACGCGCGGATCGTTGACACCGGTGATCAGCAGCACCGCCGGATACGCGGTATCCGGTTTCACGTTCTGCAGCGGCGAGTACGCACGCAGCCATTCGAAGCCGGGCTTTTTCTTCACCGTGCCGTATTCCGAAATATTGTACTGGCCGTTCGGCCACAACTCGACACGCAGCATGTCGTAGATGCCGACCAGCGACACCACCGCGCGGTATTCCGACGGATGCTGCGTCAGCGCGGCGCCCATCAGCAGGCCGCCGTTGGAACCACCGAGGATGCCGAGGTGCCCGGGATCGGTCCAATGCCGTCGCACCAGCACCTGCGCCGCGGCGTGGAAATCATCGAACACGTTCTGCTTCTTGCCGAGCATGCCGTCGGCGTGCCAGCCCTCGCCGAATTCACCTCCACCGCGAATGTTGGCGACCGCGTACACGCCGCCGCGCTCCAGCCACGCCAGGTTCGATCCGAGGAAACGCGGTGCAGTGGCGATGCCGAATCCACCGTAGCCGTACAGGATCGCCGGGCGCACGCCGTTCGGCGTCACGCCCTGCATCGCGATCACGGTGACGGGGATCTTCGTGCCGTCCTTGGAAGTCGCGTCCAGCCGGTACGTCACGACCTTCGAATAGTCGGCTGCAGGTTTTACTTCGAATACCGTCTTGAGCGTCCCGCGCGTCGCGTCGTACTCCGCCCAGCGTGAGGGAATCGTCCAGCCCGAATAGGTGATCAGGGCGCGCGCGGAATTCGCGCTGCTGGCGATCGTTCCCACGCCGATGCCGGTTTTCGGCAGCGCCACGGTGCGCACGAATTTCCCGTCGCTGGAATGCTGCTGCACGCGCCAATCGGGACCGCGCACCTCGGTGATCAGGAAGCCACCCTTGATCGGCGCGACCGAGTGCATCGCCCAGTCGCGCTGCAACTGTGGCACCAGCAACGTGGACTTGCCGTTCGCATCCAGCGCCAGCAATTTGCCACGCGGCGCGCCCTGATACGCGATCATCAGCAGGCGATCGCCATCCCATGCCGCACCCTGGTTCACTTCCGACGCGGCGCGCACATTCGCCTGGGTGCCGAGCGCGAGCTTCCACGGTCCGTTGCCATGACGCAGATAGACCGCGTCCGGCGCGCCATCGCCCGCATGCACCAGCGCGGCGGCATGCGCGCCATCCGCGGAGCCGAGCAGCGTGTACTCGGCCACCTTCGACAAGCCCTTGCCGAATGCCAACGCGTCGCCCTTCGCGTCGCTACCGAGCGCGTGGTGGTACAGCGCGGCGTTGAACTGCGATTGATCGGCCGGCACGCCCGAAGGCAGGCGCACATAGGTGACGCCCTTGCCGTCCGCATCCCACACCAGTGCTTGCGGTGTGGTGCCGCCGCCCGCGTGCGGCAGCTCGTCGGGCAGCGTCTTGCCCGTCGCGACATCGATGAAACGGATCGTGGTTTCCTCGTTGCCGCCTTCGGCGGTGCCGTAGGCCACGTATTTCCCGTCGGGTGACGGCCAGTAATCGGTGATCGCGACGCTGCCGTGCGCGGCATTCGGATCGACCAGTACGCGCTCCTTGCCGTTCGGCCACGCCTGGGCCACCAGTACCGCCTGCGCTTGCGGCGGGGTCTGGCGCATGTAGAACAAGGTGTCACCCACGATTGTGGGACCGAATCGCTGGGTGGAGGTCAGCGCCAGTTCACCCACGCGTTTCGCGAGCGCCTTGGCGTCCCTGAAACCATCCATCACCTTTTCGGTGTACGCGTTCTGCGCCGTGATCCACTGCTTCACTGCGGGCGCATCGGCGTCTTCCAGCCAACGATACGGATCGGGCACCACGCCGCCGAAGAAGGTTTCGGTAACGCCGTGCTTCGCGGTCGGCGGCGGCAACGCGGGGCCCTCGTGGCGGGTGTCGATCAGCGACTGGTCCAATCCGGCACCGGTTGCCGGCGCGGTCGTCTGCGCGCACGCGATGCTGGACAGTAATCCGATACCCAAACCGGCCAGGATGCGGAAACCGGACATGGCTGCTCCGAATGGCGGCGGAAGTCGATGCAGGGTAACGCCGGCGCGCGCGCGGCGCCATGTGACCGGGCAGCCGCACCGCCGGGACCTTTGGCGCTTGCGCGTGCGAATCGCGTGTGGCTACGCTTCGCTCTTTTGTTCGGGGTCACGTCCATGAATCGCATCGCCGTTGCGGGTCTGGTTTGTCTTATGGTGAGTGCGGGCGCCTTCGCCGCGGCGCCGCAGGATGCGGCGTCCGCTTCCCCCGCCAACACGGCGCAGAAGCTCACGCTCGAACAGATCATGGCCGATCCCGACTGGATCGGACCACCGGTGGAGGACGAATACTGGAGCGTGGATGGCCGCAGCGTCTACTTCAAATTGAAGCGCGAGGGCTCGTCGATCCGCGATTTGCACCGCGCCTCAGCGAATGGCGGCCCGCCGGCCAAGCTGAGCGACGCCGAACTGGCCGGCGCGGACGGTCCCGCGGTATTCGATCGCGCGCGCGACCGCGCAACATTCATACGCCACAACGATGTGTTCGTGCGCGACGTCGCCGGCGGAACCACCCGCCAAGTCACCCGCGACGGCACTGGCAAGTTCGGCCTGCAGATTTCCGCGGACGGCAACCTGGTCAGTTGGAACCAGGCCAACGAATGGTTCGTCTGGAATGCGTCGACGGGCGTGGTTGCGCCCGCGGCGACGCTGAAGATGGAAGACAACCCCGCCGATGCCAAGCCCGACCAGATGGAGCGCCTGCAGCTCAGCCTGTTCTCGACCCTGCGTTCGATCAAGGCCGACAAGGACGCCGTACGCGAACGCAACGACAAGCTGGATGCGGAAAACCCCGCGCGCGCCGCGGCGCCGTTCTACCTCGGCGACAAGCTGCGGGTGGTGATGACTTCGCTGTCGCCGAACGCGCGCTGGCTGCTGGTGGTGACGGTGCCGAAGTCGTACCAGCGCGGCAAGCGCCCGGTGGTGGTGCATTACGTCAACGATTCCGGCTATCCGGAAACCGAAAACGCGCGCACCTACGTCGGCCACAACGATCCGGCACCGCAGTCGCTGTTGCTGCTGGACCTGCAGGCGCACAGGCAATACCCGCTCTCGGTAAACGATTTACCGGGCATCCACGACGATCCGCTTCACGCGTTGCGCGCGAAGCGCATCGTGCAACTGAAGAAGCAAGGCCATGACGATGAGGCCGCCGCGCTGGCAGCGCCCAGGACGCGCCCCGTATCGATCAACTTCGTCGCGGTCGGCGAATCGGGTTATCCCGCGATCGTGTGGAGCGCGGACGGCAGCCAGCTCGCGGTGGAGCTGGTCGCCAACGATCACAAGGACCGCTGGATCGAATCCGTCGATTTTGCCGATCACAAACTGGTCACGCAGAACCGCCTGACCGACCCCGCCTGGATCAACTGGAGCTTCAACGCGCTGGGCTGGCTACCCGACAACCGCACGCTGTGGTTCGAATCGGAAGGCTCGGGCTGGGCGCAGTTGTTCGTGAAACCGCTGGACGGCAAGGCGCGCGCGCTAACCGGCACCGGCTTCGAAGTTTCCACGCCGGTGGTGTCGCCGGACGGCAAATGGTTTTACGTGCGTTCCAACAAACAGGCGCCGTATGACTACGACGTGTATCGCGTGCCGGTGGCGGGCGGTGCGCTGGAACAAGTGACGCACTTCGAAGGCATGGACGACTTCGTGCTCTCGCCCGACGGTTCGAAGCTCGCGGTGCTGCATTCCAGCGCCTATGTCCCGCCGCAGCTCGCGGTGGTGGACGCAAACGGCGGCAACGTGCGTGAACTCACCGACACCCGCACGCCGGAATACAAGGCGCTGTCGTCCACGTGGGTGGAACCGCAGTTCGTGAAGGTGCCCAGCAGCCACGGCCGTTTCGGCGTCTGGGCCAAGTATTACCAGCCCGTCGGCTACGACACGTCGCACACGCACCCCGCGGTGTTCTTCGTGCACGGCGCCGGCTACCTGCAGGACGTGGAGAAGAACTGGTCGTATTACTTCCGTGAGCAGATGTTCAACAACCTGCTGACGCAGGAAGGCTACGTGGTGCTGGACATGGATTACCGCGGCTCGGCCGGCTACGGCCGCGATTGGCGCGACGCGATCTACCGTCACATGGGCCATCCGGAAATCGAGGACCTGCTGGACGGCAAGGCGTGGCTGGTGAAGAACCATCATGTCGATCCGAAGCGCGTCGGCGTATACGGAGGTTCCTACGGCGGCTTCCTCACCGAGATGGCGCTGTTGACCGCGCCGGGCGAGTTCGCGGCGGGCGCGGCGCAACGCGCGCCGTCGGACTGGACCAGCTACGACGACGGTTACACGTCGGACATCCTCAACACGCCGCAGCTCGATCCGGAGGCGTACAAGGTTTCCTCGCCGATCGAATACGCGAAGAACCTCGCGGACCCGCTGCTGATGAACCACGGCCTCATCGACAACAACGTGATGCCGGGCGACACCATCCGCCTGTACCAGCGTTTCATCGAGTTGCACAAGGACAATTTCTGGATGTCGCTGTATCCGATGGATCGCCACGCCTTCGAACACGCCGACGACTGGTACGACGAGTACCGCCGCATCCACGAACTGTTCACGCAATACGTGAAGGACAGGAGTGACGACGTTCCGGCCACGCAACACGCGGAATGACGCGTACGCCTGACCACGCACAAAACAGGGTGCCGCCTGGCCCCCTGTTTTGCGGTTCGGAATGTCCTACTTCGTGGTGTTGATGTAGTAGTTGCTCGACGCCGCCGCACTCAACGCGCTGGTGAGCGGCAACAACTGGCTGAGGAAGCGGTTCCAGCGGGTGACACCCGCAGCGGACGCGAACACCACGTCGCCCGGCTTCACGTCGAAACCGTCGGCCAGCGCGAATGCGGTCGGCGATTTCAAATCGAGCTCATAGACCGTCGGGCGTTGCGTCTGGTGGCCATTCTTGTCGAACGCTCCACGCACGACATAAATCATTCCCTGGGAAGTGACCTCGTTGAAACCGCCGGCATCGCCGATGGCCTGGGTGAGCGTGATGTCCGCGGTCTTGAAGCGCAGCGCTTGCGGGCGGGTGACTTCGCCCATCACATACACCTTCTGGCGATCGTTGTAGGGCACCAGCACGCGATCGCCGCCTTGCAGATAGATTTTCCCGGCGGGTCCACCCTTTCCCGCATAGCCGCTCATGTCGAGGTGGTAAGTCTGGTCGCCGCGCGTCAGCACCACGTCGGCGAGATTGGCGTTCTGGTTGTCCACGCCCGCGTTGGCGATCGCTTCGCCCAGCGTCATGGGCACCGTGGTAAGGGACTGTGCGCCTGACTTCACCAGCGCGCCCTCGAGCACGACATGCTGGCTGGCGTAGTTGGCGACGCTGATGTCCACCATCGGGTCCTTGATCCAGTGCGCCAGCCTGGAGGCGAGCGTCTGGCGCGCCTGCTCGATGGTCATGCCAGCGACTTTCATCTGCCCGATGTAGGGGTAGTAAAGCGTTCCGTCCGGCCGCACCAGGCGGCCGTTGGCCTGGCTCTCCTGCTGCGAACCCGCAGGCGAGGTCAGCTCGGGATGATCCCACACGGTGATGTACAACGTGTCGCCGGGACCGATGTGGTACGACTGCGGGTGATAGTCGAGCAACGCGGGCGGAATGACGGGCTCTGCGGTCGCCGCCTGTTGCGTGGTCACCAGTTGCGGCGTGATCGGAACGAGCTGCACGTAGTCGTTGTCGCCGCGCACGCCCATGGTCTGGCCGGGCGCGACGGCGCAGCCCGCCAAACCCGCCAGTGCCATCGCGCAGGTGGCGATTTGGATGCCGCGGGCAAGGCGCCGCGCATCCACGGCCGTTGCCGATGAAGATCGACGCGCATCCGACATGTCCATCATGGCTCGCGTGCTCCTGTGGCTGTTCCGGTCCCTGTACCGGCATCATTTTGACGCCGGGCCCGGAGTATGGTCATCCCGTGGGGCGCTTGTCCACCCGGCTTGTTCATGTGATTAGCGAAGCATTTATTTATGCCTTATTCATTGCATCTTTATGGATTATTCACCTGAATGAATCATCCAGAAACATGAACGCTAAGGGATTGGATCGAATCGACGTCGTTCCTTTTCCCACGTACATGCACAACACGACGGTCCGCCGAATGCTGACGAACCACTGAATGCGCATCGCACCGAGGTGCGCGAACCGTCGCAAAGCGCACGCCGGCCTTCATGAAGCGGTCTACACTCGACGGTCCTAACCCTTGCGCGACGCGGTGGTGGTCGCTTCGACCATCACGTGCTGCACATGACCCGCGGTGCAACCGGCTCACGTTTCAGGAAGGTTCAATACCGACATATCACGATCCGTTTTCGAATATTTAACCGGATCACCAACAGCCATTTTCACCACTCACACGGTGGAAGAGTAAACCTCCCGGACGGTGTCGCATCTCGCATGCAAGGCATCGAATCACGTGGATCGGCGGGCCGGCAATCGGCGGCGCCGAATCGGCGATTTTCTCCAGGCAGATGTTTCTTCCACGGGACAGGAGCCCCATGAACAAGGTGATGACCATTGCGAGTCCACGTGCGGGTGGATTCGACATGCGCCCCGAGGACGAACTCGACCTGCGGGCACTCCTCGGCACGCTCCTGGACCACAAGCGGCTGATCGTCGGGGTCACGGCGGCGTTCTTCGTGATTGCCCTCGGTTACGTCCTGATTGCGACACCCGTTTACCAGGCCAATGCGATGGTCCAGGTCGAGCAGTCGCCTACCCTGCCGGGCCTGACCGCCGTCGCGGAGGCGGTGGGCGCGTCGAACCCGGAATCCACCGACGCGCTTTCCATCCTCACCGCGGAATCGGTGCTCGAGCCCGCGGTCGACAACCTCGACCTGAATACCGTGATCGGCAACTACCAGATACCGGTGATCGGCAGCGTGATCGCGCGTCAGTACACACCCGCCGCACCCGGCGAGGTCGCCAAGCCGTGGCTCGGGCTCGCCGGTTACAACTGGGGCGGTTCGCACCTGGATGTGCGCCAGCTCGACGTCCCGAATGACCTGCTGGGCAGGAAGATGACGCTGGTTGCGGGCAAGGACGACGCCTACACGCTTTGGCTGGACAGCGTCATTCCGTTCGTGCGCGGCAGGCCGCTGCTGCACGGAACGGTCGGCGAAGTGGCGAAAGGTTCGGGCGTGACGATGGTGGTGGGGAGCCTGCAGGCCAACCCCGGCATGCGTTTCCACGTCACCCGCAACTACGAGATGACGACCATCCACCGCCTGAAGAACGCCATCAAGGCGAAACAGGCATCGCAAGGCGCCAATGTCATCGAGCTGAGTTACGACAGCGACAACCCGCAGAACGCCGTCGCGGTACTCGACCAGGTCACCAAGGCGTACCTTGCCCAGAACGTGGGGCGCAACTCGGCGCAGGCCGCCAACAGCCTGAAGTTCGTCAACAAGCAACTGCCGGTGGTGAAGCAGCGGCTGGAGGATGCGCAGGCGGCGCTCAACGAGTACCAGTTGAAGGCGCATTCCGTCGAC
>DATFGL010000039.1:0-5701 GCA_035249465.1 Rhodanobacteraceae bacterium | reverse complement strand
TCCGAATCGCCCCCTCCGCATGACGTTCTCACGCTCGCGGCCGCGACCTGGCTCGCCTGTGGCGTGGTGTTGTTCGGTTTGACGCCGCTGCCGTGGCGCGATGCGACGCTAGGGTGGACACCCGCGTTCTGGCTGCTCGTGGCGCCATGCCTGCTGCTCCTGGGAAGGCGCTTGAGCGCACGGCGCACGGCATTTCGACCCTCGGAATTTCACAGCCCATGACGCTTCATGTGGAGCGGCTGTCGTGAAAAGTCAGGCCACGGAAGGCCGAGGTGGACTCCACGAACTCACGAACGTAATACCTGCTGCTCCTGGCCAGAGCTGCGAGTGCACGCCAGACATCGTGCAGCGAAGCGGCATAGGACCGTCGCGAGCGAAGGCGGATTGCGGGACGCCGACTGGATCGGCAGGATTGCCGATCTGAACGCCGCAGGCGGCCCGCAGGGCTGGCCACATGGATGTGGCCAGTAGCGCAGCAGGTCGGATGATGCTTCGTCAGGCCGCGACGCCGTTCCTTTTGGCCTCCATCCGCCGCAACAACTCGTGCATCACGCGGCGGTAAAGCTCGTCGCCCAGTTCGGCATCTTCCACGCCGGCGTCGATGGAAGGGTTGTCGTTCACCTCGATCAGTACCGTGCGGTCGTGGGTCTGCTTGATGTCCACACCGTACAGGCCGTTGCCGATCGCCGCCGCGCCGCGCAGCGCCAGCTTGATCACGTCCGCCGGCGCCTCATCGATCTTCAGGCACTCGAAACCGCCGGAACGGGCACTGCCGCGCGCGCTGTGGTTGTAGATTTGCCAATGGCCGCGCGACATGAAGTATTTGCAGGCGTACAGCGCCTTGCGGTTGAGCACGCCGATGCGCCAGTCGAACTCGGTGTAAAGGAATTCCTGCGCGATCAGCAACGCCGTGCTCTGGAACAGATGCGTTGCCGCCTTGGCCAATTGTTCCAGATCGTCGACCTTGATCACGCCGCGCGAAAAGGAGCCATCGGGAATCTTCAGCACCAGCGGGAAGCCGAGCTTTTCCGGCAACTCGCGCAGCTGTTTCGAGTCCTCGCGATACAGCACCTCCGAACGCGGCACCGCGATCTTGTGCGCGCGCAGCAGGTCGTTCAGATAGATCTTGTTGGTGCACCGGAGGATCGAGGTCGGATCGTCGATCACCACCATGCCTTCGCGTTCGGCCTTGTGCGCGAACCGGTAGGTGTGGTCGTCCGGCGCGGTGGTTTCGCGGATGAACAGCCCGTCGTATTCGGCCAGGCGCGGGTAGTCGTTCTTCTGGATGGGATCGACTTCGATGCCGAGATCCCGGCCGGCGGTGATGAACTGTTTCAGTGCACGCGCGTTCGAGGGCGGCATCGCCTCCTTGGGGTTGACCAGCATCGCGAGGTCGTAGCGCGACGGCTTGCGCGTGCGCGGCTTGCGCCACAGGCGCTTGGAGAACGCATCCAGCGCCTGCGCGAACGCGTCTTCCTGGGCGTCATCCAGCGTATGCAGCCCGACCGGCTTGATCGCGCTGATCTGCCACACGCGGTCGCGCTCGAACTCGATGCGCAACAGCGGGCACGGGAACGTCTCGAACACCTGCCGCGCCAGATCCTGCAGCGCGGGATACGAAGTCACGCCGAAATAAACCAGGATGCCGAGGTCGGTGGTGTCCTGGCCGCCCGCCGGAAGGAAATGCGTGAGCTTCTGGTTGAGATCCTCCACGTCGAGGTTGTACAGCGCGCGCTTGCGCAGGTCGCTGATCGTGCGCACCGACGGAATCACGCGATGTCCACGCGCCTCCCCCAGCAACGAAACATAGTGGCCGACGCCGAGATACTTGTAACTGCGGCACAGGTTGATGACGTGGGTGCGCTCGTCGCCGCCGAGCGGCTCGCGCAGGTACTGCATCGCGGTGACGACGTTGTCAGAGGGGTAGTAGGAACCCCAATCTGATGCTTTTTCGACGACGATGGCCAGACGGCTCATTGCGATCTTCCTGATTCGGCCCGGACGCCATGACCACACGTCGGCGGCGCCTGAAAGGGCGCAGTGTCGGCACCGCGCGTGCCGAACGCAAGGGGTTGCCGCGACCGGGCAGGCGGTGATTCAGGCTCGAACCCCTGAATAACCTGCTGCGCTACTGGCCACATCCATGTGGCCAGCCCTGCGGGCCGCCTGCAGTGTTCGCATCGGCAATCCTGCCGATGCAGTCGGCGTCACGCAATCTGCCTTCGCTCGTGACGGTTCTTCAGAAGTTCTCTTGCGCGCCGCAAGCCGCCGCGCCACGCTTGCACCCATGCCGGGCACCCGAACCGACCCCCCAATCCGCCGCGCCACCCGTGCCGACGTTGACGCGCTGCTTGCGCTGGAAGAAGCCACCTTCGACAGTGACCGCATCAGCCGCGCGCAGTGGCGCCGCCACATCGGCAGCGGCAGGGCGGCGGTTTTCGTGAGCGGTACGACCGGCGGCGTCGACGCCGCGGCCGTGGTGTTCTACCGCCGCAACGCGCACGCCGCGCGCCTGTATTCGCTGGCGGTCGGCACCCATGCGCGCGGAACGGGCCTCGGCGGCGCGCTCCTGACCGCGGCGGAAGCCGACGCCCGTGCACGCGGCTGCACGTCGATGCGCCTCGAGGTGCGCAGCGACAACCCGTCAGCAATCGCGCTGTACGAGCGGCGCGGATACACCCGGGTCGCACACCTTCCGGGGTTCTACGAGGACGGTGCGGACGGCTGGCGTTACGTGAAAACACTGGTCCACGGAGCGCCCTGACCTGGGTGCTTTCTGGACAGGATGTGGTGCCGAATGCTGGCCGCACCTCGGCGACGGGTTACACACGTTTCCGGGGCCTTATACTCGTCCATCACCTTCTTGGGCTGCACGCATGCGCCACCGCCACTTTGCCGCACCACTGCTGTTGCTTGGTTTCGGACTGCTTGCCGGCTGCGGGCAGAAGGGGCCCTTGTACCTGCCGACCAGGCCCGCGGCGCTGGCATCCGCTTCTTCGACGCCGGCGACGGCGACACCGGCCGCCAAACCCGCCGGCTCGGCAACGGTTGCGGCGCCGGCGTCATCTTCCCCAGGTGGCGGCTGACGCCGCGGGGTCGCGCGTGAGCCTCCGCTTCACCAAGATGCACGGCCTCGGCAACGATTTCGTGGTGCTGGATGCACGCACGTCGCCGTTGCCCGCCGACGCACCGATCCGGGCCATGGCCGATCGCCACACCGGCATCGGCTTTGACCAGTTGCTGATCATCGAATCCGCGCGTGACCCCGCTTGCGTCGCCGCGTATTCGATCCGCAATGCCGACGGCTCGATCGCCGAACAATGCGGCAATGGCGCACGCTGCATCGGTGCCTGGCTCCACCGCGCGGGCGTGATCGCGGCCGGCGCGATGGCGAAGCTGCAGAGTCCAGCCGGCGTGATCGGGATGCGGCTGGACGACGCCTCGATGGTCACCGTGGAAATGGGCGAGCCGGTATTCGAACCCGTGCGGATACCCTTCGACGCCCCGTCGGTTGCAGACAGCTATCCGCTGGAGATTGACGGCGCGCACCTGGAGATTGCCGCGCTATCGATGGGCAATCCCCACGCGGTGCTGGAAGTGGCCGACGCGAGCGATCCGCGCGTGGACGCTCTGGGCCCGCGCATCACCACCCATCCGCGGTTCCCGCGGGGCGTCAATGCGGGTTTTGTTCAAGTCATCGACGCGCACCACATCAAACTGCGGGTGCACGAGCGTGGCGCCGGCTGGACGCTGGCCTGCGGCAGCGGCGCCTGCGCGGCGGTCGCCGCCTTGCGCAACCGTGGCCGCGTCGGCGACGACGTGCGCGTCGAATTGCCGGGCGGTGCACTCTCCATCGCATGGAAAGGCCCCGGTCACGCGCTGTGGATGACCGGGCCGGCGGCGTTCGCTTTCGACGGCGAATGGCTCGGCGACCCGTGAATAACCCGCTGCGCTACTCGCCACATCCGCCTTCGGCGTTCAAATTGGCAGTCCTTGCCGATTTGGAACTTGCACACAAATAACAAAACCGTTCACGTTGAGCCCTTCGGCTGCGCTCCGGACAGGCTATGCGGAGCGCGGCTTCGCGAAGTCGAAACACTGGAAATCCCGCACCGTATGGCACTTCGACTTCGTGCCTTCGGCGCTACGCTCGGTGCGAACGGCTTTACCGACAGGTTCCTGGTCGCGACGATTCTTCACGGTTTGCCATTTGATGCCTTGCGTGCGGCATCGCGACTTACCAAACTGCGCGCATGCCACCGGAGCCCAGCATGGCCGATTTGACCCTGAAGCAAAGCCTCGAAGCGATGGACGTCGCCGAGTACCTGCGCCAACACCCGCGCTTCCTGGAGAATTTCCCGGACGTCGCCAACGAGCTGGTGGTGCCTCGCGAAAACGGTCCCGCCGCATCGCTCGCGGCCTATCAACTCGAAGCCCTGCGCGCGCGCAACCGTGAACTGAATGACAGGCTGGCCGAACTGGTGGCGATCGCGGGTGACAACGAACAATTGATGGTGCGTGTGCATACGCTGACCGTGGGCCTGCTGCGCGACAACAACCTGCCGGATGTGCTGAAGAGTTTCGTCGGCGCACTCAACGAGGATTTCCATTCCGACCGGGTGCGCGTGGTGCTGTTCCGCGACGGTGCCGACCTGCCGCGCGCGGACTGGCTGATCTGCGTGCCTGAGGGCAAACAGGCGCTGCCGGCGTTCACGGATTTCCTCGCGCGCGGCGAACCCGCATGCGGCAGGCTCGCGCAGGCAAAACTCGACCGTCTGTTCGGCAGCGATGCCGGCAAGGTGCACTCGGCGGCACTGCTGAAAATCGGCAACGAAGGCATGCTCGCGATCGGAAGCGGCGACCCCAATCGTTTCCATCCGGGCATCGGAACGCTGTTCCTGAAGCTGATCGCGCAGGCGCTGGACGCCGCGATCGCGCGCTTCGCAACCGAATGAACCGGGCGGCATGAGATGAGTGGCCTCGCCGCCGATACCGTGCGGTTCCTGGATTACCTGAAAATCGAGCGGCACTATTCGCCGGGCACGCTGCGCAACTACACGCACGCACTGGAAAGCTTGACCTTGTTCGCAGACGGGCTTTCCCTCGCAGCGTGGAATGAATTGCGCGGCGAACAGGTGCAAACGCTGATCGCGAACGAACACCGCCGGGGCCTGGAGCCGCCGTCGTTGCGCGCGATGCTGTCGGCCTTCCGCAGCTTTTTCCGCTTTCTCGCACGCGAGGGAAAAATCCAGAACAACCCCGCGGCCGGCGTGCGTTCGCCCAAGGTGCGGCGCAAGCTGCCGGAAGTGCTGGACGTGGACGAAGCCGCGATGCTGGTCGAAATCACGGCGGACGACCCGCTGGCACTGCGCGATCGCGCGATGCTCGAGCTGCTGTATTCCAGCGGCCTGCGCGTGTCGGAATTGTGCGGGACGCGCTGGCGCGATCTCGACACCGAACAGGGCCTGTTGCGCGTCACCGGCAAGGGCAACAAGACCCGCATCGTGCCGGTGGGCCGGATGGCGCTGGAAGCGTTGGCCGCATTGCGGACCTCGCAACCCGCGGGCGCGGACGCCCCGATCCTGCAAGGGCGCGCTGACCAGGCGTTGACGCCCGGCGCCGTACGCGCCGCGATCAAGCGCCGCGCGCGCTCCCAGGGCATCTGGCGGCGCGTCTATCCGCATTTGATGCGGCATTCCTG
>DATFGL010000038.1:0-5881 GCA_035249465.1 Rhodanobacteraceae bacterium | reverse complement strand
GGCGCGAGTCAATCCAGTGACTTGTCCCTGGATCTGGTTTGGCCGGAGAGCAAAAAAAGACACTGGGTTCCGGATCGCGCCCGCTGCGCGGGCTTGTCCGGAATGACGACAAAAGTTGTGATGTTTTCCCGATCCCCGAGTGTCAGCTCCCCAGTCCCATGCCTTTTTCTTTCTGCTCGCGGATGCGCTTTTCGAGGTAATGGATGTTGCGGCCGCCGTGCTTGAAGCCGCTGTCGGCCATGATGCGCTGCTGCAGCGACAGGTTGGTCTTGACGCCCTCGATCACGGTTTCGCTGAGCGCGGTGCGCATGCGCGCGATCGCGGTCTTGCGATCGAAGCCGTGCACGATCAACTTGCCGATCATCGAATCGTAGTTCGGCGGAATCCTGTAACCGTCGTACAAATGGGTGTCGATGCGCACGCCGGGGCCGCCCGGCGCCTCGAACCGCTTCACCGTGCCGGGGCTCGGCATGAAGGTGTCGGGGTCTTCCGCGTTGATGCGGCACTCGATCGCGTGGCCGCGCGGGATGATGTCTTCCTGCCGGATCGACAGCGCCTCGCCGCCCGCGATCCGCAACTGCTCGCGCACCAGGTCCACGCCGGTGATCAGTTCGGTCACCGGATGCTCCACCTGAATGCGCGTGTTCATCTCGATGAAATAGAAGCGTCCGTCCTGGAACAGGAACTCGAAGGTGCCGGCGCCGCGGTAGCCGATGCGCAGGCAGGCGTCCACGCAGATCTTGCCGATCTCGGTGCGCATTTCCGGCGTGATGCCGGGCGCCGGCGCTTCCTCGACCACCTTCTGGTGGCGGCGCTGCATCGAGCAATCGCGCTCGCACAGATGGATCGCATGACCTTGGCCGTCAGCCAGCACCTGGATTTCCACGTGGCGCGGGTTCTCCAGGAATTTCTCCATGTACACCATGTCGTTGCCGAACGCCGCGCGCGCTTCCGCACGCGTCGTCGCGATCGCGTTGCCGAGGTGAGCTTCGGTGTGCACGTCGCGCATGCCGCGCCCGCCGCCACCGCCGGCGGCCTTGATCAGCACCGGGTAGCCGATGTCGCGCGCGATCCGCATGTTGCGTTCGGCGTCGTCGTCGAGCGGGCCGTCGGAACCCGGCACGCACGGTACGCCAGCCGACTTCATGGCCTTGATCGCTTCGACCTTGTCGCCCATCAGGCGGATGGTTTCGGCGCGCGGGCCCACGAACACGAAACCCGATTGCTCGACCTGCTCGGCGAAGTCGGCGTTCTCGGAAAGGAACCCGTAACCCGGATGGATCGCCGAGGCGTCTGTGATTTCCGCGGCCGCGATGATCGCGGGGATGTTGAGGTAACTCTTTGCGGAGGGCGCCGGGCCGATGCAGATGGATTCGTCCGCCATGCCGACGTGCTTCAGGTTGCTGTCGGCGGTGGAGTGCACCGCGACCGTCCTGATGCCCATGGTCTGGCACGCGCGCAGCACGCGCAGCGCGATTTCGCCGCGATTGGCAATGAGAACTTTGTCAAGCATAGGGGCGAGTCGTGAGTAGTGAGGGCGCTTCGACGGATGCGCCGTGGCAAGTTCGGATGACGGCGAAGAACGGAGAGGAGCGGCGACCGAGGATAGGTACTGGCGTAGGCGCGATGGCTCGCTGCTCGTCTCTCATCCCTCGTCCCTATCCAATGACAAACAGTGGTTGATCGAACTCCACCGCCTGGCCGTTCTCGGCCACGATGGCGACCACGGTGCCGGCGACCTCGGCTTCGATCTGATTGAACATCTTCATGGCTTCGATCACACCCAACGGATCGCCCACCTTCACCTGCTGGCCGACCTTGACGAAGGGTTCGGCGCCGGGGGAGGCCGCGGCGTAGAAGGTGCCGACCATCGGCGAACGCACCACGCTTCCGGGCGGCAAGCCCGATTCCTCGGAGGCGGCGGCAGCAGCGGGTGCGCCGGCTGCGGCAGGGGTGATCGCCGCCAGGGGTGCGGTGGCGGGTGCCGGCGCGGCGATCACCTGCGGCGCAACCACGCCCGCCGTCGGGAAACGCGACAGGCGGACGACCTCTTCGCCTTCCTTGATCTCCAGTTCGGAGAGGTTCGATTCTTCCAGCAGTTCGATGAGTTTCTTGACTTTGCGCAGATCCATGGCGGTCTCGCTGTGTACGAAAGGGATCAGGCGCCGGCCAGCCGCTTGATGGCGGCGTCCAACGCGTAGCGGTAGCTGTCCGCGCCGAAACCGGCGACGACGCCCACGGCCAGGTCGGAAAAATACGACTGGCGGCGGAACGCTTCGCGCGCGTGCGGGTTGGAAAGATGGATTTCGATGAACGGAATCGCCACTGCGGCCAGGGCGTCGCGCAGCGCCACCGACGTATGGGTAAGGGCGGCCGGATTGATCAGGATGAAGGCGGTCGTGTCCCGCTTGGCGGCCTGCACCCGGTCGACCAGTTCGTGCTCGGCATTGGATTGATAGCTGGTCAGCGTATGGCCAGCCGCTTCCGCCTGGTGCATCAGCGCTGCGTCGATGTCGGCCAGCGTGGTGCGGCCATACACCTCCGGCTCGCGTTCGCCGATCAGGTTGAGGTTGGGGCCATGGAGGGCCAGAATCTTCGCCACGCGCTAGGGCCTGTCAACGCTATTGCGGCCGGAGCCGGCAGAGCCGCGAAGTCTGAACTGTCATTCACGATTTGTCCAGCGTTACGTGTCGGATCGCTGGAGTTTGGCGAAGTTGATCGCAGTTTACCGTTTGGAAGCCGCGGCTTCCTTCAGCCAGTCGTCGAGCAGCCCTTCGTCCAGCGGCCCCAGCTTGGTTGCCAGGACGCGCCCGTCGCGGCCGATCAGCACGCTGTACGGCAGCAAGCCCGCGGTATCCCCGAAGACCGTCGTGGGCACCGGATCGGCGTCGATGCCGGTCAGGATGGGGTAGCCGACCGGCACGCGTTCCAGGAATGCCGCTGCCGATTGCGGCTGTTCCATCGACACGCCGACGACTTGCACGCCGTCGGCCGCGTGGTCGCGCTGGAATTTCGCCAGCATCGGCATCTCCCTGAGGCATGGCACGCACCAGCTGGCCCAGAAGTTCAGCAGCACGGCCTTGCCATGCCATCGCGCGAGACTAGCAGGATGACCCTCCAGGTCGGGCAGCGTGTAGCCGCTGGCAGCATCGCCCACCGCAAGCGTCTTGACGCCTGCCGGCGCGGGCGGCTGGTCCGGCATCTGGTTCGTCCGGCGGTTCTGCAGCCACCAGCCACCGGCGGCGGCCAGGCAGGCGAGCGCCAGGATCAAAAGGGTGCGGCGGTCCATCATCGCGCTGCCGGCTCCACGTCGGCATGGACCAGCGCGTTTCGAACCAGCGACGCCGTCAGCACGGTCGGCAGGGCTTGTCCCGCGCCGCCGCCGCGCGGATACACCACGTACAGCGGCACGCCGGGCGAGTGGAATTCACGGAGATAAGCGCCGATTTCAGGATCGACGTCGGTCCAGTCGCCCTTCATGTAGACGGCGCCCGTCTTCTCGAGCAGGTCGCGGAACGTTTGCGTATTGAGCACCGCGTATTCGTTGGCCTTGCAGGTGACGCACCAGTCGGCGCCGATGTCCACGAACACGGGCGTGCCCGCATCGCGCAGCGATTGCAGTTTCGCCGGACTGAAGGCCACGCTGCTGCCGTCCGATGTGGCCGCACGCGCTGGCGGCGCGATGTGCGCGACACCATACAGCGAGACCACGGCAGCCAACGCGAGGACGGCGGTGAACGCGTGCCCGATTTTGCGCTCGGGCCGACCACGTCCGTGCCACCAGAACGCCGCGGCCAGCAGCACCATCGCCACCAGTACCAGCGCCACCGCGTCCGCGCCGCGCTGGTGCGCCAGCACCCAGACCAGCCACACCGCCGACAAATACATAGGAAACGCAAGGATCTGCTTCAGCGTTTCCATCCAGCGGCCCGGCTTCGGCAGCAGTCGCGCCAAGGCAGGCACCAACCCGATCAACGTAAGCGGCAACGCCAGCCCGATGCCCAGCACCAGCATCACCAGCAATTCGTGCGAGGCCGGTGCGACGAACGCATACGCCAGCGCCACGCCCATGAACGGCGCGGTGCAGGGGGTGGCAACGACCACGGCAAGCACGCCCGTGAAAAAGTGCCCGGCCGCGCCGCCGCGCCGGGTAAGGGTTGCGCCCACGTTGCCGAGCCCTGCGCCGAATTGCACCGCGCCCGACATCGACAGCCCCACTGCGAACAGCACGCACGCCAGCACCGCGACGATCAGCGGCTGCTGCAGTTGCGTGCCCCAGCCGATCGCGTGGCCCGCTCCGCGCAGGCCGAGGATCGTGAGGCCGATCGCCAGAAACGTTGCGATCACACCTGCGGCGTAGGCCAGCGCATCGGTGCGCGCGCGCCGGCGCGACTCGCCGCTTTCCAGCACGCCGACCGCCTTGATTGCCAGCACCGGCAACACGCACGGCATCAGGTTCAGGATCAACCCGCCCACGAAAGCAAGCAGCAGTGCAAACGCCAGGCCCATGTTGACCTGGCTTGCCGGCTGCGCGCCGGATTCAGGCGTGGCTGCGGTGGGTGAGGCAGGAGCCGCCGCCAGCGATGCGGTAATCGAGTCGCGTGGCACGCTGCCATTGATCGCATTGCCGCCGCCAGCCGCGCCAGCCGCGCCGACCGGGCCGCCGCCCGACGCCGGCAGGGTGAACGTCTCCGTATTCGGCGGGTAGCAGATCTTGGGTTCGATTTCGTGGCAGCCCTGGTAGCTCACGGCCACTTTCAGCGTCGCGGGCATGGCGCCCGCCGCGCTGTAGGGCAGCGACGCCTCCACCGCATCGTGATAAATCTCGACGTCGCCGAGATAGGGGTCGTGTTCCCTGATGCCTGCGGGCGTCTGCAGGGCACCGGCAGTGACGCCGGGTGTCAGGATTTTCGCGTGGATGCGGCCGCGATACAGGTAATAGTGCGGCGCGATATCGAAGTGCAGGGTGATCGTGCCGGGTTTCGCAATGCTCGTTTTCAGCGCGAACGCCTGGGTCACCGGCAGCAAGCCGCCGCCGGGACTGGTGCTTTGCGCGAACGCACCCGTGGCGACGAGCAGCAAAGTCGCCAGCAGGATCAGGCGCGAGAAGGGGTTTCTGGATGGCGACATCGTATGACCACGGCATGGACCAGCGTCGGGCCGCGCCGGTTCAACTCCCCGGCATTTTCGCAGGCATGTGCAGGGATAGCCAGCGACGACCGTCCGTGGGCGAAGTCACCGATCAACCCCGTGGTTCGTCATCCCGGCGCAAGCCGGACCCCGCGTCTTTCGCGCGATTCACGGGTGCTCAAGGCGCCGGGCTGCTCGCGTCGTCCATGGCGCCCGCTCTTGTGTTCGCGTTTGCGGTCCGGCAAGCGCAGTCCGGATATCGCCCGCGATTCCAGGATGGTGAGCAGGCCAAGTCTTTCTCAGGGAGAGGTCTCGGCAGCGATCCAGCCCAGATACGGGAAATGGCCGGCCGCGACATCCATTGCGATCAGTTCCGGCACCTCGTACGGGTGCAGTTCAAGCAGCCGATTGCGCAGGGCCTCGAAGCGCTCGCGGGTGGTCTTGATCAGCAGCAACACCTCGTTGTCATCATGGATTTCGCCCCGCCAGCGATAGGTGGAGTGAATGCCGGGCAGGCAATTCACGCACGCGGCCAGCCGTTCCTCGACCAGTACGCGGGCGATCCTCGCCGCCGTTTCGGCATCGGGGCAGGTGGAGAGACAAAGCAGGGCAGTCATGCCCGGATATTAGGCTGGGCCTCGTCACGGCGCATCCCCCCGCCACTGCGCGGCGACCCCCTTCCTGCGGAAGGGGGTGTTTGTCTTCCCTCCTTCGTTTGAGAAGGGGGATTGAGGGGGATGGCTCTTGAAAC
>DATFGL010000037.1:0-2851 GCA_035249465.1 Rhodanobacteraceae bacterium | reverse complement strand
TGGCGAGACAGTTTCAGGTCAACCCGAGCATGCCTTGCCGTGATCGGCGTGGTCACCCTGCGCTTTGGCTTGGGCCTCGGTCATGTATTCACCGTGCTTGGTGGTGCCGTACCACTTGGTGCCCTGGCAATGGTAGGTCTTGCTTTCGCTGTTGACCCAGACCTTGCCGGCGCCGCCGCCCGGCGCGGGCGACCCCATCGCACCGCCGGTGGATGCGGTGCGCGTGGAGGTGCCGTGTGAAACGGGCATCGGGCTGGCCGGTGCATTGTTCGCGGGCGCGGGCGCAGCAGCGGACGCCGGTGCCGCGGCTGTTTCATCACCCCAACTCTTGACGCCCTTGTGGCCGCGGCAGGCGCCGCGCTTGGACTTGCCAGACCACGAAGTACCGTCCTTGCACATCGCGCTCATCGCGCCGGCCGCGGCAGGTGCTGCCGCGGGCGTGGCGCTGGCGGCCGGAACCGCTTCCTCGGCCTTCTTCGAACTGCGCGCCTTGCGTTCGTGCGTCGCCTTCGCCGCCGGCTCGGCGGCCGCGCTGGATGCCGCTTCGCTGTTCCAGCTCTTGACGCCCTTGTGGCCGCGGCAGGCGCCGCGCTTGCCGGCCCCTGTCCAGGCCGTTCCGTCCTTGCACGTCGCGCTGTAACCAGCATCGCCTGCGGCGAACGCGGACGGCGCCACCATCAGGAACCCCACCGCCAGCAACGCCGACAGCCCCAACCACTTGATGCCATGCGTCTTCATCGTTGTCTCCCTTTGCCGATGCAGCAACACGCCGCGAGTGGGCGGCGACCATGGATGCATGCCGATCATAATCCTGCCGCCGGCGCGTGGCTGGCGCCCTGCTGAACTGCCGTTACGGTGGCGGCGGCGGTTGCGGTTCCTGCTCGATCAGGTCGCGCAAGGCGGCCTGCATGCGCGCATGCACCCTCACCAGTGCGCCCCACAGGAACCACGCCGTGAACGCGCCGATCACCAGCAGCGCCACCAGCACCCCGCGCGGTGGCAGGATGCTGCTGCCCAGCGCACTGACCAGCAGTGCCATTCCCGCCAGCGCACCCAGCGGCACGAGCTTGCCGAATACCCGCCGCAGCCCGGCCGTGCGCACGCCATGGATCTGTTCGCTGATGCCAAGCTCGGCCAGCAACATGCCCAGCGCGTCCGCCTTGCGGTAGACCGCAATCAGCATCGGCAGCGATGCGAACAGTGCGATCGCCCAGACCAGCGAACGCCGCGCCACGCCCGGCAACGGCAACTGCGGCCACCAGCGCGGCACCATCGCGCTGGTGAAGGCGCAGATGCCGAACACGGCGCATACCAGCACCAGATTCACCGCGATGTGCCACAACAGGCGGCGCAGCATCTTCGCCAGCAGCACGTCATCGCGCGCACGCGCCGTGCCGTTGATCCATTCGTGGTAGCCCAGCGCAACCGCACGCAAGGATGACGGCGTCATCCGCTTGAGTCCGGCGAGAATGACGGGTTCGGCACGCAACAACAGTGGCGACACCAGCATGCACGCCACCGCCGCCGTGACCGTCAGCGGATACAGGAACTTCCCCACCGCGCCCGCGGCGATGCCCAGCGATGCGATCACGAACGAGAACTCGCCGATCTGCGCCATCGTCAAACCGGTGCGCAATGCGTCGCGCGCGCTGCGTCCCGCACAGGCGAACGCGCCCACGCCGCAGGCCAGCGTCTTGCCCACGATCACGGCCAGCGCGAGGCCAAGTGCCGGCCACAGCCACGGCAGCATTTCCGACGGATCGAGCAGCAAACCGATGGCCACGAAGAAGATTGCGGCGAACATGTCGCGCACCGGCCGCACCAGCCGCACGATCCGGTCCGAACAGCGCGCCTCGGCCACCACCACGCCCGCCAGGAACGCACCCAGGGCCACACTGAAACCTTCCCACTCCGCCAACAGGCAGGCGCCGAAGCAGATGCCAAGCGCGGTGACCAGCAGCGGCTCGTCGCGCCCGCGCCTGGCCAGCCAATCCAGCAGGCGCGGCAGCAGCAGCAAGCCGAGTATCAGCGCCACCGCGACGAACAGCAGTATCCGCCACAACACCGTGAACGCGATGTCCGTGGTATCGGCGCTGCCGGCCGCCACCGCACTCAGCACCGTGATCAGCACCACCGTCAGTACTTCCTCCGACACCAGCATGCCGATCATGCCGGCGACGAAACCCTGCCCTCGCCAGCCACGGTCGGCCACCGTACGCAACGAGATCATGGTCGACGAAAAACAGATCACGCCACCAAGGAACAGCGCCTCGCGCGCGGTCAACCCCGCAAGCCGCCCGATCTCGATGCCCAGCCACAGCATGAAACCGACTTCCACCAGCGCGGCCAGCATCACGCCCGCGCCCAGCGCGCGCAGCTTGCGCAGGTTGGAATCGAGTCCCAGCGTGAACATCAGCAGCACCACGCCGAGGTTGGCGATCGACTGCATCGTGCGCTGGTCGGTCAGGAACCGCCACGGCATGTGCGGGCCGATCAACACCCCCGCCACGATGTAGCCCAGCAGCACCGGCAAGCGCAGCCGCGGAAACACCACCACCACCACGCCCGCCGCCAGCATCACGCAGCCCAGGTCTCGAATGAACTGGATTTCGTGCAAGACATCCCTCCCGTGGTCATGTGCGACACGGATTTCGCGCAAAAATGCTTGACGCTGAAATCGAGTGCACCTATTCTTTCGCGTTCCCAGCGAGGGGCCATAGCTCAGTTGGGAGAGCGCTACAATGGCATTGTAGAGGTCGTCGGTTCGATCCCGTCTGGCTCCACCAAATCCCCACGCTGTCCCCATCGTCTAGAGGCCTAGGACACCACCCTTTCACGGTGGCGACCGGGG
>DATFGL010000036.1:0-10738 GCA_035249465.1 Rhodanobacteraceae bacterium | reverse complement strand
TATTACGTCACCCAGAATTACAAGGTTGCGCTGGCGGCGTTCCAGACGCTGCTGCAGAAGTACCCCGGCAGTCCCAAGGCGCCGGAAGCGCAACTCCGCGTGGCCGATTGCCAGATCGGGATGAAGGACAACGCGGCGGCGCGCGCGACATTGCAGGCCGTGATCAAGGCGCATCCGGGCACGCCCTTGGCCAAGCGCGCGCAGGAAAGACTGCAGGACATTCCCGCGTCTCCCGGCGCGAAGTGACGCACAGGCCGTGACGGTGGTCGAAACCGCGCCCAGGGCGGTCGTGCTCGTTTCCGGTGGCATGGATTCCGCGGTGACGCTGGCGATGGCGCGTGCGCAGGATTTCGCGTGCTACGCGCTGTCCGTCGCTTACGGGCAGCGGCACGCCTCCGAACTGGCTGCTTCGAGACGCGTCGCGTCGATACTGGGCGCCGTGGAGCACAAGATCGTCGCGGTGGACCTGCGCAGCATCGGCGGCTCCGCGCTCACCGCCGACATCGCGGTACCCGAACATGTCGATGCGCATGGCGAGAACGACATTCCCGTCACCTACGTGCCCGCGCGCAACACCATCATGCTGGCGATCGCGCTGGGCTGGGCCGAGACGCTGGGTGCGAATGATCTGTTCTGCGGTGTCAACGCGGTCGATTATTCCGGTTACCCCGATTGCCGGCCCGCCTTCATCGATGCCTTCGAGCGGCTCGCCAACCTGGCGACCAAGGCTGGTGTCGAAGGCCACGCGCTGCGCGTGCACGCGCCGCTCAGCGACATGAGCAAGGCCGACATCGTGCACGAGGGCGTGCGCCTGGGCGTGGATTTCGCGCAAACGGTGTCGTGCTATAGCGCGGACGACGCAGGCCGCGCCTGCGGCCACTGCGATGCCTGCGTGCTGCGTGCGCGTGGATTCGCGGAAGCGGGTGTCGCTGACCCCACACAATACGTTCCGGCGGCGTGACACGTTAGAATACGCGGCTCGCTTCCCCGCAAGCCGTTCAGGGGCTTGTCGAAAAGGGAAGCCGGGGAGTGATCAGGGCAAAAGCTTCGTTGCGCGTTTCGGCAGCGTGGCCCTCACCCCTTGCCCTCTGCCGATGGAGAGGGGGGAGTGATCGTCCCACTTCGTGGGACAACACATTGATAGAAGCGGGCCGTTAGCTCAGCGGTAGAGCAGTGGACTTTTAATCCATTGGTCGATGGTTCGATCCCATCACGGCCCACCACCTTGCGATCCGATGCTGTCCCATGCAATCCGGATGATCCGATGAAACCCGCCAGATGTGCGGGTTTTTTTGTTGCATAGCGTCCGAAGCTGTCCTATTGCATCCAACCCATAATGTGAGTAAGGTTGCGAGTACCGGGGCGTGTACGTAACCCCGTACTCACCAAGGCCGTACTCGCATGCTCACCGACACCAAGCTGCGCAGCCTGAAGCCGAGGGCCACCGTGTACCGCATCGCGGATGCGAACGGCCTGTGCATTGAGGTGCGCCCGACCGGCGCGAAGCTGTGGCGATATCGCTACAGGCTCAACGGGAAGGCCAGCATGGCGTCCCTGGGCGAGTACCCGCTGGTGCCTCTTGTCGATGCGCGGGAGCGCCGGGACGCGGCGCGCAAGACGCTGGCGGCGGGCGTGTCACCTGTTGCGGCGGAACAGGCGCGACGCACGGCGCAGGCCGAGAAGGCGGGCAACACCTTTGCCGTGATCGCCGCCGAGTACCTGGCGCAGCGCGTGAAGTCGGTCAGCGCCAGCACCGGCATTCGGGAATGCCAGCTCGCGGAACGCGACCTGTTCCCCGCCATTGGCAAGATGCCCGTGGCGGAGGTGACGCCTTCGGCGCTGCTGGCTGCCCTGCGCAAGATTTCCGAGCGAGGCGCAGTCGAGACCGCCCACCGCGCCCGTTCGCTGGCCTCGCACGTGTTCCGCTACGCCATCCAGACGGAGCGCGCCGAGCGCAACCCGGCAGCCGACCTTGGAGGCGCCATCGAGTCGCCGCAGTCCGCGCACTTCGCGAGCGTGACCGATCCTGCGCAGGTCGCGCCGCTGCTGCGGGCGCTGCATGCCTATCAGGGATCGCCGATCGTCGGGGCAGCCTTGAAGCTGTCGCCGCTGGTATTCGTGCGGCCGGGCGAGTTGCGCACGATGCGCTGGGCGGATGTCGACCTGGATGCCGCGGAATGGCGGTTCACGACAAGCAAGACGGGAACTCCACATATCGTGCCGTTGGCGACGCAAGCGGTCGAAATCCTGCGCGCGCTGCAGCCGCTCACCGGCGCGGGCAATGCCGGTGTGTTCGTTTTCCCGGGCATGCGGGATCTGCGGCGCCCCATGAGTGGCGGCGCAATCAATGCGGCCCTGAAAATCCTCGGCTACGGCAGCGAGACCATGACCGCGCACGGCTTCCGTGCGATGGCGCGCACGATCCTTGACGAAGTGCTGGGCTTCCGTCCCGACTACATCGAACACCAGCTGGCGCACGCGGTCCGCGATCCGCTGGGCCGCGCCTACAACCGCACGGCGCACCTGCCCGAGCGCCGCAAGATGATGCAGGCGTGGGCCGATTACCTGGGCGGCTTGCGCACAGGCGCGAGCGTAACGGCGATCAAGCGCAGGGCTGGTTGAGGCATTCAGGCATGGATATCCATAGTTGGATATCATAGGACGCATTCGAACACCATGAGACAGACCATGCAGACGGTAAAGGTATTCAAGCTCGGCAACGCCCAGGCGGTGCGCATCCCGGCGCGCTATCGGTTCGCCACCGGCGAGGTCGAGATGTTCCAGCGTGGCAGCGAGTTGGTGTTGAGACCGAAAACGGAGACAGCCGCTGACCTGTTCGAGCGCATTCGTGCCCGGCATGGGACGCCGGATATCAGGCTGCCGAAGCGCGGCAAGGCCGAGCCGGTCGAGCCGTTGGAACTGTAGGCATGGCATCGGACTACCTGCTGGACACCAACATCGTGAGCGCCGCCATGCGTGGCGAACCGCGTGCACTGCTGAACCGGCTGGCGGGGCTGGCGATTGAACGCCTGCACCTGTCCGCACTGGTGCTGGCGGAACTGGCGACCGGGGCAGAATTGGGCAATCGCCGCGCCACCACGCTGGCCGCTGTGCATGACGTGACCACAGGCATGCCCGTGCTGCCGTTCGATGACGGGGACGCGATGGCCTACGCGCGCATTCGCGCCTCGCTTGAGCGCAAGGGCAAGATGATCGGGCAGCTCGATTGCCTGATCGCGGCGCAGGCCGTGGCGCGCGGGCTGGTGCTCGTGACGGACAACCTGCGCGAGTTCCAGCGTGTGCCTGGGCTGCGCTGCGAGAACTGGATGCACCGCAAGGAATCCGGCTAGAGCCGGGAAAGCGGCCCGCGGGCGTGGGTAAACACGCCGACGGGCCTTCCACAACCGACCCACGAAGGAGGTCAATCATGGCACTGCAGATCGTACAACAAGCAAGCAATCGGGCCCGCGGCAATCTCCAGACGCAGGCGACAGGGTTTTGTCATTCACCAGAACTGCCGGAAGGCATGTTCGAGGTACGGGCCGGAGTACCTGCGGTCGAAGCGCTCCAGGAAGCCGCCAATCTCGCGTCCGCGATACGAAAGCTCACAAATCTGCACGCCTCCGGTATGGATTGCGAGACCACCTACATCGTCTCTTTTTTGGTCGATGTGGTGGAATCGCTGATTGTTGGCGTCCAACACGACATCGAGTTCAACGAGTAGCCCGAATTCCAACACAGGAGAGCGGCCATGCTCGGGTGGTTCGTTGAGATTCACCGGCAGACAGACGGCGGCGCGAAGCCCGCGGCGGGTAAATCGGCGCTCGGGACGAAGCTGTTCCTTTTCCATGAATCGTGGGACGGTCTCGACTGGGTCGACAAGATTGCGCAGGGCGGTAAAGCGATCGATCTCATGGACGGCGGTTACCCGACCCGATACACCGCGAAAGCTGGCGACGTGTTCGATCATCTGGACATCGATCATCCCGAGAAAACAAACTGGACGTACGACGAAGCGGACTTCCCGCGCGGGCCGCGTGGCAGCAAGGCGTACATGAACCGCGACGGCGTGGTTGCGTGCAGCCGGGACGAATGGTTGATCATCGACGCATGGGATGAGAGCTGACACGTCCAATCGAACACCGCGCCTAGGCTGATCCCCGAACACCCGGACACCCTGCCGGGCTGGCGCGGTTCCACTTCCAGGGGCGAGGGTGCGCACGTGATCGACGCGCGTGGTCGGCCAAACTTCACCGCAGCGCAACGCACGCGGTTACAGAGACTCGGCGTGCTGGCCGAACAATGCGATGAACTGCGCATCACGTTGCACGCGCTGCCACCCATGCCAGTGGATCGCGAGATGGAGCGCGCCGCGCTTGACGTATTGGCACAGTTGGCCAATCACGGCGACGTGGTGGCGACGCTTCTGGAGAAGATCGCGACCCGGGCAGATTTGCCTGCCGCGCTGGCGCTGGACGCGCTTCACGAGCCTGCGGCTGCGGTCAACCGTGTGGGAAAGGAGGTCGCGGCATTGGCGGGATTGGCTCGCAACAGCAACCGCAACAACGCCCGCTCGCCACGTCCCGACACGCGAGAAAAGGCAATGCTGGCGAATGCGGTTCGCGAAATTGACCAGGCTCTCTTGCGCGGCTGGACGGAAGCGAACGGTTTGCCGCATGGTCGCATCAGCGACAGGTCGGCAGCCGAGCGTGCCGCGGACCGCGCCCGGGCAAAGGCTGCCAGGAAGGTCCCACACGTGCGACGGTTTCAACCAGACCTCTGGCCATCCGAGAGTGAGGCGCGCCCATTTTTCGAGATTGTGCAGATCTGCTTCGAAGCAGCCGGCGTGAACTGCACGTCACCGAAAAGCGCCATTCGCACGTACCTGAAGTGTTCGCTCGATCGCCACATGAAACTCGCGGCGGCCATATTCCAAACGGACCTCAACGGAAAGCCCCGTAGGCGGTGACGTTTCCGTTGTAGTCGCTGGCGGAGACGCGACATTCAATAGCTGCCGTCCAATTCAACAAAGGGCGGCAGCATGGAAACCGAAGCAATCGAATCACGCGCCTACCTGCGCGTTTCCGACATCACCCGGAACCGCCGCACCGGCAAGCCCGGTCTGCTGCCGGTCACCGCTTCGACCTGGTGGGCATGGGTGAAGGCTGGCAAGGCCCCGTCGCCGATCAAGCTTTCCCCGGGTTGCACTGTCTGGCGCGAAGCCGACGTGCTGAAGTTCGCCGAGTCGTTGGCGCCGCAGCAACAGGCAGCGGCGTGATGGACAGCCCCCAGATACGACGAAGCCCGCGTGGCGGCGCGAGCTTCGAAGTAGATCAGCAAATTGGCTTTGCCCGGCAATTGTACGGCGATGCGGAGCGCACTGCACGCGCCTGTATTGGGCCAGTACATCCTGCACTGATTGCCGAGTTGATCGGCGAGTATATCGAGCGGGGTGCGCAGGGCGATGCCGTGGTGGGGGCGTTCGGCGTTGTACCAGTGCAGCCACTCGAACAGCCGATCGTTGAAGGCGTCGAGGTCGCCGAACAACAGGGCTTCGTGGTAGTCGACGAACTCATCCTGGAGGGTGCGATTGAAGCGCTCGCAATGGGCATTCATCTTGGGGGTACGCGGGGTGGTGTGCCAATGCACGAGGCCTTGGCTGGCGATGGCGTCGTGGAAGTGTTTGGCGAACTCGCCGCCGTTGTCCGAGAGCACGCGTTGCAGCGGCACAGGGAACACGATTTGGGCGCAGCGCAGGGTCAGGGCGGCATGGGCGCTGGAACGGGGACGGAACGCCAAGGCGAAGCTGAAGCGGCTGGCCAGATCGATACAGGTAATGAGGTAGCGGGCCAAGCCATCCTTGCGGCGTTCAATGGTATCCAGGGCCACGCAATCGCCGGGGCCAGCGGGCCGGTAGCCTTTGGGCTTGCGGATTCGCGGCCGGCGCAGAACGCGGCCTTGTGCAAACCGCGAGACCCTGCACGGCGCATGGCGCATCTTGTCCGGCGCATCGGCAATCAAGCGGCCGATGGTACGCACAGAAGGGCAGCGCAAACCCTGTCGCCGGCACCATACCGCAAGGAAGGGATGCAGCTTTTCCTTGCCAAGGTTCGGATGTTCGTTCCGCAGCCTGCGTAGTTCTGTTATCAGAACGGAAGGCCAGCAACGCCGCCGCAGACGGTGCGGGCGTGTGCTCAAGGGGGCGCACGCTGCCGGCTTGCCGCCACCGGTTCGCAATCGCTGTCGCCACGCGTACAGCGTGCGGCGCGATACGCCAAAGGCTTCCTGCGTGGCTCCAAGCCCATGCTTGTCCCAGAAGCACAGGATGCGATAACGCTGCTCGGCATCGGCACTGATCATGCTCCAGCAAAGCGCACGATCGGCCGTCGTGTAAAACCCCTTTATTCGGTATCCAATCCTTCGAACCTGCACCCCGCACCCTCCTCTTGAGAGTGCAGAATGTTTCTGGCCTCAGTCAGCGCCGGATACTGCGGCGCGACAAGATCGCCAACGCGGCCATCGCCACGTGATCGGTGGGTGGGGGAAAGTCAGCGTGCAACGCGATGAACTCGCGCGCGACTGCCTCCCGGTCGGCCGGGTCGATGTAGGGCATTGAAGGGGTCCAGTGAATCGGAAGGGAAGGGGCCGGCGAGTGTTTCCGCGCGGTCCCCTTGGGGTGTCCGCTGGTGAACCCGGCCTCAGCCCATCGTCTGCCGGCGACGTGCGGTAAGGATGCGCTGTGCTTCCTCCTCCGCTTCCAACTCGTCGGCGCGTTCCAGCGCGCGCTTGTGTTTTGCAGCAGCGGCGTCCGCTTCCGCCTGCAACTTGTCCGCTTGCGTCGGCAGCGCAGCTTTCGCCCTCGCAACCTCTGCCGCTTGGATGCGGGCAAAGGGCAGCGTGGAAAGTTTCAACTGCGCAAGCTCGCGGTCGGCGTTCTCGCGCGCCCGTCCCTTCAACAGCGGAACCGGCTCGCCGCTCACGGGATCGAAGCCCACGGTTTCGGCTAGCTGCCGCTCCAGCTTCGCAACGCGCAACTCGACCTGTTGAACGATGATCTCGGGCGACTGCGCGGCGATGTACTCGGCATCAGCCGGCGGCGACGCATCGCCATTCTGGAACCCGTGCACGCCTTCGCGAACGTGCAGACCGTTTGCGCGGTCATTCGCAATGTTTGCGTCGGGGTGATCGGCCGGGAGGTCGCGGGGTTCCATCGTGAACGTGTTGCCGCGCTCGATGTTGCCGCTGGTGGTGTTGTCGGTCATGGTGTTTCCTTGGTGGTGTCAGTGGTGCGCGAGGATGCGCGAGAGGTACGGCCATGCGGTCAAGGCGCATTCCGCACCGATGCACAGCAGGAAAGTCGGCTGCGGAACGTCCGTGGTGCAGCGTGTGGTGAAGCCGGCCGCGTAGGGCATTCCCTACACGATCGCGCGGCATCCGCCGGCAGACGGCCCCGACAATTCCCGCGATCGTTCCCGTGTTGTATCGCCGCGTGAGACACTGCGGCGTATGCTCGCTAGCACTGACTTCAACGGGAGAAAGGCATGTCAGACGATAAGCAAAACCGTGGCCCTCGTGATCGTGAGCGCATCAACATTCACGAACCCTACGAGGTGAGGTATTGGAAGGACAAGTTTGGTTGCACGGAGACCCAACTCGTGCAGGCCGTCAATGCAGTAGGTGTGATGGCGCACAACGTCGCCGATTACCTCAAACGCAATAGGTAACATTTTCCCCTGCGCCCCCCCAAGTCAGGCGGTCCCGAAGGAACGGGACGACAGCCGATGCCGGGGGCGCTTTCGTTTGTGCGCGTGGTCTAGTGAAGATGGTCTAGCACGACTGCCGCCACTCCCAACAGCACGGCCCGCGCTGTCCATAGTGCGGCTTGACGGTTCAGGGCGGCGGAGCCTATGGCTGCCCTCAGAATCTCGGCGGTCAACTGCGCGTTAGCAATAATGGGTTCCCCTGATTCCACCGCGCCATCCCGGTACGGCTCGGGAGACGTTGCAGACTGATGCCAAAGCCATGCGGCGTAAAGTCCCGCCGCCGCGCCGCCGATCGTGGCAACCCAATACAACCCCTCAACGATCGCGCGAATCATCGGCGTGTCTCCCGTGTGGTGTCGGGCGCGATAGTGCCACTAGCGCGGCGAGTGTGGGGATTCTCCCGGCGGTGTGTTGGTGGTTGCGCGGGTGGCGCCGGGGGGAATCTGGCGCGGCCCGACAATCGAGACCGCTTCGGATTTTTGTACCGAAACGGCAGTGATCCCGTAAACTTTGACCGCCTCTAATAAGGAACGAGCATAAACACCGCTGTTCGGTGTCTCTCAGAGTGAACGCCGCTGCGCGCCATCAGCACTTTCAGTCCATTCATGAGGCGCTAGCCCTCATCAAGGCGGACGTTCCTTTCAATCCATTCTTAGGAGGGATGAAGGACGGCACTTTCGTCATGGTGACAGACGGCGACGAAATGCGCCTTGTGCCCTCGCCCGGTTGCTCCTTCTCCTCTCCGTTCCTCTATCGCGGTCAGGTTAAGCGTTACTCGCCCTGTGTCCCCAGCGTATTTCGCGGCTTGCCGCTGGTGGACCATCCGCAAAAGCTCTCCCAACGCGATCGTGCCAAATGTTTTCTGCCGCGCGTTCGCTTGGCGGAGTTTCTCAACCTACTCACTCACCATCCCGCCTACGACTTCTCCCGCGAACTCAAACTAGTCATCAGCGCCGAGGCTCTGGCACAACATTACGAACTACCGACAGGTCGCATAGACCTCACCGATGACCCCGAGGTGGCCGCGTTTTTCGCTACCAACTGGCGCGACCAAAGTGGCGTGTGGCAACCCGTGAGCGAGGGCGAGGGGGTTATCTACCGAATCGATCGCGGAGTTTTACGGCAGTTACTTGGGGACAACTGGCAGCGCTCGCTCGAATGGGTAGGCAAACAGGTTTGGCCGAGGCCGGGTGAGCAAAAGGCGTGGACACTGCTTTTCCCGTTGGGCCACGACTTTGAGCACCTGCCTCTCGATATTTTGACCTTTGAACAGAGCGCGTCGAGCAGCCTTCATTTCAATGAAAAGTTTGAGGGTGGCAAAAAGTTGTTCCCGCCTGACGTTCTATCCGAGGTTGCAACGGCCATTGCTACCTCACCGACCGTAGCGAGAAGCCTTTTCAGCAAAGAGCTTGTCAAAATGGGTTGTACAGGCTCGATGCACGATCGAGAACTTGAGGCGAGCGTTAGCTACTACGCGCATCACTTCGGAGTCGAAATTGTCGAGCGAGAGCCGATGCTGTTTTCCCCTGAACAACTTGCTACCGCTCGGGATCAATTAGCCCGGATGAAAGAGACTTTCATGGACGACGTTCGGCTGTGGGCCGTGAGAAGGGCCGCCCCACCCGCCAAGCCGGCACGGCAGGTGGTACGATAAATGTTCCGCCGGCAATGAAGCGCCGCGCTGCAGCCCGCAAGGTTGCGTGACTTGGTGGGCCTCCACCGATCCCATCACGGCCCACCACCTTCCTCGTGATTCGTCGGGAACATGCCAGGGTTCTTGCTGGGCGAGCCGCCCCGGCTGACGAGTCAGTCCGCACTGGATCTGAATCGCTGCACGACGACTGGCACCAGCGCCAGCAATCCCAGTCCCACCAAGGGCAGCCAGATGTTCGGATCCAGGATCAGGTGCGGTGACAGACTTTGGCCCGACGCGATGGACTGTCCGAGCCCGGCGCCGATCGCGGTTTCGAACACCAGCATGATCACACCGCCCAGCGTGGTGGCCAGCGTGAATAGCCAGATCGGGCAGCGCAGCCATGCCAGTGCCACGGTGATACCGCCGAACGGAAACAGCGGGACGAGGCGCAGGAACAAGGTGTAGGAAACCGGGTTCGCCTGATAACCCTGTCGCACCCGTTCGACGAATCTGGGTGGCGGGCGTCTGCCGGCGCCGAATGCGTGGCGCGCTGCGTAGAACAGCAGCAGCGAGCCCAGCACCTCGCCGACCAGCGACAATCCGATCGCCGGCCCCATCCCGAACAGCATGCCGCCTGCGATGATGATGAAAAGCGGGCCGGGCATCGCGGTGGCCACCGACAATGTCAGCACGAACACGTAGATCGTGTATGCGAGCGCCGGGTGCGCCGCGATCTGCCGCGACCAGTTGGCCTGCTCGGCCATGAGGTGGCCGGGTGCGAGGTGTTCCAGCACGCCGCTGGCACCCACCGCCACGCCGATCGCGATCAGGACGAGCAGTGGCACGAAGGCGCGCAATCGGCTCATGACAGGGCGTGACGGAGGCAAGAGGGTGAGGGGATGGCAAAAAGCATAGCGGGTCGCGGACAGCCGCGCGAAACGTGCGGGTTCACTATTGACATGGATCAAGATCAGTAGTGCTTGCCACCGCTGGATGCATACGTGGCGAGCACGGCGCAGGCCGTGTCGCGGCGGAGGTCGCGCTCGACACGGATGCCGCGGCGGGTTAGCCCGCCGATCCAGTCGTCGGGAAGCGGGCCTTCGTCGAAACCCGCAAGCGATTCGGTGTCTTCGCTGCGCGCGCCGATCAACAGTTCGTCGATGCCGGCCCACACGATCGCGCCGTAGCATTGGCAACAGGGTTGCGCGCTGGTGGCGAGCGTGTAGCGGCGGCCGTCGTCGTTGAGGCGCGCCCGTCCGAGTCTTCGTTGTGCACACACGAGCGCCACGATTTCCGCGTGCGCCAGCGACACCTGCAGCGGCTCCACGCGGTTCACGCC
>DATFGL010000035.1:0-3810 GCA_035249465.1 Rhodanobacteraceae bacterium | reverse complement strand
GGCTCGCCCTACGAGGCGCCGGAGTCGGCGGAGATCCATCTGCACTCGGATCAGGAACCGGCGGCGGATTCCGCGTCGCGGGTGGTGAAACTGCTGGTTTCGTAGGGCAGGTTCGCCCCACCCTGCGTGCGATCGTCTTCCCCCGTTCCGAAGGAAGGGCGGAGCGAAGCGAACGCGCGCGAAGCGCGACGGGGGGCTTTTGATGTGACAAATCCTCCCGCGCATGTCGGTGACATGCGCGACCCCCTTCGTTCCGAAGAGGGGATCCACGCATGGGCCGTTCCTATCGCTGCACGCGGAAATGTTTCGCGCGGCGTGCGACCAGCGCGAGCGCGAGGCGATCCGGCAGCACGTCCATCAGCGCCTTGATCGCCCGGTTCGCGCGGCCGGGCACGCACAGCACGCGGCCGCACTCGGCCGCATCAAGGCCCTGTCGAACGACGTCGCCGGCGTTCGACCACATCCAGCCCGGCAGTTTCGAAACCAGCCCGCGCGCCTTGCTGACGTCATGGAACTCGGAATACGTGAAGCCCGGGCACAGCGCGCAAACATGGATGCCATGCGCGTGATTCTCCGTGGCCAATGCTTGCGAGACGCGCATCAGGAACGCCTTGGCCGGCCCGTACAAGGTGTTGCCGGCCGTCGCGGGCACCAGCCCCGCCAGCGACGCGACATTGATGATGCGGCCGTAACCGCGCTCGCGCATCGCCGGCAGCACCAGATGGCAGAGGTGCAGCGGCGCCATCACCAGAACCTGCATGAAGCGCGCGTGCGTGGCCCAATCCACCTTGTCGTAACGGCCCGGCACGCCATAGCCCGCGTTGTTGATCAGCATGTCGATGCTGCGTCTGCCTAAGGCCGCGGCTGCAACGATGCGGTCAGGCGCTGCCGGATCGGCCAGATCATCGGCGACCACCTGCACGTCGATGCCGTGTTGCGCGCGCAGTTCGGAAGCCAGGTCCTGCAAGCGGTCTTCGCGCCGCGCGGTCAGTACCAGATCGCAGCCGCGCGCGGCAAGCTGCCGCGCGAATTCGGCGCCGATGCCGGCGGATGCGCCGGTGACGAGGGCGCGACGAGGTGGTGTGTTCGTCATGGATTGCCGGGTTTGCTTTCCCCCTTCGGAACGAGGGGGATCAAGGGGGATGGCTCTTGGAGCTGCAATGATGCTTCATTCCGGCGCGCGACGGCATCCCCCCGACGCTGACGCGCTCGCACTGCGCGCGCGTTCACCCCGCTCCGCCCTTCCTCCGGAAGGGGGGTGATCGGACATCGACGTGCAGGATGCGGGCGCCGGTTGGCGCAAAGCCGCGGCGTTGGCTATCCTCGCTGGCCCGAGTGAACATGGAGAGCACCATGCGCCGCAAGTGGGTGGGTGGCAACTGGAAGATGCACGGCTCGCGTGCGATGGCATCCGCGCTGGTCGGTGCAATCGTGGAAGCGAAAACCGATACCGTCGATGTCGCGGTGTTTCCCCCGTTCCCGTACCTGCGCGAAGCCTGCGCGGCATGCGCCGGGTCGCGCATCGCGGTGGGCGGCCAGGACGTGAGCGAGCATGAATCGGGTGCATTCACCGGCGAGGTGTCGGCGGCGATGCTGCGTGACGTGGGTTGCGGCGTGGTGTTGGCCGGCCACTCGGAACGCCGCCAGTACCACCACGAAACAGACGGGCAGGTCGCGGCCAAGATCGCGCAGGCCCTGAAGCACGAACTGACGCCCGTGTTGTGCGTGGGCGAAACGCTCGAACAGCACGAAGCCGGCCGCACCGCCGAAGTAGTGTCGCGCCAGCTCGATGCGGTGGTGGCGCACTGCGGGATCGAAGCGTTCGGGCGGATCGTGGTCGCCTACGAGCCGGTTTGGGCGATCGGCACCGGCCTCTGCGCCAGCCCCGCCCAGGCGCAGGAGGTTCATGCGCTCCTGCGTAGCCAGCTCGCCAGCGACGATGCTAGAATTGCCGGTTCGACCCGCATCGTTTACGGCGGCAGCGTCAAACCCGGCAATGCCGCCGAGTTGTTCGCGCAAGCCGACATCGATGGCGGCCTGATTGGTGGCGCGGCCCTGCAGGCCACCGATTTTCTTTCGATTTGTGCGGCGGCGGGCTGACGCCTGCTGCGCACGGGAACCACACATGCTGTTCACGATTTTCAGCGTCTTCTACGTGCTCATCGCCGCGGCGATGATCGTGCTGATCCTGATGCAGCGCGGCGATGGCGCCAACGCGGGTGCCAGCTTCGGCGGCGGCGCGTCCGGCACCGTGTTCGGTGCGCGAGGTGCGGCCAGCTTCCTGACCCGCACCACCGCGGCGCTGGCCACGATTTTCTTCCTGCTCACCCTCGGCATGGGCATTTACCTCAGCCATCACGGCGTGACCCCGAGCGCGCAGCAAACGCTCGGCGTGATGGCCGGCACCGGCACTTCGGCACCCGCGGGTTCCACGCCCGCGGCAAGTGCACCTGCGGCGGCCGGCGCACCCGCATCGTCGGCGCCGGTGCAGCAGTCGGAAGTGCCGGTCGCCCCGGGTTCGGCGCAATCGGAAGTTCCTGCGGCGCCCATGAAGACATCCGCGCCGGCAGCTTCGGCGCCGGCCAGCAGCGCGCCGGCCGGTTCGCATTGATTGATGCTTTTGTGAATAGTCCAGCACAGGAATGTGCCGGGTGTTTCTCAGGGACGAGTTTGAACCTCCTTGCCCAGGTGGCGGAATTGGTAGACGCACTACCTTGAGGTGGTAGCGGGTAACTCCGTGGGGGTTCGAGTCCCCCCTTGGGCACCATTCAGACGACGCGCGGTTGCGATGCATTCGCACCGCGCGTTTTTTATTGCGGGTCCGTGAACATGGGGATGCGTGAAACCCGTGTGACGGTTGATTGCCGCACGATGCGTTCGCCGCGATTGCGGCTCGCGCCAGCGCGTGCGAAAATCCCAAAGCTAACGCCGGACGATCCCCATGCTTGCAAGCTACTGGCCCATCCTCCTGTTCCTGTGTGTCGCCGGCGCCATCGGCGTCGCGCTGATCATCGTCGGCTGGATCGCCGGTCCGCGCCACCCCAGTGCCGAGAAATATTCACCGTACGAGTGCGGCTTCGAGGCTTTCGAGGGCACGCGCATGAAGTTCGACGTGCGCTACTACCTCATCGCGATCCTGTTCATCCTGTTCGACCTCGAAATCGCATTCCTGTTTCCGTGGGCCACGGTGTTCTCGAAGATCGGCATCGTCGCGTTGATCGAGATGTTCACGTTCCTGCTGCTGCTTGTCGTGGGTTACATCTACATCTGGAAAAAAGGTGCGCTCGAATGGGATTGATCTCCGCCATCGACAAGTCGATGCACAACCCGGTGCCGATCGGGAAAGTGGACGACATCCTGCGCCCGGAAGCCGACAACCCGATCGTGCAGCGCGGCTTCGGCGTCACCACCGTGGATGCGCTGTTCAATTGGGCGCGCACCGGCTCGATGTGGCCGATGACGTTCGGCCTCGCGTGTTGCGCGGTGGAGATGATGCACGCGGGCGCTTCGCGGCTTGACCTGGATCGCTACGGCGTGATCTTCCGTCCTTCGCCGCGCCAATCCGACGTGATGATCGTGGCCGGCACGCTGGTCAACAAGATGGCGCCGGCGCTGCGCAAGGTGTACGACCAGATGCCCGACCCCAAATGGGTGATCTCGATGGGCTCCTGCGCGAATGGCGGCGGCTATTACCACTATTCGTATTCGGTGGTGCGCGGCTGCGACCGCATCGTGCCGGTGGACGTGTACGTGCCGGGCTGTCCGCCGACCGCCGAGGCGCTGGTTTACGGGATTCTGCAATTGCAGAAG
>DATFGL010000034.1:0-13621 GCA_035249465.1 Rhodanobacteraceae bacterium | reverse complement strand
AACCGGCGGATCGTCGCCTGTGGAATCGACATCAATGGAACTTGCAGGCCTCGCGATCCATTCCCAACCTGGAATCCCCATGACCGAAAGTTTTGCCGAACTGTTTGAACAGAGCCAGTCGCTGGCCAAATTGAAACCCGGAGCCATCGTTTCCGGCACCGTCGTCGAAATCCGACCCGATGTGGTGGTGGTGAACGCCGGACTGAAATCGGAAGGCATCGTGCCGATCGAACAGTTCCGCAACGAGGACGGCGAACTCGAAGTGCAGCTGGGCGACGAAGTCAAGGTCGCGCTGGACGCGATCGAGGACGGTTTCGGCGAAACCAAGCTGTCGCGCGAGAAGGCCAAGCGCTCGATGGTGTGGGATGAACTGGAGCAGGCATTCGAGGGCCAGGAAGCCATCACCGGCCGCATCAACGGCAAGGTCAAGGGCGGCTTCACCGTCGACATCCGCGACGTGCGCGCGTTCCTGCCGGGTTCGCTGGTGGACGTGCGCCCGGTGCGCGACCCGGCCTACCTCGAAGGCAAGGACCTGGAATTCAAGATCATCAAGCTCGACCGCAAGCGCAACAACGTGGTGGTCAGCCGCCGCGCGGTGGTCGAGAGCGAGCATTCGGAAGAACGCGAACAACTGCTGGAGAAGCTGCAGGAGGGCGCGATCCTGCACGGCGTGGTCAAGAACCTCACCGACTACGGCGCGTTCGTGGACCTCGGCGGCATCGACGGCCTGCTGCACATCACCGACATGGCGTGGAAGCGCGTGCGGCATCCGTCCGAAGTGGTCAACGTGGGCGACGAGCTCGACGTGCGCGTGCTGAAGTTCGACCGCGAGCGCAACCGCGTCTCGCTGGGCCTGAAGCAGCTGGGCGACGATCCGTGGGTGAGCATCACCCGCCGTTATCCATCCGGCACCCGCCTGTTCGGCAAGGTTTCCAACGTCACCGATTACGGCTGCTTCGTCGAGCTGGAGCCGGGCGTGGAAGGCCTGGTGCACGTGTCCGAAATGGATTGGACCAACAAGAACGTCAATCCGGCCAAGGTGGTGCAGGTTGGCGACGAAGTGGAAGTGATGGTGCTGGATGTCGACGAGGAGCGCCGCCGCATCTCGCTGGGCATGAAGCAGACCCAGTCGAACCCGTGGGAAGCTTTCGCCGCGATGTTCAAGAAGGGCGACAAGGTACACGGCGCGATCAAATCGATCACCGACTTCGGCATCTTCGTCGGCCTGGACGGCGGCATCGATGGCCTGGTCCACCTGTCCGACATTTCCTGGCAGGGCAACGGTGAGGAACTGGTCCGCAACTTCAAGAAAGGCGACGAAGTCGACGCCGTGGTCTTGGCGGTCGATCCCGAGCGCGAGCGCATCAGCCTCGGCATCAAGCAGCTCGAGCAGGATCCGTTCGGCCAGTTCATGGCCGCGAATCCGCGCGGCGCGACCCTCACCGGTACGGTGAAGGAAGTCGATGCCAAGGGTGCCGTGATCGACCTGGCCGACGGCATCGAGGGTTATCTCTCGGCGCGCGACTTCTCCAAGGACCGCATCGACGACCTCAGCCAGCACCTCAAGGTGGGCGAACAGGTCGAAGCCAAGTTCACGGGCATGGATCGCAAGGGCCGCATGCTGTCGCTTTCGATCCGGGCCAAGGATGAAGACGAGTTGGCTGAAACGCTCTCGGAGTACCAGAGCCAACATACCGAGCGCGGCACGACCAAGCTGGGCGCACTGCTCAAAGAGCAGTTGAACAAATCCGAATAAGCCTATATAAGGTCTTGGGTTTTTGCTGAAAAGAGGGAGCCGCCCGCACTGCGGGCGGTTCCCGGTGAGGGGACCGCGTGTGCGGATTCGCATTCGTCCTTCCGCAAGGTAGCCGTACGTTGCCATCGATGACCAAATCCGAATTGATTGCCGCGCTCGCGGGGCGCCAGAAGCACCTGGCGTTCGCCGACGTCGAACTTGCGGTGCGCAACGTCATCGAGCAGATGAGTGGCGCACTGGCGACCGGCGATCGCATCGAGATCCGCGGCTTCGGCAGTTTCTCGCTGCACTACCGTCCACCACGCACGGGCCGCAACCCGAAAACCGGTACTGCCGTCGCGCTGCCCGGCAAGTACGTCCCGCATTTCAAGCCGGGCAAGGAATTGCGGCAGCGGGTCAACGAGGGCGGTGCCGGATAGCGGCCCGCAGACGCCGGCTGGCGCGGCTCGCAACTGCATTTCGGCGGAAGCCGAAATCCGCCCGGAGCCGTGACGATGATCCGGCGGGTTCGCCCCCTTTCGTGCGGCAGCCGAGGTAATGGTGACAAGCCCTTTCGATCCGCTCTGGTTGTTGTTTCTCGTGCCCGTGCTGGTGCTGGCCGGGTGGCTGGGCTGGATCATCGGCCGGCATGCGATCGCGCGCCGCTCGGGGGCGCGGGTCACCGAACTCTCCTCGCATTACTTCCGCGGCCTCAACTACCTGCTCAACGAGCAGCCGGACAAGGCCATCGAAGTCTTCATGAAGCTGGCCGAGTTCAATCGCGACACGGTGGAAACGCACCTCGCACTCGGCAACCTGTTCCGTCGGCGCGGCGAAGTCGACCGCGCGATCCGCGTGCACCAGCATCTGGTGAGCCGTTCCAATTTGAGCGAAGCCGAGCGCACCGTCGCGCTCCTGGAACTGGGCGAGGACTACATGCGCGCGGGCCTGCTCGACCGTGCCGAGGCGCTATTCGATGATCTGGTCGCCATGGATGCGCACGCGCCGTCGGCGCTGCGGCACCTGATTGCGATTTACCAGCACGAACGCGACTGGCACAAGGCGATCGGCCACGCGCGCCGCCTGGAAAAGATGACCGGCGAATCGCAGGCCGCCACCATCGCGCAGTTCCAGTGTGAGTTGGCCGAACAGTCGCGTCAGCATGGCGCGCGCGCCGAGGCGCGCGCGTACCTGGAAGAAGCGTTTGCCAGCCAGCCGGGTTGCGTGCGCGGCTACATGATCGGCGGCCACCTGTTCGCGGAAGAGGGGCGCTGGAACGATGCCGTGGTCGCGTTCGAGCAGGCGGTCGATGCCGACGTCGATTTCGTTCCGGAAATCCTGCCGCCGCTTCTCGATGCCTACGCGCGTGCCGGCGAAATGGACCGCGCCGAAAAATTCCTGGGCCATGTGATCGAGCGCTACCACGGCATCACGCCCGTGCTGGCTTTGACGGACCTCTACCAGAAGCGCGAGGGCGAACGCGCGGCCATCGATTTCCTGACCGGCCAGTTGCGCCAGCGGCCGTCGGTGCGCGGGATGATGGCGCTGATCGACGCGACCATGTCGCGCGCCGAGGGCGAGGCGCGCGAGAACTTCCTGATCCTGCGCGACCTGACCCACAAGCTGCTGGAAGGGCGCGCAATGTATCGCTGCAACCATTGCGGCTTCGGTGCCAAGGCGCACCACTGGCAGTGTCCCAGCTGCAAAAGTTGGGGGACCGTCAGGCCGATCCACAGCGTTGTTTCCGAGTGACCATGGGCGCCGGGTACGGCACCGCGATCATCGTTGCGTGGGCCATCATCGCGGGATGCGCACTGCTGCTCTCGCTGGCGTTCACGGGCGCGGCGCTGGCCTACGCGCGCCGGCGCGGATTGTTCGATCAGCCCGGCAAGCGGCGCTCGCACAAGCAGCCGACACCGCGCGGCGGCGGCATCGGCATCGTCGCGGCCACGCTTCTGGCGGGCGTGGCAGCATGGTGCCTGCTGGACCGTTCGTTGCCGTGGGCGCAACCCGCGGCGGTCACCGTGGCGGTGCTGGCCGTCGCGCTGGTTGGCTGGCGGGACGATCACCAACCACTGCCGGTCGTACCGCGGCTGCTCGTGCATGCAGGTGCCGCGTTGCTGGTCGGATTCGCCGTACTCCCGGCGTGGGCTGCGCGCGATCCCGCGCTCTGGTGGATATTGCTTCCACTCGTTGCCGTGCTGATCGGCTTCATCAACGCGCACAACTTCATGGATGGCATCGACGGCATCCTCGGCCAGCAGGGGTTGTTCGTGATGCTGGGTCTGGGCGCACTGGCGGCATGGCATGGTGACACCGGTATTGCAGCGCTGGCTTTCGCCACGGCGGCGGGCTGCCTGGGCTTCCTCGCATTCAACTGGCCGCCGGCAAGAATTTTCATGGGCGACGTCGGGTCGGGGGCGCTGGGCCTGACCATCGGCGCGGTGGCTGCATTCGTGGTTCAGCGAAACCCCGCCATGATCTGGGCGTGCGCCATCCTTCCGTCGGCGTTCCTGGTCGACAGCGGCCTGACCCTCGCGCGGCGCATGCTGGCAGCGCAACGCTGGTACGCACCGCACCGCCAGCACCTGTACCAATGGCTGGTGCGGGTAAACTGGAGCCATGCACGTGCGGACGTTGCCTACATGATCTGGAACCTGGCCGTGGTCGCGCCGTTGGCGTGGCTGGCCGCACGCCAGCCCGCGCATGGCGGTTGGTATTTCGCCGCCGCATACGCGTCGGCGGTCGCCATCTGGTTCGTCGGCAAACGCGCTTGTCTTGCCAACGCACGGAGATTCGCGCTGCATGAAAATGCCTGACCTTGCCGGCCGCGTGCATCCGCGCACGGCGGTCGTGATCCACGATCTCGCGGTGACGCTGCTGGCGTGGTGGCTGGCCAACACCTTGCGCTACGCGATGCTGCCGTATGGCCAGCAACTCGACCTGTTCAGTTGGCAGACGTTGATCGTGCTGGGCGTGCAGGCCGCCATGTTCTACTGGACGGGCCTGTACAAGGGCCTGTGGCGCTTCGCCAGCGTTCCCGACTTGTGGAACATCGTGCGCGCCGTCGTTGCGGGTGCGGTGGTGATCTACCTTGCGCTGTTCCTGTACAACCGCATGTTCGGCATTTCGCGCTCCGTGCTGCTGATCTATCCGGTGCTGCTGGCGATTTTGCTCGGCGCTCCCCGGCTGGCCTACCGCTACTGGAAGGACAGCCAGCTGGATCTGTTCCACGCCAGGCACAGTCACCGCGTGCTGGTGATCGGTGCGGGCCGCGCGGGCGAGGCGCTGGTGCGTGACCTGCGCCGGGACACGCGCTACATACCGGCCGGATTCATCGACGACGATGCTTCGCTGCGCGGTTCGCGCCTGCACGGCGTGCCGGTGCTGGGCGGCACCGACAAGCTGGCGGGAATCGCGCGCCGGATTGGCGCGGAGATGTTGTTGATCGCGATGCCGTCGGCGGACAAGGACCAGATGCGCCGGATCGTCGGCCTGTGCGAGGGCACCGGATTGCCGTTCCGCACCGTGCCGCGTCTGGACGACGTGGTTTCGGGGCGCGCGCAGTTCAACGAATTGAAGGAGGTCGCGATCGAGGATCTCCTGGGCCGCGATCCGGTGAAGCTGGAGTGGAACGCGATCAGGCTGAGCATCAGCGGCCAGCGCGTGCTCGTCACCGGTGGCGGGGGGTCGATCGGTTCGGAACTGTGCCGCCAGATCGCGCGCCTGGGCGCCTCCGAGCTGACGATCCTGGATCTTTCGGAATACAACCTCTACCGCATCGAGCAGGAACTGCGCGCGCAATATCCGGAATTGTTGCTGCGCTGCCTGATCGGCGATTGCGGCGACGATGCCGCCTGCGGCAACGCCTTCGCGCTGGCGAAGCCGCAACGCGTGTTCCACGCGGCGGCCTACAAGCACGTGCCGCTGCTGCAGAACCAGTTGCGCGAGGCCTTCCGCAACAACGCGCTGAACACGCGCACCCTGGCCGAGCACGCGGTGCGGCATGGCGTCGACAGCTTCGTCCTGATTTCCACCGACAAGGCGGTCAACCCGACCAGCGTGATGGGCGCGTGCAAGCGCGTGGCCGAGATCATCTGCCAGATCGTCGGCGAGGGCCAGTCGACGCGCTTCGTCACCGTGCGGTTCGGCAACGTGCTGGATTCGGCGGGCTCGGTGGTACCACTGTTCCGCCGCCAGATCGCCGCGGGCGGCCCGGTGACGGTGACGCATCCGGAAATTTCGCGCTACTTCATGACCATTCCAGAAGCATGCCAGTTGATCCTGCAGGCGATGGCGATGGGCAAGGGCGGCGAGACCTTCGCGCTCGACATGGGCGAACCAATCCGCATCCGCGACCTGGCCGAGCAGATGATCCGCCTCGCCGGAAAGCAGCCCGGCCGCGACATCTCGATCCTGTACACGGGTCTGCGTTCCGGCGAAAAGTTGTTCGAGGAACTGTTCCACCCGCTCGAGAATTACCACGGCACGGCGCACCCGAAGATCTTCGAAGCCGCACCCCGCCAGCAATCCGCCGCACTGGTCACGGCGCAGCTGGCGCGCGCCGCCGACGCCGTCGCGAAGTTCGATGAAACGAGCCTTCGGCATTGCGTGGGCGCGTTGCTGCCTTCATTCCGCTGGGAAACCGGTGACCCGGCACAAATCGCCGAAGTGGTGCCGCTGCAGCGGGGCGGTGGCGATACGGCGGCATAATCCTGCGATCGCCCATGATCGCTGCCATTGGAAGTCGATTCGCCAAGCGTGGCTTCCAAGTCACCTCCGTCAAAACGGCCACCGATGGCTCGACTTTTCACCAACAGCCGCTTCGGATAGCCCAATTCTAGAATCGCAACAATCAAGGAAAAGACGTGACTCGACTGCGCAAGGTGGTTTTCCCGGTGGCCGGCATGGGCACCCGCTTTCTTCCCGCCACCAAGGTTGTCGCCAAGGAAATGCTGCCGGTACTCGACCGTCCGCTGATCCAGTACGCAGTCGACGAAGCCGTCGATGCCGGCGCCGACACGCTGGTGTTCGTCACCAACCGCTACAAGCATTCCATCGCGGACTATTTCGATTCCGCGTACGAACTCGAGGAAACGCTGGAGCGCGCCGGCAAGCGCGAATTGCTGGCGATGGTGCAGGGCCTGCTGCCGCCACACGTGCGTTGCGTGTATGTCACCCAGGAACAGGCGCTGGGTTTGGGGCATGCGGTGCTGTGCGCCAAGGCCGTCATCGGCGACGAGCCGTTCGGCATCATCCTGCCGGACGACCTGATCGTGAACGATGGGCCGAGTGCGCTGCGGCAGATGGCCGAACGCGCGGCCGACGGCAAGACCGGGGTACTCGCGGTCGAGGAAGTCCCGCATGCCGATACCGGCAAGTACGGCATCGTTGACGTCGACGCCGGCAGCGACCGCATTCGCCACATGGTGGAAAAACCGAAACCCGCGGACGCGCCCTCCAATCTCGCCGTGGTGGGCCGCTACGTGCTGCCGGCGCGTATTTTCGAATTGCTCGAGAAGACCACGCCCGGCGCGGGTGGTGAAATCCAGTTGACCGATGCCATCGCCGCGCTGCTGGCCGAAGCGCCAGTGCTCGCGCACCGCTTCGCCGGCACGCGCTTCGATTGCGGCAACAAGGCAGGCATGGTGCGGGCGACGCTGCACTTCGCTGCGGCGGACCCCGATCTGCGGCATCTGGTGGATGGCGCTTCCCGTTCCTGATCCGCAGGTTCGCGGCGGCATCAACCTGCCCATCCAAGCTATGCTCGGCGCATGACGCCGGAAACCTGGTACGCCGCGAGCGCTCGCCCGTTCGAACCACTGCCACCGCTCGAAGGCCGGCGGGAGGCGCGTGTCGCGATCGTCGGCGGTGGTTACGCCGGCGTCTGCCTGGCACTCGGCCTCGCCGAACGCGGCATGCGCGACGTGGTGCTGCTGGAGCGCGAAGGCATCGGCCATGGTGCATCGGGCCGCAACGGCGGTTTCGTTTTCGCCGGCTACTCCCTGGGAGAGGACGCACTGCTCCGGCAACTCGGCGCGGAACGCGCGCGCGGGCTGTACGGCGCGACCATCCGTGCGGTGGATTTGATTCGCCATCGCATCAGGCAATACGCGATCGCATGCGATGCCGTCGACGCCGGCGTGATCTGGGCGAACTGGTTTCGCGACAAGTCCATCCTCCAGGCGCGGCAGCAATTGCTGAAAGAAACCTATGGCATCGAATGGGAGTGGCTGGGGGAACCGCAGTTGCGCGACGTGGTCCACAGCGGGCGCTATCACGATGCACTGTTCGAACGCAACGCGCTGCACCTGCATCCCCTCGATTACCTGCATGGACTGGTCCGTGCGGCGCACGGGCAGGGCGTGCGTTTCCACGAGCACTCCCGGGTGCGGAAGATCGAACGCAGCGGCGCGGGTTGGCGCATACGCACCGATGCAGGCGAAGTGCAGACCCAGGCCGTGGTGCTGGCGTGCGGCGGTTACCTCGCCGGTCTGCAACCGCAGGTCGATCGCGCGATATTGCCGGTCGCGACCTACGTGATGGTGACCGAGCCGCTGGGTGAACGCCTGCGCGAGTGCCTGCACACCGAGGCCGCCATCTACGACACGCGTTTCGCATTCGACTACTACCGCCCGCTCAGGGACGGACGTTTGTTGTGGGGTGGGCGCATTTCCATCCGCAACCGTTCGCCGCAGGCGGTGAAGAAACTGCTGCTGCGCGACCTGCTGCGCGTGTTCCCGCAACTCGAAGGCGTGAAGATCGAATTCGCCTGGTCGGGTTTGATGAGCTACGCGCGCCACCAGATGCCGCAACTCGGCACGCGCGGCGACGGCCTGTGGTGGATGCAGGCATTCGGCGGCCACGGGACCGCACCGACGTGCGCCGCGGGCGAAATGCTCGCCGGCGCGATTGCGCAGAACGACGGGGCCTGGCGGGAATTCGCGAAGTTCGGGCTGCAGAACACCCACCGGCCGCTCGGCTACCTGGGCGCCCAGGCGCAGTACTGGTGGCTGGAAGGGAAGGATCGCTGGAAGGCGATGCTGGAAGGCTGAAAGGCCGGGTGGCGTTGCGCGCGCGTGTCGCGTTCCGGTGGCATCCGGTGTTCTTCGCTCTACGGTCCGTTTCGGATCTACTATGTCGACCCGGGCGACGATCCGTCGAAGCCATCCGCGATGAAGCATTGAACGAAGGAGGACGCATGAACAATACCGAGAAACATACGGCGCGTTGCTTCTGCGGTGCCGTCGAACTCGAACTCGATGGCGCGCCCGAGGCGATGGGTTATTGCCATTGCGAGTCCTGCCGACACTGGTCGGCCGGGCCGGTGAACGCCTTCACGCTGTGGCCGAACCCAGCTGTCCGTATTGCCAAGGGCGAAGAACGACTCGGCCGTTACGCCAAGACCCCGGCCAGCGTACGCCGCTGGTGCATGAACTGCGGTGGCCATGTGTTGACCGAACATCCAGCGTGGGGGTTGGTCGATGTTTACGCGGCCATCATCGAGGATTTCGATTTCCGACCCGGTGTGCACGTGCATTACCAGGAAACCGTGCTGCCGATCCCGGACGGCGTGACCAAGCTGAGGGACCTGCCGGACGCCATGGGCGGTTCCGGCGTCGCTCTGGCGGAGTGAAACGGAGGGGTCATGACAGTCCATCGCCGGTGAGGGTAGCCATGCGCAACGCATCGATATTGTTGTACGGCGTGATTTGTTACGTCGTGTTCTTCCTGGCATTCCTCTACGCCATCGGCTTTGTCGCGGACGCGCCGTTGCCGAAGACGCTGAACCATCCGATGCCCGATCCGGCCGGCACGGTTGGCGACTGGGTCGTCGACATCATGCTGCTGGGCCTGTTCGCCGTGCAGCACAGCGGGATGGCGAGGCGCGGTTTCAAGAATTGGCTGGCGGCCTGGATGAGTCCGTCGATCGAACGCAGTACGTATGTGCTGCTGAGCAGCCTGGTGTTGATCCTGTTGTACTGGCAGTGGCGGCCGTTGCCCGGAGTCGTTTGGGATGTTGGCGGCGGATGGGCGTGGTGGCTGCTCTATGCGCTGTCCGCGTTCGGTTGGCTGGTCGTCCTGAGCGGCACCTTCGTCATCAATCATTTCGACCTGTTCGGGTTGCGCCAGGTCTGGCTGCGCGCGCGCGGCATCTCTTACACGCCGCCGGAATTCGTCGACAGTTTCTACTACCGCATTGTTCGTCATCCCTTGATGCTGGGTTTCATCATCGCGTTCTGGGCGATCCCGCGCATGAGCACCGGGCACCTGCTGTTCGCGATCGCGACCACGGGCTACATCCTGATCGCGGTGCGGTTCCTCGAGGAACGCGACCTGATCGCGGCGCACGTTGAATATCGCGAATATAGCCGGGAGGTGCCGATGATCTGCCCATGGCCGCGGCCGAGGCATCGCGGCAAGCCTGACTCCATTCCGTCGAAGCGATAGCAAACGCAGTCAGGCGCACGGTTCCGGCACAATGGCCGCGCGGGGCGTTTCCCGCGCAGCCGGAACCTTTGCATGCTCGCCAATCTTCGGTGTTTCGTTCGCGCGGGTATCCTCTGTTTCGCATTGGCGCTGATCGCTGGCGTGGCGGTCACCCCCGATGCAACGGCGGCGCCGGAGCATGCATCGGAAGGCGCGTTCGGCAGCGGCCCCGTCACCGCGGGCTGGAAGCTCGTGGGCGGGGCGTTGTCCAACCTCGTGGTGACCGACGCGTGGCACCACGCAACGATTGAAATTACCGATCCGTTTTCGCTGACGTTCAAGGATGGCGGCACGCTTGCAACGGGCGATTTCCGTTTGCAGGGCGAGCTGCGTGAAACCCCGTTGCCGGTGGATGCGAAAGCGTCACGGTTGGTGGAACACTTCCCCGGCAAGGCCGTGGAGGGAAGATTCCTCGGCCCTCAAGGCCACGTGGCGATCGACTGGAAACTGGTCCAGCGTGAAGGTTCGGATTACCTGCGCGAGGTCGTCACGATCACCGCGTTGGACCAGGATGCACCGATCAGCAAGGTGTCGTTGTTCGGTGCGAACGCGCCGGATGCCTTCGTGGAAGGCACGGTCGACGGTTCGCCGGTGACCTCGCACGACGACTGGCTGGGCTTTGAGCACCCGATGTCCAAGGCCGACGCCTGGCGCGGCAAGGTGAAGTTGTGGATCGAGCGCACGCTGCCGCTCAAGAAGGGCCAGTCTGTAACCTACTCGGCAGTAATCGGCGTCGCCCACGCGGGCCAGCTGCGGCGCGATTTCGGCAACTACATCGAACGCGAGCGCGCGCATCCGTACCGGCCGTTCCTGCACTACAACTCGTGGTACGACATCGGTTTCTTCACGCCCTATACCGAGGCCGAGGCGCTGGACCGCATCGGCACCTTCGGCGAGCAACTCGTCGAAAAACGCCACGTGAAGATGGATTCATTCCTGTTCGACGACGGCTGGGACGATTACAGCGGTAGCTGGAGTTTCTCGAAAGCGTTCCCGCACGGCTTCGTGCCGCTGTGCGAGGCCGCGGAAAAGTTCGGTGCCGCGCCGGGTATCTGGCTGTCGCCGTGGGGCGGCTACGGCAAGCCGCACGCCGAGCGCGTGGCCAATGGCCGCAAGCTCGGCTATGGCACCGTCGATGGCAGCCTCGCGTTGTCCGCGCCGAAGTACTGGAAGCGCTTCCACCACGTGGTGATGACCCTGCTCGATGACGACTGCATCAACCAGTTCAAGTTCGACGGGACCGGCAACGTCAACAGCGTGTATCCCGGCAGCGAGTTCGACAGCGATTTCGCCGCCGCGATCCGGTTGATCGACGACATCCGCGCCGACAAGCCCAACACCTTCATCAACCTCACCACCGGCACCTGGGCCTCGCCGTTCTGGCTGAAGTATGCCGATTCGATCTGGCGCGATGGCTACGACCACAACTTCGCCGGCGTCGGCCCGTACCGCGAACAGTGGATCACCTATCGCGACATGCAGACCTACCAGAACATCGTGATCAAGGGTCCATTGTTCCCGATCAATTCGCTGATGCTGCACGGGATCATCTACGCGCAACATGCCGTGCACCTGGATACCGATCCCGGCCACGACTTCGCCAACGAAGTGCATTCCTATTTTGCGACCGGCACCGACCTGCAGGAGATGTACGTCACGCCATCGTTGCTCACCGATGCGGATTGGGACACGCTGGCACAGGCGGCCAACTGGTCACGCGCGAATGCCGAAGTGTTGCGCGACACCCATTGGATCGGTGGCGATCCGGGGCGGCTGGACGCTTACGGCTGGGCTGCGTGGTCACCGAACAAATCGTTCATCACGTTGCGCAACCCCGACGACAAGCCGCGGCTTGCGATCCTTGATGTCGATCGACAACTGCAGTTGCCGAAGGATGCCGTGCGCAGGTTCAACGTCAGCGATGTCTGGCACACAGGTGGTGACGACGTACCGAAGACGCTGGATGCCGGGCACGAGGTCACCATCACCTTGCAGCCGTTCGAGGTGCTGACGTTGCAGCTCACGCCAGTGAAGTAGGGCGGGAGTATCCCGCCGATCTTTTCTTCTCCCTCCGGGAGAAGGTGGCGCGCAGCGCCGGATGAGGGTCCGGCTCCGCGAAGTCAACACACAGCACGGTGCGAGCGCCCGCCCGTTCGGGGAACGCTACGCGCTCGCGCGAAGCGCGCTTCTCCCAAAGGGAGATGGAACGCGTTCCGGCTATCCTCCGCACATGGACTGGAACATCCTCTGGTACGTCATCGCCGGCATCCTGATCGTCGCGGGTCTGGCAGGCGCGATCCTCCCGAACCTGCCCGGCATCCCGGTGATGTTCGGCGGCATGCTGCTGGCTGCGTGGGTCGGGCACTTCCAGAAGATCCCCGTGTGGGTGATCGTGTTCCTCGGCGTGCTTGCCGCGTTCTCGATCGTGTTCGATTTTTTCGCTGGTGCTTATGGCGCAAAAAAGTCCGGCGCCAGCAAAGTCGCGGTATGGGGTGCCTTCATTGGCACCATCGTGGGATTGTTCTTCAGCATCCCGGGAATCATCCTCGGGCCGTTCATCGGCGCGGTGATCGGGCAGCTTGTTTCCGGCAGCCGCGTCGATCACGCGGCGAAGGTCGGCGTCGGCACCTGGATCGGCCTTGTGGTCGGCACCGCGACCAAACTCGCGGTGGCGTTCATGATGCTGGGAACGTTTGCGCTGGCGCTGATTGTGTAGGTTGGGCTGACCCCGGCTGTATCGGGGGAAGCCCAACGGCATCGTTGCAACGCTGTTGGGCTTCGCTACGCTCAGCCCAACCTACTTGCTAGGATCAGCACGTGAACATTGCGAGCACCGCCGGCGCGCATACTGCCAGGAGCAGCATGTTATTCAACGGTTCCTACACCATCTCGAAAATCCCCGCCGCGCCCATGCCGGTGCCGATGCACATGGTGACCATGCCGTATTTCTGCTTCTTTCGGCGCATGCCGTGGACGAGCGTCGCGATGCGGATGGAGCCGGTGGCGCCGAGCGGGTGGCCGAGCGCGATCGCGCCGCCTTCGGGGTTAACCTTTTCGGGGTCGAGACCAAGATCCTTGATCACTGCGAGCGACTGCGCTGCGAAGGCTTCGTTCAACTCAATCCATTCGAGTTGGTCCTGCTTGATGCCGGTGGCTTTCAATGCCTTCGGAATAGCCTCCTTGGGACCGATGCCCATGATTTCCGGCGGCACGCCGGCTACGGAGAAGCCGACGAAACGCGCCAGCGGGGTCAGGCCGTAGTCCTTGATCGCCTGTTCGCTGGCCAGCAGCACCGCGCCGGCGCCGTCGGACATCTGCGAGGAATTGCCGGCGGTGACGCTGCCGTCGCGCTTGAACACGGTACGGAGTTTCGCCAGCACTTCGGCACTGGTGTCG
>DATFGL010000033.1:0-8541 GCA_035249465.1 Rhodanobacteraceae bacterium | reverse complement strand
GAAGGTTCCGTTGTCGAGGCCGAGCCAGGTCACGCCGACGAGATGCCCACCGAAGATGCCCATCGCGTTGAACACGCAGGCGAGCAACGGCATCGCGATCACGCCCGCAAGGAACCGCGGCGAGGCAACGTAGGCCAGCGGATCGACCGCCATCATGCTCATCGCGTCCAGCTGGTCGGTGGCGCGCATCAGGCCGATTTCCGCGGTCACCGCGGTGCCCGCGCGCCCCGCTACCAGCAGCGCCGTCACCACCGGCCCGAGTTCACGGAACAGGCTCAAGGCGACGACGGTGCCGAGCGCGGCGGTGCCCCCGAAGATCGACAGCGTGTAGTAGAGCTGCAGTGCCAGCACCATGCCGACGAACAGCCCGCAGGTCATCACGATCACCAGACTCATCGCGCCCACGAACCACACCTGCCGGCAGGTCTCGCGCCAGTAGCGAAAGCTCTTGGGCAGCGCCCCCAGCACCGCGACGAAGAACAATCCGCAATCGCCGACCGAAGCAATGCCTTGCAGCAACCAGTTGCGGCGGATATTGGCGTTCACGAATGACGACCCACGAATCCAAGTTCGGTTGCATAGTCGGGCGCCGGATACTGGAACGGCACGGGTCCGTCGGCTTCGCCACCGAAGAACTGCCGCGTCCACGGTGAGTCCTGGTGCACCAGTTCGTCCGGCGCACCCTGCGCGACCAGCTTGCCGTTGGCGATCAGGTACACGCGGTCGGCAACCTGGCGGATCGCCGCGAGTTCGTGCGCGACCAGGATCGAGGTGATGCCAAGCGTCTTGTTGAGCGTGCGGATCAGGCGCAGCACCTGATTCAACGCGATCGGGTCGAGCCCCACGAACGGTTCGTCGTACAGGATCAGCATCGGATCGAACACGATCGCGCGCGCCAGCGCCACGCGACGCGCCATGCCGCCCGACAACTCGGCGGGCATCAACCGCGCCGCGCCGCGCAGGCCGACCGCCTGCAACTTCGTCAACACGATGTTGCGCACCAATTCTTCCGGCAGCTTCGCGTGCTGGCGCAAGGGAAATGCGACGTTCTCGAAAACGTTGAAATCGGTCAGCAGCGCCGAATTCTGGAACAGGAAGCCGATGCGTTCGCGCAGGGAAAACAAGGCGCGCCGCGACAACTCCGCGACGTCTTCGCCATCCACGATCACGTTGCCGGCATCCGGTCTCAGTTGGCCCGTGAGATGGCGCAGCAACGTGGTCTTGCCGGTACCCGACGGCCCCATGATCGCGGTGATGCCGCCGCGCGGCACCTCCAGGTCGAGCCCGTCGAAAATCATCTTTGCGCCAATGCGCGTACGCAGGCCACGCACCTGCACCAGCGCATCGGACGACGCTTTCTGATTGGCGAGGGCGGCATTCATCGCGAAGAGGCAAAGCCCGGATCCACAAACGCGCTAGGTTAGCGGAGCCGCGCTGCGGCGCCTAGCACCGATGTCAAGCCAGCAATTGCTCGATCAAATCCGGGTGCCGCCCGGTCGGCAGCGCGCGGCTCGCGCGCGCGGCGTGCACGATCGCCTGCAACGCCGCGACCGCATCATCGAAATGGTCGTTGACCACGATGCAGTCGAACGCATGTGCGTGCGCGATTTCCTCGCGCGAAGCCGCCAGCCTTTTCTCGATGGTGGCCTCGCTATCGGTGGCGCGCGCGCGCAAGCGGCGCTCCAGTTCGATACGCGAAGGCGGCAGGATGAAGATCGACACGCACTCCGGCATCGCGTGCCGCACCTGTTCCGCCCCCTGCCAGTCGATTTCGAGCAGCACGTCGCGGCCGGCTTTCAGGATCGGTTCGACCGCACCACGCGAGGTGCCGTAGCAATTGCCGAACACGTCCGCGTGTTCCAGGAAATCGCCGTGCGCGACCATCCGCTTGAACGTCGCGCGGTCGACGAAATGGTATTGCACGCCGTCCACGTCGCCCGGCCGCGGCGCACGCGTGGTGTGCGAAATGGACAAGACGATGCCGGGCTCGCGCGCCAGCAGTGCGTTCACCAGCGTGGACTTTCCCGCGCCCGACGGTGCCGCGACGATGAACAGGTGACCACTCATGCGCGCGCCGCCCGGTAGAGATGCAAGCGTGGCTCGACCGACGCGATGGCATCGAAATCGCGGTCGTTTGCCAGCAGCATCACTTCGTGTTCGATGGCGGTCTGGGCGATAACGCAGTCGTGGCCGTTGCGTGAGGTAATGCCAGCCCACCGGCAACGTGCATAAAGCTTTGCCGCAGCCTCGTGCAACCGCCGTGGCGAAGCGACGTGCAAGGTGGGCAGCGTCGAAAAATACCCGCGCAGGCGCTCGAAATGATCCGGGGTCGAGGCGCCCTGCAAGACCTCCTGGTACACGAGGAATGACAGCGCTGCCTCCCGGGTCTCCAGCAGCACGCGCAAATCGGCAACCTGGCGCGTTACGCGCCGGCGCAGAAGGTCGATCCAGACGGTACTGTCAACGAGAACCACGCGCCCGCCCGCCGCGTGCGACCCGGACGTCGTACCCCGGATCGATCAAATCCTGTCCGACCAGATCGAGGATGTTCTTCTGCGGCTTCGTGTGCACAAGTTGGCGTAATGCGATATCGACCACCTCGCGCTTGGTTTTGGCGCCGGTCGCCTTCATCGCGCTTCTCACCAGCTTGTCGTCGAGAACGATGTTCGTGCGTGTGCCCATATACACCTCCGATGTGTATCGTAGCGCACTATTCCAGGTTCTGCACCTGTTCGCGCATCTGCTCGATCAGCACTTTCAGGTCCACCGCCGCACGGGTGGCGCGCGGGTCGACGGATTTGGACGCCAGTGTGTTGGCCTCGCGGTTGAATTCCTGCATCAGGAAATCCAGCCGGCGTCCGACCGGTTCATCCAGCGCGAGGACGCGGCGCGCCTCGCTGACGTGGGCGTCGAGCCGGTCGAGTTCTTCGTCCACGTCGATGCGCGAGAGTTGCAGGACCAGCTCCTGCTCGAGCCGGCCGGGATCGGCGGTTTGCGCCAACTCGGCCAGCTTCGCGTCAAGCCTGGCGTGCAGAGCCGCGCGAATGTCGGGCAACATCGTGCGTACTTCGCCGACGATGCGCGCGACCCCGTCCAGCCGTTCGCGCAGCACCGCCGCGAGTTTTTCGCCTTCGCGCGCGCGTCCGTCGACGAATTCCGCGAGCGTGCGGTCCAGCAGCTCCAGCGCGGCTTGCGCCAAGCCGTCCTGGTCGAGTTCCGGTTTCGCCAACAGGCCGGGCCACTCGAGCAAACCCGCGAAGTCGGTCGCCAACTGCGGGAAATGCGTCTTCAATGCATTGGCCGCCGCCGCGAGCTGCGCGGCCGTGCGCTCGTCCAGCAGCAGATCCGACGCGGCTGCGGGCGGCCGGTAGCGGAACGTGGCATCGACCTTGCCGCGTGACAACCGTGCCGCGATGCGCTCGCGCGCCTGGGGTTCCAGCGTGCGCAATTCGTCGGGCAGGCGCACGCCGGTTTCGAGGAAGCGCGAATTCACCGCGCGCACCTCGCACGCCAGCCAACCCTGCGGCGTCGAATCTTCCTTGTTCGCGTAAGCGGTCATGCTGCGGATCATGCGGGCGTTCCGGGGCGTCGTGACAGACCACGATGGTAAACTGTCACGCTCTCAGCGGATACCTTCCCGATGGCCACCCTGCGTCCTTCCGGCCGCGCGCCCGATGCCCTGCGCGCCGTGACGATCGAGCGCCGTTACACCAAACACGCCGAGGGTTCCGTGCTGATCGGCATGGGCGACACGCGCGTGCTGTGCACCGCCAGCGTCGAGGAACGCGTGCCACCGTGGCTGCGCGGCAAGGGCGAAGGCTGGGTCACCGCCGAATACGGCATGCTGCCGCGCGCGACGAGTGAACGTACCCAGCGCGAAGCTGCGCGTGGCGGACAGGGCGGGCGCACCATGGAAATCCAGCGCCTGATCGGGCGCAGCTTGCGCGCATGCGTGGATCGCGCGGCGCTGGGCGAACGCGTGATCACACTCGATTGCGACGTGTTGCAGGCCGACGGCGGCACCCGCTGTGCGTCGATCACCGGCGCCTACGTGGCACTGGTCGATGCCGTGAGTGGCCTGATCCAGCGCGGCGCACTGAAACGCAACCCGATCCATGGCGCGGTCGCGGCGGTTTCGGTGGGTATTTACCAGGGCGTGCCTGTACTGGATCTCGACTACGCCGAGGACTCCCGTTGCGACACCGACATGAACGCGGTGATGAACGATGGCGGCGGCTTCATCGAACTGCAGGGCACCGCCGAAGGCCATGCGTTCCGGCGCGAGGAACTGGACGCGTTGCTGGCGCTGGCGCAGAAAGGCATCGGCGAATTGATCGAAGCGCAACGCGTCGCGCTCACCACATGAAGCTGGTGCTGGCCAGCGGCAACGCAGGCAAACTCGCCGAATTGGGCGAGTTGCTGGCCGGCAGCGGCATCGAACTCGCCGCGCAATCGCAACTCGGCATCGGCGACGCCGGGGAAACCGGGCTGACGTTCGTCGAGAACGCGATCCTGAAAGCCCGCCACGCGTCGCGTGTTTCCGGCATGCCCGCGTTGGCCGACGACTCGGGCCTGTGCGTGGACGCACTGGATGGCGCACCGGGACTTTATTCCGCGCGCTACGCCGGCGTCCACGGCGACAACGCCGGCAACAACGCGAAACTCCTGCGCGAACTCGAAGGCGTGCCGGACGCGCAACGCACCGCGCACTTCGTGTGCGTGCTGGCATTGCTGCGCAGTGCCGATGATCCCGATCCGCTCATCGCCACCGGCCGCTGGCGCGGCCGCGTGTTGGCCGCGCCACGCGGCGAACGCGGTTTCGGCTACGACCCCGTATTCCTGCCGGACGATGGCGGCGGGCTGGGTTCGGCCGAACTCGAACCCGCGTTGAAAAACCGCATCAGCCATCGCGGGCAGGCATTGGCCATGTTGCGTGGAATGCTTTTCCCCTCTCCCCTCGGGAGAGGCGGCCGCAGGCCGAGCGCGCAGCGCTTCCCGAATGGCGGGTGAGGGTACGCGCTTGCGACGGCATTTTCGCGACGCCGGGCCCTCACCCCAGCGCTTCGCGCTCGGCGCTTCGCGCCGCCTCTCCCGAGGGGAGAGGGACTCGCTCCTGCCGCCGCCGCTATCCCTCTACATCCACATCCCCTGGTGCGTGAAGAAGTGCCCGTACTGCGATTTCAATTCGCATGGGCTGCGCGCGGCGATGCCGGAGCGCGACTACATCGCCGCACTGCTGGCGGACCTGGATGCCGACCTGGCCGACTTCGACGATGCCGTCCGGGGACGCGAAATCATCAGCGTGTTTTTCGGCGGCGGCACACCCAGCCTGTTCGCGCCGGATTCGATCGCGGAAATCCTCGATGGCGCGTCCGGGCGCACTCCGTTCGCGGGCAATTGCGAAATCACGCTGGAAACCAATCCCGGCACGGTCGAGCATGGACGCTTCGACGGCTACTTGAAGGCAGGCGTCAGCCGGATCAGCTTCGGCGTACAGAGTTTCGATGACGAGAAACTGCGCGCGCTGGGCCGCATCCACTCGTCCGGCGAAGCGGAATCGGCGGTGAAGCTCGCGCAGGATGCCGGTTGCACCAACATCAATCTGGACTTGATGTACGCGTTGCCCAACCAGGATCTCGATGGCGCACTGGCCGACATCGAGAGCGCGATCGCGCTATCGCCCGCACATCTTTCGCATTACCAGCTGACACTGGAACCCGGCACGCCATTCGCCAGACGGCCGCCGCCATTGCCCGACCACGACGCCGCCTGGGACATGCAGGAGGCGTGTCAGGCGCGGCTGGCGGACGCCGGATACGCGCAATACGAAGTTTCCGCGTACGCGCAAGCGGGACGGCGTTGCCGCCACAACCTCAACTACTGGCAATTCGGCGATTACCTCGGCATCGGGGCCGGTGCGCACGGGAAACTCACGAACGCACACGCGGTGCGCCGGCGCTGGAAAACCCGTTCCCCCGTCGCCTACCTGCAGAACGCGCGCACGCCGCAACGCATCGGCGGCGATGAAACCGTCGCGGAACAACAATTGCCGTTCGAGTTCATGCTGAATGCCTTGCGCCTGAATGACGGCGTCGCCATGAATGTCTTCCTCGCCCACACGGGCTTGTCCGCCGAAGCCATCGCCGCACCGTTGCACGAAGCACGTGCCAGGGGTTGGTTGACCGGCGCTGCCGAACACCTGCAGGCGACGCCGCTCGGGCAGCGCTTCCTCAACGACCTGATCGAAGCTTTCCTGCCGCACTAGAGCCTGCTGCCGCCATGCCTGAAGCCATCACTGCCACCTGCCCTTACTGCGGCGAACCCGTCGAACTGGTGGTGGACGAATCGGCCGGTTCGGCCCACTACATCGAAGATTGTCAGGTGTGCTGCCGCCCCATGCAGGTGGACGTGGAGGTGGATGGCGGCCAGGTCTCCGTGCGGGTGAGGACCGGCGACGAATGAACGTGGGGCCCTCCATGGCGCTTTTGTCCCGGCTTGCATAGAATCCTCCCGGTTGGGCGGCTGGCGCTGGCAAGGAGCTTGCATCGCGCCCTTGGGGAAAACAATTGAACAAGCAGCCGCACATGCCGACCCTTGCCGACCGCAGCGACCTCGCGCCGCGCGCACGGCATTTGCTGGCGCAACAGATCGCGGAGTGCGGCGGCCTGCTGGAACCCTTGCTGCGTACGGCGCTGGACGACCTGGAACACGAGTTGTTCCGGATCGCCGAGCAATCCAGCGGCGGCCAGGCCCAGCACGAAGCGATGGAGGCGCTGAAGGAGGTCAAACGGCTGCGCCCGCGCTTCCACGGCCGGTTCATGGCCCTGCTGGAACAGCGCTTCGCCGGCATCGACCGGCCTGCGGCCGCGCCCGAAAACGATCCGCGCACCGACGCGGATCTGTCGCTGGTCGATCTCCACGAATTCGACGAAACCATGGCGCTGGACGACCTGTCCACCCGCACCGAATTGCACGCCGGCAATGCGATCTTCGACCTCTGCCACCGCTACGCCGTGCTGGTCGCCGCGCCGCCGCTGGACAACGACGCGCTGCCGTCCGGGCCGCACGCGCTCGCGGCGGTACTGGGCGAAGCCGCCACCGGTTTCGGATTGCAACGCGAACACCGCCTGCTGTTCTACCGCCTCTGTGATCGACGCCTGTTCGCGGCGGCCGAAACGTTCTACACGAGGCTCAACGACCACCTCAAGAGTTCCGGCATCCTGCCCGACCTGCGCAGCTACCTGCCGCGCCGCGCCGCATCGGCTGCACGCCCGGCCGCGGCCGACGCGCAAGCGGCGCCCGGGGCTGCGAATGAATCCGGACCCATGGCGCCGGCGATCAATTTCACCGCGCCGGCCGCGCCGCCGATGGGTGAATTGCACGCGCTGCTCGATGCCCGCCGACGTGCGTTGAATCCGGACGCCGAAGCCGCCGCCGCACAATCCGCGCAATTTGCCTCGATGCCGGAACTGCAGGAAGCGCTCAGTGCGCTGCAGGCGTTGCCCTCGCGCAACGCCACCCCGCAACCGGGCGCAAGATTGAGCGGCGACCTGATGGCGCAACTGCGTCGCGCCTCGCATGGCAATGCGGTGCAGCTGCAGCCCGAGCATCGCGATGCGCTGGACCTGGTCGGCCTGCTCTACGACCAGCTGCTCACCGAAACCCGCAGCGAGGGCATCGCGCAGCAACTACTGGCGAGTTTGCAGGTTCCACTGTTGCGCATCGCGCTGTCGGACAGCAATTTCTTCACCGTGCGCAATCATCCCGCACGGCGCCTGCTGAACCTGGTGCTGGAAACCGCCAACCTCTGGCTCGACCGCAGCGACGAGAAGTTCGACAACGCGCTGAACCAGCGCCTGCAACGCAGCGTCAAGCGTGTCGTCGAGGACAATACCGGCGACATGGGCGTCATCGAGAAGGAAGCCGATGACCTCGACACGCACCTGAAGCTGATCTCGCGCCGCGCGGAAATCGCCGAACGCCGCCAGGTCGAAGCCGCGCAGGGCCGCGACCGCCTGCAGGACGCGCGCGCGGCCGCTGCCAAAGCGATCGACGCGCGCCTCTCGAAGCGCAAGACCAGCCCGCTCGTGCGCGCCTTGCTGGAAAACGCCTGGACCGATGCGCTCACCCTCACCCTGCTGCGTGAAGGCGAACACAGCGAGGCGTACCGCCGACGGCTTGCCGCCGTCGATCAGTTGTTGGATGCCCCGCCGGAACGCGACAACACCAAGCTCGCTGCGGATTTCAATCACGGCCTGACCCAGGTCGGCCTGCAGGCGACCGAAGCGGACCAGATCACCCGCTACGCGCTGGAACTGCCGCAGCAATCGCCCGCTGCCGGCAGCACGCCGGCGCCCACCCAGACGGAACTACTGATCCGGCTGAAGTCGCGCCACAAAACCGGGGAAGCAGAAGCCGGCCCGGCGCAACCCGGCCCACGCAAGTTGCCGCTGACTTCGAGCGAGCGCCGCGCACTGGAAACCCTGAAAACCCTTCCGTTCGGAAGCTGGCTGGAGTTCACCCTCAACCAGCAGGGCCAGA
>DATFGL010000032.1:0-2262 GCA_035249465.1 Rhodanobacteraceae bacterium | reverse complement strand
GGCTTCCAGGTCGCGCAGCATCGCGTCCAGCAAAATCTCGCGGCCCTGCTCCGCGACCAGCCACGTGCAGCCTTCGGCCCGGTCGACCAGGACAGCAGCCGGGCAGCGCAAGGCCAGTGCAACCGGCATGTACGTGGCTTGTGCAGCGGGAAGGACGAGTGAGGGTTCCACCTCGCCCGCAAGCTCGTAGCCGAGGTACAGCAACCAACCGCCGGTGAACGGCAAGCCCGTGTCACCCTGCCCGTCGCGCCCCGCACGCCATGCCACGTCCAGCGCGTCGAGGAAGTGCGCGCCGCGATCATGTCCGGACGCATCGCGGACCATGCCGTCCTGGCCGAGCATCAGGCGGTCTTCGGGAAACGCGAACAGGATGTCCCAACGCGCCGACGGTCCGGGCGCGGCGCTTTCCAGCAAAGCCGGATAGCGGCCGGGATGCGCACCCGCCAGCGGCAGCAGGTCACGCGCGCCCGCGATGCGCCGGCAGACCGCGGAGCCGTGTACGGCGTTGTTCAAACGCGCTTGAACACCAGCGTGCCGTTGGTGCCACCGAAGCCGAACGAGTTGGAAATCGCTATGTCGAGTTTGCCGTCGCGCGCGGTGTTGGGCACGAAATCCAGGTCGCAACCTTCGCCGGGTGCATCGAGGTTGATGGTGGGCGGCAACACGCCGTCGCGCATCGCCAGCAGGGTGAAGATCGCTTCCACGCCGCCGGCGGCGCCCAGCAAATGCCCGGTCACCGATTTGGTGGAGCTGATCGCGAGCTTGTACGCGTGGTCGCCGAACACGCGCTTGGCCGCGTGTACTTCGCCAAGGTCACCCAGCGGCGTCGAGGTGCCATGCGCGTTGATGTATTGCACGGCGGCCGGATCGACTCCCGCGTCGCGGATCGCGTTTTCCATGCAGCGCGCCGCGCCCTCGCCGCCTTCGCTGGGCGCTGTGATGTGGTACGCGTCGTCGCTCATGCCGAAGCCGGCCACCTCCGCATAAATGTTGGCGCCGCGCGCCTTCGCGTGTTCGTATTCCTCCAGCACCAGCAAGCCCGCACCGTCGGACAGCACGAAACCGTCGCGATCCTTGTCCCAGGGCCGGCTGGCACGGGCCGGATCGTCGTTGCGCGTGCTCATGGCGCGCGCCGAGCAGAACCCTCCGACCGCGGTCGGAGTGACGCAGAATTCTGCGCCACCTGTCAGCATCGCGTCTGCGTCGCCGTACTGGATCATCCGCATCGCCAGGCCGATGTTGTGCGTCGCGGTCGTGCACGCGGTGACGCAGGCGATGTTAGGCCCCTTCAATCCGTGGATGATCGCAAGATTGCCGGAAGCCATGTTGATGATGCACCCGGGCACGAAGAACGGCGAAATCTTGCGGGGACCGCCTTCGTAATAAGCGTGGGTGGTGCGCTCGATGCTGGCGATGCCGCCGATGCCGGCGCCCACCGCGACGCCGATCCGCGTGGCGTTGGCCTCGGTGATTTCGATGCCGGAATCCTTCAGTGCCTCGGCGCCCGCAGCGATGCCATAGTGGATGAAGGTATCCATCTTCTTGACGTCTTTTGGCGCGATGTACGCCGCGGGATCGAAACCCTTCACCTCGCCCGCGATGCGCGTCGGGAACGCGCTGGTATCGAAGTGCGTGATCGGACCGATCCCGCTCACGCCGGCTACCACGTTCTTCCACGCCGTCGCCACGTCGTTGCCGACGGGCGAAACCATGCCCATACCGGTGACCACTACACGCCGTTTGCTCATGGAAACTCCGTGATACCAGGATTGAAATTCAGATCGCCACTTGCCGGCAGCGGGGAAGAAGCCTGGCGGCTTTCATCCCCCGGCGCTTCGCGCCCGCGCGCATTCGCTTCGCCCTGCCTTCGGGCCAAAGGTGGTGGCTGTACATACGCTGCCGCACAGTCGCGACCCCAACAACGCGAAAGCTGCGCACTTGAGGCGCAGCTTTCGGATTGCCGCATGGCACGTCATTGCGCCGCCCGAGGGCACGCGCGGCCAAGTTCAGGACTTGACGTGCGCCTTGATGTAATCCACCGCCTGCTGGACGGTGGTGATCTTCTCGGCTTCCTCGTCGGGAATTTCGGTTTCGAATTCCTCTTCGAGTGCCATCACCAACTCGACCGTATCCAGCGAGTCCGCGCCCAGGTCGTCGACGAACGAGGCGTTTGGCGTGACGTCCTCTTCCTTGACCCCCAACTGATCGACCACGATCTTCTTGACGCGCTCTTCGATGCTGCTCATGAGACAGTGCCTCCCG
>DATFGL010000031.1:0-4316 GCA_035249465.1 Rhodanobacteraceae bacterium | reverse complement strand
CTGGTCTGGTACAACAACAGCCAGATCGTGATGTGGCCGGGATCGAGCACCGGCAACTACCAAGGCGTCGTGGTGCATTCGTACCCGAGCGCGTGGACGCTGCTGCCCTGAACGTCGCTGCTTGGGCCACGCGTCCGCGCGAGTGATTCACCTTGCGCGGGCGCGCAATAAATAACCGTTGCCCAGCTCGGCGTCGAGGAACGGGCGTTGTGCCAGATCGGCGCAGCGTATGGCGAGCTTTCCGGCCGGGCTGCTCAGCAACGGGTACCATTTCATGACGTGCCGGCGGTCGATGCCGCTGCGGGCCGAGTTTTCGTGCTTGCCCTGGGCCGTGGTGTCGACGGTTTCGTCGACTTCCGGGGCATAGCTGCGGGCGCGCACTTTTTCCGCGAGATTGGCCAACGGAAAGCCGTAGCAGAGGATGCGCTCGACCTCGAAACCCGCGTTGGCGGCGAGTTCGCCCATGGGCGCGCGCTCGTAGCGCCGGAAATGGCCGGCCCAGACGTCCGACGGATTCCATTTGCTCATGTGGCACGGCACCGAGAGCAGCAACGTCCCGCCTGGTCGCAGCCAGGATCGCCATGTACGCAATGCATCGAGATCGTGCTCGATGTGTTCGAGCACCTCGAACGCCATCACCAAGCCGAAATGGCCGTTCCAGCTCGCTTCCGGATGTTCCAGGAAGCGGATGTCGCGATCGGCCTCGCGTGCAAGGGCGTCGGCGACTTCGCGGGCTGCCTTGGACATTTCGAGCGCCTGGCAATGGAACCCGCGTGCATCGAGTTCATGCAGCAGCATGCCCGCCCCCGGACCGATCTCGAGCGTCTCGCAGGGCTGGATCGTGCGGAGTTCCCGCAGTATCTGAGCGCGCCGCAGCAGGTACCGCGGAGCTGGCACCCAGCCATGTTCGGGGGCCGACGGGCCCAGGGTTGCGTCAACGATCACTGGCTATGCCTGCTTCCGGAAAGTGTCGTGCGACCATCGCGAGGAATTGTTTCGCGACGGCCGCGGCATCGATTTGCCCACGCAGCGCACGGTGACATTCGTGTGTTGGAGTCTGCACGACTTTCATGCAAGCGTGAATCGCGCCTGCCAGCGCACGTGCATCCCCTGGTGCCACGAGGCGCACGCAAGGCGGGCTGTCGGCAAGCAATTCGCGGATGGCCGGGGAATCACGTGTCACCAGTGGCCGGCCATTCGCGACGATCTGGAACACCTTGTTCGGGATCACGCTGGCCGCCTTGTCGGAGGTCCCGAATATCCCGAGGCACACATCGGCCCGTTTGATCCACTCGCCTAGCTCGTCATACGGTACCCATTCCACCCAGCGCAGCGCAGGCAGGGGCTCCTCCGCGAGCAGCGCCTGGATGCGCGGCATCTCTTGTCCGCGTCCGACGAGGATCCAGTGGATCGGCGCGTCGCGCAACAGGCGTGCAGCTTCGATGATCGTGCCGATGCCGTGCAGCGGAATGAACTGCCCATAGAACAGTACTTGCAGGGGCTCGCCTGGAGATTGGCGGAGGCCGCTCTCGAAGAAGACTTCTTCGGCACCCACCCAGACGCGCCCGACGGAGTTCGGGGCCAGCCGGAACAGCTCCTCCATCCGGCGTGCATGGGCGGCGGTATCCATGAAGACCAGATCCGCCGCACGCGAAGCCAGCCATTCTCCCGCCCAGAGCATCCAGGCCAATGGATTTCGATGACCAAGCAGTCGTCGATCTTCGACGACGGTGTCGAACGCGGAGATGAACCAGTCGAATGCCATGCGCTTGCGCCGCATCCACGCGAACGGGCGGAGAACCAGCACGTCGAGCTGGCCCGGATAGGAAACCAGAACGAAGTCGTGCGCCGGGGCGCGCAAATAGCGCCAGACCAGGAGCGGGTATGCCGCGAAGAGGCGCAATCCGCGGCGCAACCATGCCGGCGCGCCACGCGCGGTGCTCTTGTCCTGGATATCTCCCCACACGTCCTTGTGGATTTCGGTGATCTCGACCCCACGCGCGCGCAAACCGTCGCGCAGGATACGAATGCGGGGTTTGCCGACATCGTATGTTCCCCACAGTACGATCTTCATGTTTTCCGTACCCGGCAGGGGGCGATGAGGCACCGCGGAACATGTGCCGACCCATGTTGTCCCGTCAATGCCTGCGCGGTCAGGTTACGACGGTGCGGGTGTCGCCGAAGGGGTGTCATGGTGTTGGGGAAGTAACAGAAAACCCGCAACAAGGATCAGGATGTCGCCCAGGGTTGTCGCGATGCGCAAGGCGATTACCAGCACGCTCGCCGAAGCTGCGGAGAATGCCGGCGCCAGCATCAGCAGCATCAGGCCTTCGCGCACGCCGAGCCCGCCCGGCGCGCCGGGTGTCATGAAGCCGACCACCCACGCCAGTGCGAATACCGCAATCAGCAACCAGTAGTCGTGGGGTGCATCCGGCAACACGAAGTGTGCCAGCACGATCAGCCCGATGCCCATGCCGACGTACATGCAGCAATACAGCACGAACGCACGCGCAAGACAGGTTTGCGGCGGCAGCAGGGCGCCGTCGAGCGACGGTGCATACTCGGGAGCGAAACGCTTCAGCAGTGCGGGGGCGACTCGACGGAAAACGAACAGCCCCGCGATCGCCAACAGGACCAGCAGTACGATCAAAGCCAGTTGCGCGCCGTGGCGACGTACAACCTGCAAGCCGATTTCCGACAGCGCTCCGGTACTCGCGCCCATCACCACGGCCGCGGCGACAACCAGCAGGGTTTCAAGGATCACCGTGACCGCCAGCGGGCGGGCGGGAATACCACGCGCCAGCGACATGCCGACACGGCCGATGTACTGCGCGACGTTGCCCGGGACGTATTTGGCGAACTGGGTGATACCGATGATCGCGAACAATTCACGCCATGACCGGCGGATACCGAGTCCGGCGAGCATGCCGCGCCAAGCCAGTGCCAGCAACGGTGCGCCGCACGACCACAGGATGGCTGCCAGCAGGATGCCCAACGCCGCGCGCGGGGTGGCGTAAACGGAAAGATCGTGGCCGCGCAGGGTGCGAACCACATACCACACGAACAGGACAGTGACGATCAGTCCGGCCGTCATGCCCAGGGAACGATAAACGCGCTTCACACCGGTGCCCCCGCTGTGATCGCGCGCCGTGCCTGGTTCAAACCGCCGCTTCCAGTTCGGGCACCAGCTTGAACAGGTCGCCGACGAGGCCGATGTCGGCGACTTCGAAGATGGGCGCGTCGGCATCCTTGTTGATGGCGACGATGGTGCCGGCGTCCTTGATGCCGGTGAGGTGCTGGATGGCGCCGGAGATGCCGATCGCCATGTACAGCTCAGGCGCGATGATCTTGCCGGTCTGGCCGACCTGCATGTCGTTGGGGCAGTAGCCGGCATCGACCGCGGCGCGCGAAGCACCGGCGGCGGCGTGCAACTTGTCGGCGAGCTTGTAGATGATGTCGAAGTTCTCCTTCGAACCCACGCCGCGTCCGCCCGAGACGACTTTCGCCGCGCTCTGCAGGTCGGGACGCTCGCTGGATGCCTGTTTCAATTCGACGAAACGCGTATGCGACGGAATCGCCGCGTCGATCGCCAGCGCCTCCACCGGCGCGGCACTGGCCGCGTCGCCGGCAGCCGGCCACGACGCGGTGCGCACGGTGCCGACCACGATCGCATCGGCAGGCGTTTCCACGGTGACGATGGCGTTGCCCGCGTAGATCGGGCGCGTGAAGGCATGTGCGCCGGCGACGGACATGATGTCGCTGACCTGGCCGACGCCCCGCAGCGCGGCCACGCGCGGCGCGACGTCCTTGCCGAAGGTGGTGGATGGCAGCAAGAGGTGCGTGTAACCGTTCTTCGCAACGGCCGCGATCTGCGGCGCCAGCACTGCAGCCAGCGCGTGCGCATTCCCGGTGCGGGTGACGGTCAGCACTTTCGAGATGCCATCGAGCTTCGCGGCTTGCACGGCGACGGCGTCCGGTGCAGCGGAAAGCACCAGCACGTCGATGGCATCCGGCTTGATTTCCTTCGCACAAGTGACGCAGCGCGCCGTTGCGGCGTTGAGTTGGCCGTTGAGGTGTTCGGCGACGATCAGGATTTTGCTCATGGGTTATCCGTCCTGCTTGAAATGCGGCAGCCGTACTTCACTCTCTTGCTTCGTCATTCCGGGGCCGCGCGTGCGCGGAACCCGGAATCGGTCTCATCCAGCCGGAAAACCGATTCCGGATTCCGTTCGCGAGAAAGCCGCGAACGGCTTCGGAATGACGATCGAAGGAATGGTGTACTTGGAGATGATGGATCACACCAATCCCTTCTGCTT
>DATFGL010000030.1:0-32457 GCA_035249465.1 Rhodanobacteraceae bacterium | reverse complement strand
GTGATGCCGAACTTGGCGTTTTCCTGCGCCAATGAAATGGTGAAGCCGTGCATGCCGGCTTTCGCCGCCGCGTAGTTGGCCTGCCCGTACTGGCCCTTCTGGCCGTTGATGGAACTGATCTGGACGATCCGCCCCCACTTGCGGTTGCGCATGCCTTCGATCACCGGGCGGGTGACGTTGAAGCAGGCGTTGAGGTTGGTGTTCACCACGTCGGTCCACTGCTGGTAGCTCATCTTGTGGAAGGTGGTGTCGCGCGTGATGCCCGCGTTGTTGATCAGGATGTCGATGGGGCCGAGTTTCTGTTCGACTTCCTGCACCATCGCCTTGCACGATTCCGGGTCGGACACATCGCCCTTGACGGTGAGCACGTCGATGCCGTCGCCCTTCAGCTTGTCGCGCCAGGCCTTGGTCTTTTCCTCGTTGCGGTAGTTGGTCGCGACCTTGTAGCCCATGCCGGCCAGCCGCCGGACGATCGCGGTACCGATGCCGCCGGTGCCCCCCGTTACCAGTGCCACGCGTGCGCTCATGACGGCTCCTTACCGGGTGATGGTGTGGTCATCCTACGCCTTGGCCGGCGATTGCGGCAGGCTTGGGGACGCGGCCGGCAACCTGCTACGCTACTTCGCCACGTCCATGTGGCTCGCCCTTCGGGCCGCCGCGGCCTGCCCCTGACTTGATCCGGGGGCGTTCAAACCGGCAGTCCTGCCGGTTTAGTCGAACACTTGAATCCCATCGATCCGGCACAAGTGTTCGCCGTCGATGTGGTCATGGTCCGCCCGTCTTGCGCGTGGTGATGCCGCGCAGCGATGTCGCGTCGAAGTCGCGTGCGGCAATGCTCAGCATCGTCGCAACTTCAGGCGCATCGGGAACGGCTTGGCCCAGGAATCGCAGCGTATGCGCCAACGCGGCGCGCGGGTCGCGCGTGTCGATCCCGGGGGCATCGGTGGATTTCGACAGCTTGCGGCCTTCGCCATCCACGGCCAGCGGCAGGTGCAGGTAAGCGGGTGTGGACAAGCCGAGCATGCGTTGCAGCAGGATCTGGCGTGGGGTGGAATCCAGAAGGTCCGCGCCACGCACGACCTCGGTGATGCCCTGGTACGCATCGTCCACCACGCAGGCGAGCTGGTAGCTCCACAAGCCATCGGCGCGTTTCAGCACGAAATCGCCGACCGCTTCGCGTATGTTCTGGTGTTGCGGTCCCTGCAGTGCGTCGTCGAACGCAATGTCGAGGTCTGGTGCGCGCAGTCGCCACGCCGGTTCGCGGTCGTTGCGCGGTGGGCCGAGGCAACGGCCATCGCGATGTACTACGTCAGCGGCATCGAGCTCGGTGCGGCTGCACCAGCAGGGAAATGCGTGGCCGGCGCCGCGCAAGCGTTGCAGCGCAGCGGCGTAGGCATCATCACGTCGCGACTGGTACAGCGGCGGCGCATCGGCTTCCAACCCCAGGCATGCCAGCGCCGCAAGGATGGAACCGGCCGAACCCGTGATTTCGCGCGGCGGGTCGATGTCCTCGATCCGCAACAGCCATTCGCCGCCTCGTTGCCGCACGCGCAACCAGCTCGCCAGCGCTGCCACCAGCGAACCGAAATGCAGATCGCCGGTGGGCGAGGGTGCGAAGCGTCCGGTGCAAGGTTCCTGAAAGTGCGGCACTGGTGCGCAGGGTCAGCGTGGCCGATACAACCGATACAGGTTGTCTTCCTCGCTGTCCAGCCGCTGCTCCAGTTCCGCGCCGACCGTCTCGTAGTCCGGGGTGAACTGCCGGCGCTCCTTGGGCGTCAATCGGCTGGATTGGTACTTCTGGATGAAGTCGAAGACGTCAGATGCGATTCGGGTCATCTTGCGGCGGTAGTTGAGTACCATGCGTGCTGTTTCCGGTTCGCCCGCGAGCGACTGTTCCAGGTAATCATAGAAGCGCATGTTCTCGACCACGAGGTGGGCCTTCAACCGCGCCTTGAAAGTGACCAGGAGTGAGCGCAGTTCGCGGGCTTCGCCAGCGTTCCCGGCGTCGCCGATCCGCCCGAAGAGCCTGCCCAGCTCGACGTGGTCGCTGAGCAGGGAATCAAGCAGTCGCGGGTCGTACAGGATCTTCCCGGCGCGGTCGCGCACGGCGGCGACCGGCGGGGTTGGCACCGCTTCGCTTGCTGCCAGCAGTTGCCTGAAGGATCCCATCGTATTGCCCTGGTCGGTGCGACGCGCAGGCACACCGGGATATGGGTGGCGCGGCCCGTCAAGAAGTCGGCGGCTATCCCTGGAATCCGGTCAGCAGAGCCTACGGCGGCGGGTGATGGCGCATGTCAATTTTGCGTGAAGCAACGCAGCCGCTACCATGCAACCCGATGTGCCGGCGCGTTGCCGGACGGGTGCCGCGCGCAACCGCGTGGGGTGGGGATTCAGCAGTCCGGGATCTGAGACCATGAACGCAATCACAGGAACGGCATCGCGCAAGGAACTGACGCTTCGCGGCATCATCATCGGCATCGTCATCACGATCGTGTTCACTGCCGCCAACGTGTATTTCGGGTTGAAGGCGGGCCTGACGTTCTCGACCTCGATCCCGGCCGCGGTGATCTCGATGGCGATCCTGAAGGCGATGCGCGATGCGACCATCCAGGAAAACAACATCGTGCAAACGGTGGCTTCGGCCGCGGGCACGCTTTCGTCGATCATCTTCGTGCTGCCGGGCCTGGTGATCGTCGGCTACTGGACGGGTTTCCCGTTCTGGATTTCGGCCGGCATTTGCGCGACTGGCGGCATCCTGGGCGTGATGTACACGATTCCGCTGCGGCGCGCGCTGGTCACCGATTCCGACTTGCCGTATCCGGAAGGCGTGGCCTGCGCGGAAGTGTTGAAGGTCGGCGCGGGCGAGGGCGCGGATTCGAAGGACACGGTCGAATCCGGCGGCGCGGGACTGAAAGCCGTGCTGTGGGGCGCGATCGTTTCCGCGATCTTCTACGTGATCGTGCAGACGAAGGTATTCGCCGCCAGCGTGACGGATTATTTCCGTGTGGGTGGCGACAAGGGCGGGGCCAGCGGTTTCGACTTCGGGCTGTCGTTCGCGCTGTTCGCGATCGGGCACCTGGTGGGCTTGTGGGTCGGCGTGGCGATGCTGGTCGGCGCGCTGATCGGGTGGGCGTGGGCGGTGCCGTATTTCACGCACGTGCATTGGGCCGCCGGCGCGGCGGCCGATGTCGCGCAGGCCGGATGGAGCCACTACGTGCGTTTCATCGGCGCGGGCGCCATCGGCGTGGCCGCGATCTGGACACTCGCCAAACTGGTCAAGCCGCTGGCGAGTGGCCTCGCCGGCGCTTTCCGCGCGTCGCGCGCGCGCAAGTCCGGCACCTTGAACGAACTGCCGCGCACGGAACACGACATGCCGATCGGCATGGTCGGTTTGATCTCGCTGATTTGCATGATTCCGATCGCGTATCTGCTGTGGCATTTCGCGGTCAACAATGGCCTGGGCGGCGCGACCGCGACGCTGGTGATCGGCGGCGTGGTGTTCGTGATACTGCTGAGTTTCCTGGTGTCGGCAGTGTGCGGTTACATGGCCGGCCTGATCGGTTCCTCCAACAGTCCGTTGTCCGGCGTCGGGATTCTCGTCGTCGTGATTGCAGCACTGTTGCTGGTGCTGGGCGTCAAGCCGTTCCTGCCACCGGGTGCCGACAAGGCGCTGGTCGGCTTCGCCCTGTTCATCACGTCGATCGTGTTCGCCGTGGCGTCGATCGCCAACAACAATCTGCAGGATTTGAAGACCGGCCAACTGGTGGACGCCACACCCTCGCTGCAGCAATGGGCGCTGGTGATCGGTGTGCTGGCGGGCGCGGTGGTGATCCCACCGGTGATGGATTTGCTGCAGCACACTTACGGGTTCCTCGGCGCGCCGGGCGCTGATCCGTCGAAAGCATTGCCCGCGCCGCAGGCAGGTCTGATCTCGGCGCTCGCCAAGGGCGTGATCACCGGCGCGGTGCCGTGGGACATGATCGGACTCGGCGCCGGCATCGGGGTGGCGATCATCATCCTCGACGAGTTGCTGGGTCTCGCCAAAAAGGGTCCGCGCCTGCCCCCGCTGGCGGTCGGCCTCGGGATCTACCTGCCGACCTCGACCACGTTGATGGTGGTGGTAGGCGCGCTGGTCGGTGCATGGTTCGACCGCCACGCCGGGCGCGGTACGCGCGCCGAAGCTACCAAACAACTCGGTGTGCTGCTGGCTTCAGGGTTGATTGTGGGCGAAAGCCTGCTGGCGGTGATTTTCGCCGGCGTCGTCGGATTCAGCGGCAAGCAGAACCCGATTGCGCTGGTGGGCGGCAGTTTCGCGACGCCTTCGATCATCATCGGTGGCGTGGTGTTCGCGGTCACGGTGATCGCCTTGTATCGCTGGATTATCCGAATGGGTCGCGCCACGGCTTGAGAAAGCGCCGCCGCGTCACCAACCATGGATTTGCCGGTACACCCTGCGGACGTGCCGGCCATATCCCGTTCCATTCCCGATCTCACGAATCGTCATGAGTACCGATACCGAAACCCGCCCCTTTGAAGCCGAAGTCGCGCAGGTCCTGCGCCTCGTCACGCACTCGCTGTATTCGCACAAGGAAATCTTCCTGCGCGAACTGGTTTCCAATGGCTCCGACGCCTGCGACAAACTGCGTTTCGAGGCCATCGGAAAACCGGAATTGCTCGGCGACGATGCCGGATTGCACATCGACGTCGAGTTCGACAAGGAGGCCAAAACCCTCACGGTGCGCGACAACGGCATCGGCATGAGTCGCGATGAAGTGGTGGCGAACCTCGGATCGATCGCAAGCTCCGGCACGCGGCGGTTCCTCGAATCCTTGAGCGGCGAGCAACAGGCCGACGCGCGCCTGATCGGCCAGTTCGGCGTGGGCTTTTATTCCGCGTTCGTGGTGGCCGACAAGGTGACGGTGCTGAGCCGTCGCGCCGGCGTGGATGCGAAGGACGGCGTACGCTGGGAAAGCGACGGCAAGGGTGAATATTCGTTGGCTGCGGACGGGATCGCCGCGCGCGGTACGGCGGTGATTCTGCACCTGAAGGAAGACGACACCGAATTCCTCGACCACTGGAAGCTGCGCGACCTGATCCGCAAGTATTCCGACCACGTCGCATTCCCGATCCGGATGAAAAAGTACAAGGACGGCAAGCCGACCGGCGAGTGGGAAACCGTCAACGACGCCTCGGCGCTGTGGGCGAAGAACAAGGCCGACATCGCCGACGACGAATACAAGGCTTTCTACAAGTCGCTGGGCCACGACTTCCACGATCCGCTGGCGTGGGCGCACAACCGCGTCGAAGGCGGCAGCCAGCGCTTCACCACGCTGCTCTACATCCCGGCGCAGCCGCCGTTCGATCTGCTGATGGGCGGGCGCGACGAGCGCAAGGGTGTGAAGCTTTACATCAAGCGCGTATTCATCATGGACGCGGCCGAGGAATTGTTGCCGAATTATCTGCGCTTCGTGCGCGGCGTGGTGGACGCGGACGACCTGCCGCTCAACGTCAGCCGCGAGATCCTGCAGCACAACCGCCAGATCGAGCGCATCAAGGGTTCCTGCGTCAAGCGCGTGCTGGACCTGATCGAAAAACTCGCAAAGGATGAACCGGAAAAATTCGAGACCTTCCGCAAGGCGTTCGGCAACACGTTGAAGGAAGGCATCGTCGAGGATCCGTCGAATCGCGAACGCATCGCCAAGCTGCTGCGTTACGCGTCGACGAAGGGCGAGGGCGCCGAACAGGACGTCTCGCTGGATGACTACATCGCGCGCATGCAACCGGGCCAAGACGCGATCTGGTATGTCACCGCCGACAGCTACAGGGCCGCTGCGGGCAGTCCGCAACTCGAAGCTTTTAAGGCCAAGGGTATCGAGGTGCTATTGATGTTTGATCGCGTCGACGAATGGATCATGGGCCAGTTCGGCGAGTACGAAGGCAGGCGTTTCCGCAACGTCGCCAAGGGCGAGTTGCCGCTGGACGAGGCCGACAAGAAGAAGCAGGAAGAGACCGCGAAGGAAGCCGGGCCGCTGGTGAAAAAGTTGAAGGAATTGCTGGGCGATCGCGTCGGCGACGTCCGTGTTTCCGCGCGGTTGACCGATTCGCCGTCGTGTCTCGCATTGTCCGATTACGAACTCGCACCGCATCTCGCGCGGTTGTTGCGCGAGGCCGGACAGGAAGTGCCCGATTCCAAGCCGACGCTGGAAATCAACCCCGCACACCCGTTGGTGAGGCGCGTGGAATCCGAAGCCGACGAAGCCAAGGCGAAGGACTTGGCGATGCTGTTGCTGGAGCAGGCCGAGATCACCGCCGGCGCACAGGTGCCGGACCCGGCGGCGTTCGTGCAGCGCATGAATCGGCTTCTGGCGACCTGAATCACGGTTGCCCTTCTCCCACTGGGAGAGCCGCCATCCATGGCCCCAGGGACTCCGTGGTGGCGCACAGCGCTGGATGAGGGTACGGTTTCGTGTACGGGTAGCATTTCGGTCTGGACCGTACATTGCGCGAGTGCGTACCCTCACCCGCCCCTTCGGGGCACCCTCTCCCGAAGGGAGAGGGGACAGTGCCAGAGGTTCGCGTGATGAGTGAATCTGCCGAAGTTCGCATCGACGCGTGGCTGTGGGCCGCGCGTTTCTTCAAGACCCGCGCGTTGGCGAAGCAGGCGGTCGAGCGTGGCAAAGTGGAAATTGCGGGCGCGGCCTGCAAGCCGTCGCACGCACTGAAGCCCGGCGACGCGCTGCGCATCACGCGCAGCGATGAAACCTTCGAGGTCGAAGTGACCGATCTCGCGCACAAGCGGGGTTCGCCCTCGCTGGCGCAGACGCTTTACCGCGAATCCGAGGCGTCGATCACGGCGCGCGAAACCTTGCGCGAACAACGCCGCGCCGAATGCGCCGGCTACCAGCCGCCGCCGAAACGCCCGGACAAGCGCGCACGGCGATTGATTCGCGCACTCGGCGACCTCGACGCGGGCTGAGCGCGATCCGGCGCGAACGTCGCCAGCCGCGCCGGACCGCCGGTATGCCCCTCAGCGGGGATCCCTGTTTCGCGCCGGCGGGGACCTGGGCTTGACCTTGTCCGTGGCGAGGGCTTTCAGGGCTTTCGCGATGCCTTCGCCATAGGCCTTGTCGGCCTTCGTGCAGTGGGCGATGTGGCGGCGCTGGATTTCCTCCGGCACGCCTTGCATGGCGCGCGCGGTGTTTTCGAACAGTGCCTGCCTCTGCTTCGCGTTCATCAGCCGGAACAATGCACCCGGTTGCGAGTAATAATCGTCGTCATCTTCGCGGAAGTTCCAGTGGTCGGCCGCGCCCTCGATCGCGAGCGGCGGTTCGCTGAAATCAGGCTGTTCCTGCCATTCGCCGTAGCTGTTGGGTTCGTAGGCCAGGGTGCCGCCGTGGTTGCCGTCCACGCGCATCGCACCGTCGCGGTGGAAACTGTGCACCGGGCAGCGCGGTGCGTTCACCGGAATCTGGTGGTGGTTCACGCCCAGCCTGTAACGCTGCGCATCGCCGTAGGAGAACAGGCGTGCCTGCAACATCCTGTCCGGCGAGAAGCCGATGCCGGGAACGACCTGCGCCGGATTGAACGCACTCTGCTCGACCTCGGCGAAGAAGTTCCCGGGATTCTTGTTGAGCTCCCAAACGCCGACCTCGATCAGCGGGTAGTCCGCTTTCGGCCAGACCTTGGTGAGATCGAAGGGGTGGTACGGCACCTTGGCGGCGTCCTTTTCCGGCATGATCTGCACGTACAGCTTCCACTTCGGGAAGTCGCCACGCTCGATCGCCTCGTACAGGTCGCGCTGATGGCTTTCGCGATCCTTGCCGATGATCGCTTCGGCTTCCGCGTCGGTGAGGTTCTTGATGCCCTGCTGGCAAACGTGGTGGAACTTCACCCAGTAGCGCTCGTTCTTCGCGTTGATGAAGCTGAAGGTGTGCGAGCCGAACCCGTGCATGTGGCGATAGCTGGCGGGGATGCCGCGGTCGCTCATCACGATGGTGACCTGGTGCAGCGCCTCGGGCAGCGAAGTCCAGAAATCCCAGTTGCTCTTCGCGCTGCGCATGTTGGTGCGCGGGTCACGCTTGACCGCATGGTTGAGGTCCGGAAACTTCAGTGGGTCGCGGAAGAAAAACACGGGCGTGTTGTTGCCAACCAGGTCCCAGTTGCCTTCCTCGGTGTAGAACTTCAGCGCGAAGCCGCGGATGTCGCATTCGGCATCGGCCGCGCCGCGCTCGCCGGCCACGGTGGTGAAACGCGCGAACATTTCGGTCTGCTTGCCGACCCTGGAAAAGATCTTCGCTTTCGTGAAGCGGGTGATGTCCTTCGTCACCGTGAAAGTACCGAAGGCGCCGGACCCTTTCGCGTGCATGCGCCGCTCGGGAATCACCTCCCGGTCGAAATGCGCGAGTTTCTCCAGCAGCCACACGTCCTGCAGCAAGGCGGGGCCGCGCGGGCCGGCGGTCAGGATGTTCTGGTTGTCCGGCACCGGGGCGCCGGCAATGGTGGTCAGACGGGCTTTGGCGGGTTTCGCGGGTTTGACTGGCTTGGCCATGACGGCGTCCTCTTTTGGAGTGGCGTCAGGCAGGATAGGCCGGACCGGCGTCGAAAGGGAATTCGATCGTTCCGATTACCGCGATAGTCATTGGCTATCCAATTTGCTGGCGTTGCGGGATCCGCGCCTGCCACGCGTACAGCGGAATGCCGAGCGCCAGCAAAATGAAATTCCAGAACACCGCGTCCTTGCCGGCGCCGATCACCGCCCACAAACAGAAGCCGAACGCGGCGAATGCCAGCAACAGGTTGCGCGCAGGCACCGGGCGTCCGCTGCGGTGCGCCAGCACCACGTCGGCCATCGAGCAGAACAGGTAGCAGACGACATTGCCGAGCGTCGTCAGCAGCACCATGAAGGTGAACATCGCGACCATGCCGCGGCTGTAGTTGGCCAGCACCATCAGGCTGTTGATGACGCCCGCGATCAGAAGCGCCGGCACCGGCGTTCCGCGCGCGGATTCACGCGCGAAAAACCTCGGGAACAATCCGTCCTTGGCAACCGCCTGCGGGAATTGCCCGGCGATCAATGTCCAGCCGTTCAACGCGCCGAAGCAGGAGATCGCCGCGGCGCCCGCGATCAGCCAACCCGCCCAGCCACCCCACAGCAGGCGCCCTGCATCGGCGAACGGCGCCTGCGAGTGCGCGAGTTCCGAGGCGGGCAGCAGGCCCATCACCACGGTGGTGCATGCAATGTAGAGCGCCGCCGCGATCGCGGTGCCGAGCAGTGTGGCGCGCGGAATGGTCTTTTCGGGATCACGCACGTGGCCCGCGGGAATCGTGGCGCATTCCACGCCGATGAACGCGAACAGCGTGGCCGCGACGCAGATGTTGATCGCGCTCAACGGCGAGCCGGCGTGCGGTCCCGGCGCCAGCAGATGCGGATCGAAGCGCGTGAATCCGAACAGCGCCAACGCCAGCAGCGGAAGGATCTTCAGGATCGTCGTCACCACCTGCAGGGTCCCCGCGCTGCGAATGCCGGCGATGTTGACCGCGATCAGCACCCACACGGCGGCCATCGCGGTCAGCGCGCCGTAAAAGGGGTGCGCACCGAGCGCGGGAATGAACGCCGACATGTAACTCGCGAAGGCGACGGCGATGGTCGCATTGCCGCCGACCAGCGCGATCCAGTACACCCACGCCACCAAAAAGCCGACGCAATCGCCGAAGGCTTCGCGACTGTACGCGTAGGGACCGCCCGCGCGCGGCGCGCGTTTGGCGAGGCGAAAAAACACCCCCGCGAGCAACAATGCGCCGGCCGTGCTGATGGTCCAGCCGATCAGGCTGTAACCGCCGTAGGGCGCGAGCGAGGCCGGCAGCAGGAATACGCCCGAACCGATCATGTTGCCCAGCACCAGCGTGGTCGCGATGCCAAGCCCGATCTCCCGCTTCGACATGTTCATGGGTGCCCCCCCTGCGCGCCGGAACGGCCGCGCGATTGTACGCTGGCCGCCGGTCGCAACAGGCGGTTATGCTGGCACTCGTAACCGTTGCGAGGAGGCGGCCATGACCCGCATCGCCATCACGCGCGCCGTCAGCCGTGCGCTGCAGCACTGCGAGCTGACCCATCTGCCGCGCCGCCCCGTGGACCTGGCGCTCGCGCGCCGCCAGCACGCGGCCTATGAACAAGCCTTGCGGGAAGCAGGTTGCGAGGTGCGTCAGCTTCCGGAACAATTCGACCAGCCTGATTCCGTGTTCGTGGAAGACACCGCGATCGTGCTGGACGAAGTCGCCGTGATCACTCGGCCGGGCGCGCAGTCGCGGCGCGGCGAAGTGGAATCGATGGCTTTGGCCCTGGATGGATTGCGCGAAATCGTGCGCATCGAGCCGCCGGGTACGCTGGATGGCGGCGATGTGTTGCGGCTGGATCGAACACTGTACGTCGGCGCTTCGGCGCGCAGCAGCGCGGAAGGCATCGCACAATTGGGGCGTCTGCTTGCGCCGTTCGGTTATCGCGTGGTCGCGGTGCCGATGCGGGGCTGCCTGCACCTCAAGAGCGCCGTGACGGAGGTGGCGCCCGGGCGGATATTGTTCAATCCCGACAGGGTAGGCGCTCGCTGTTTTCCGGGCTGGGAGCCGATTGTGATCGACGCCGCCGAGCCGCACGCCGCGAACGCGTTGCGCGTTGGCGGCGCGGTGATCTGTCCGGCTTCGAGCCCGCGCACGGCGGACGCACTGCGCAAACTCGGCATCGACGTGCGCAGCGTGGACATGTCGGAAACCGAAAAGGCCGAGGGCGCCGTCACCTGTTGCAGCGTGATCGTGTCCGCGTGACCGCCCGCCGAGGGCGCTTGCGCCCGCGGGTGGAGCGGCCGACACTATGCGGGCACCCGCCCTGGGGGAACAGGATGCCGGTTTTCGACCTATTCAAGCGGTTGGTGGGAACGAATGCGCCCGTCGGCGAACGCCGCGGCAATGAGCGCGTCCGCGCGTCGCTGGGCGCACGGGTGCTGGTGGTGGATGATTCCGCCACCATTCGTGCGGTGCTGGGCAAGATGCTCGCGCAGGACAGCTACGAGGTGCTGGTGGCGGTGGACGGCGAAAGCGCCGTCGCGCTGGCGCAGGCACAGCTCCCCGACCTGATCTTCCTCGACATCGTGCTGCCCGGCATGTCGGGCTTCGCGGTGCTGCGCGCGCTGCGGCGCGACGGCCGCACCCGGACCACGCCGATCATCATGATGAGCGGCAACCAGCAGGCAACGGAACAGTTCTACGTGCAGCGCTTCGGCGCCGACGGGTTCGTCAAGAAGCCGTTCGGCCGTGCCGACGTTTTCCACGCGATCCGTTCGCTGGTGCAGGCCGGGCGCATGCCGGCGCGGCTGGAAGCCGAGCCCGTCGAGGTAATCCCGGAAGGCATGACCCAAGAGGAATGGAACGCGATTCCGGACATCGGCATGCCGGACGAGGCGCACATGGCTCCCGCGGCTGCGACCGAACCTTCTCCCGAGCCTGCGCCCGCAATTCCCGCGGCCGGCGCGCAGGCGACGTCGCGCACCGATGCGCCAGTCCACGCCTGGTCGGTGCCCGCGGCCAGCGGTGCGATGCGGCCGTCGATCGGCAGGGGCATGCAGGGCGCGATGGGAAGCGGGCCGGCACCGCTGGTGGTGCACGTCAGCGAACCACGGTCCGCTCCGGCGACCGGCCCGGAACCTGATGCTGCGCCCGCGCAGGGCGAATCGCACCGCTGATCCGGCGGTCGTCGTCAATCGGGATTGCCGAAGCGTTTGCGCAGGCGGCAAGGCGGGTACAGCGCCTCGCGCGGTCGAAGCGGCCGCGTTTACGCGATGCCGGTGGCCTCTCGTGCAATGACCGAGGTAGCGCAGGGGCGCCGATCGGATGGAGCACCGCGGAGGGTTATTCGATCAGCGATTTCACGCGGTAGAGGGCCTCAAGGGCTTCGCGCGGTGTCAATGCATCGGGGTCGAGTGCGCGTACCGCATCAGCAAGGGATTCGAGTCGCGGATCGGGCCGCGGCACGGCGAACAGGTCCGATTGCTGGGACGCGGTGCCGTTTGCGGGCTGCCCGTTCGGGCTGCTGCCCGGTGCGCCGCGTTCGAGCTTGACCAGCGTTTGTTTCGCATCCGCGATCACGGCTTTCGGCAGGCCGGCCAGCGCGGCCACCTGGAGGCCGAAGCTGCGGTTGGCGGGGCCCTCCTTCACCGCATGCATGAACACCAGCTGCTCGCCCTGTTTTGCATCGTGGTATTCGACCGCGTCAAGGTGCACGTTGGCGATGGAATCAAACTGCGTTGCGAGTTCGGTGAGTTCGAAGTAGTGCGTCGCGAACAGCGTGAAGGCGCGGTTCACCGTGGCGAGATGCACCGCAGCCGCACGCGCGAGCGCAAGCCCGTCGTAGGTGGACGTGCCGCGCCCGACTTCGTCCATCAGCACCAGCGACTTCTCGGTCGCGTTGTGCAGGATGTTGGCGGTCTCGCTCATCTCGACCATGAAGGTCGATTGGCCGCGCGCCAGATCGTCGCCGGCCCCGATGCGGGTGAAAATGCGGTCGATCGGGCCGATGATTGCCGATGTCGCGGGCACGTAGCTGCCGATGTGCGCGAGCAGCACGATCAGCGCGTTCTGGCGCATGTAGGTGCTCTTGCCGCCCATGTTGGGACCGGTGATCACCAGCATCCTGCGCGCGTCGTCCAGCGCGAGGTCGTTCGGCTCGAACGGCTCGGTGCGCACCGCTTCCACCACCGGATGCCGTCCGCGCGAGATCGTGATGCAGGCATCGTCCGCCAGTTGCGGGCGCGACCAGTTCAGCGCGTCCGCGCGCTCGGCCAGCGCGGCCAGCACGTCGAGTTCCGCAAGCGATTGCGCGGCTTGTTTCAGCGGCGCAAGTTTTTCGACCAGCGCATCCAGTACCCCGTCGTACAGCGCTCGCTCGCGCATCAATGCGCGTTCCCTGGCCGACAGCACCTTGTCTTCGAAGGCTTTCAGTTCCTCGGTGATGTAGCGCTCGGCGTTCTTGGTGGTCTGGCGGCGCGTGTAATGGGCGGGTGCCTTGTCGGCCTGCGCCTTCCCGAACTCGATGTAGTAGCCGTGCACGCGGTTGTAGCCGACTTTCAGCGTGGCGATACCGGTCGCGGCGCGTTCGCGGGCTTCGAGTTCGACCAGATACTGGTCGGCATGCGTGGAAAGCGTGCGCAGCTCGTCGAGCTCGGCATCGTAGCCCTCGGCAATCACGCTGCCTTCGCGCAGCAGCGCGGGCGGACGTTCCACGATGGCGGATTGCAGCAGGCGCACGGTGTCGGCGTGCTCGCCGAGCCGTTGAAGCAGTTCGTGCAACAGCGGCGAATCGAGCGATGCCAGGGTCTCGCGCAGGCCCGGCGCTGCGGCGAGACCATCACGCAGAGTGGCGAGATCGCGCGGGCGCGCCGACCGCAGCGCCACGCGCGCGAGGATGCGTTCGAGGTCTCCGATGCCACGCAGCTTTTCGCGCACGCTCGCGAGTGCGCCGGATTCGATCAGTGCGGTGACGGACTGGTGGCGCAGACGCAATGTCGCATGATCGCGCAGCGGGCGATGCAGCCAGCGCCGCAGCGCGCGCGCGCCCATCGGCGTGATGGTCGAATCGAGTACGCCGAGTACGGTGTAGCGCACGTCGCCCGAGGGATGCGTGTCGAGCTCGAGGTTGCGGCGCGTGGCCGCGTCCATCGCCACGGTTTCGTCGGCTGATTCGACCGCAAGGCCGGTCAGGTGCGGCAACGCGGCTTTCTGCGTTTCCTGCAGATAGCCGAGCAGGCAGCCCGCCGCCGCGACCGCCAGCGGTACGCTGTCGGCGCCGAAGCCCGACAAATCGCGGGTACCGAAGAAGCGCGCAAGTTCGCGGCGGGCGCTGGTTTCATCGAAATGCCATGGCGGGCGCTTGCGCAAGCCGTTCAGTGTTGAGACGGATTGTGGCCACGCCACATCTTCGTCCACCAAGGTCTCGGCGGGCGCGAGCCGCGCGAGTTCGGCTGCGAGTGCGTCGGCGTCGACGGCCTCACTCAACATAAAGCGCCCGCCGGCGAGATCCACCCATGCGAGGCCGAAGCCCGATTGTCCCGCCGCGATCGCGAGCAGCAGGTTGTCGCGGCGTTCCGGTAGCAGCGCCTCGTCGGTCAGCGTGCCGGGCGTGACCACCCGCACGACCTTGCGCTCCATCGGCCCCTTGCCATCCGGATCGCCGATCTGCTCGCAGATCGCGGCCGATTCGCCCGCGCGCACCAGTTTGGCGAGGTACGCCTCCACCGCGTGGTACGGCACGCCCGCCATCGGAATCGGTGCGCCGGCCGACTCGCCACGCTGGGTCAACGTGATATCGAGCAGTCGCGCAGCCTTGCGCGCGTCGTCGTAGAACAGCTCGTAGAAATCGCCCATCCGGAACAGCAGCAGGGTGTCCGGGTACCCGGCCTTCGCGGCAAAATACTGGCGCATCAGCGGCGTGTGGCGGGCGAGGTCGGCGTGGTCCATCGGGTTACAGCGGCTGCGGGCAAGCGCGCAGTGTCGCATGCGCCGGCCGTCGCGCCCAAGCCACCGGCGCTGTCGGTAGTGTGTTGAGAACCCGTTCGTTCCCGGATCACGTCCGGGACAGGCTCGGGGTGTGGCGCCGCAGGCGCGGCGTCGAGGGATGAATGGTGTTTCGACCTCGTTCGCTTTGCTCACGCAGCCTGCCCCGAGTTTGTCGAAGGACTCGGCGCGAATGAAAACGAGGGCACCGGCGCCGTCACGGAAATGTAACGTTGCAACGCTGCAATAATCCCGTCACGCCACCGACACGGTTCCTGAATATGCACAAGCGCGTCCTGGTCGTCGAAGACGAAGCCTCGATCCGCGACATGGTTGCCTTCGCGCTGCGCAAGGCCGACATGGAGGTGATCCATGCCGCGGATGCGCGCGCGGCGCTGTCGGCGATCAGCGACACCCCCCCGGACCTGATCCTGCTGGACTGGATGCTGCCCGGCATGACGGGCCTGGAACTTGCGCGCCGCCTGCGCGCGGAGGAACGCACCGCGGAGGTGCCGATCATCATGCTGACCGCGCGCGGCGAGGAAATGGATCGCGTCAACGGCCTCGAAGCCGGCGTCGACGATTACGTGGTGAAGCCGTTCTCGACGCGCGAACTGGTGGCGCGGATCAAGGCGGTGCTGCGGCGCGCCCAGGCCGATGGCGGTACGGGTTCGATCGAGAGCGGCGGCCTGCGCATCGACGGCCCCGCGCATCGCGTGTACGCCGGCGATACGCAGATCGAGATCGGTCCCACCGAGTACCGCCTGCTGCATTTCTTCATGACCCATGCCGAGCGCGCCTATTCGCGCGCGCAACTGCTGGACCAGGTGTGGGGTGGCAGCGTGTACGTCGAGGAACGCACGGTGGACGTGCACATCCGCCGGCTGCGCAAGACATTGGAACCGTTCGGGCTGGATGGGTTGGTCCAGACGGTGCGCGGCACCGGTTACCGGTTTTCCGCTTCGCCATGAATGACGATCGCGCGCGCGCGCGGCGCCTCGCGGCCCAATTGCGCGACCTGCGCACGGTTGCATGCGCCTTGCGGGATGCGCTGGTCCTGCTGGACCCGGACGGCCGCGTGCGCTGGTGCAATCCCGCGGCAGCGCAGCTGCTCGGGATCGTGTGGCCGCGCGACCGTGGCGTGTCGATGGATGCGCGTTTCGGCGATGGCGAGGTCGGCGCGTGGTTGCGCGTGCGGGATGACGACGCCGACGATGTGGGTTCCCCGGTCGACCCGGGTGTGCGCCTGCAACTCTCGGTGATTCCGTATGGCGAACATCGCCGCCTGCTGATCGCGCGCGACATCAGCCGTGTCACGCGACTGGAACAGGTACGCCGCGATTTCGTCGCCAACGTTTCGCACGAACTGCGCACGCCGCTGACGGTGATCCACGGGTACCTGGAGCTGCTCGATCCCGGGGAGGTGCCGGTGCTGGCGCCGGTACTCAACGAAATGCGCACGCAGTCGCAGCGGATGCGGCAGATCGTCGAGGACCTGCTGGAGTTGTCGCGGCTGGAAATGCAGCAGCACGTGCCTGAAGAACGCGTGGAGATGGCGCCGCTGCTGCAGTCACTGCGCCGCGAGGCGGAGGCCTTGAGCCAGGGCAAGCACCGCATCGCGGTCGAGGATGAAGGCCATGTCGATCTGCTGGGTTCACCCAAGGATCTGCACAGCGCGTTCTCGAACCTGGTCAGCAACGCGGTGCGCTACACGCCCGATGGCGGCACCATCACGGTCCGCTGGCGGCGCACGCCGGCCGGCGCGGAATATTCGGTCACGGACACCGGCTACGGGATTCCCACCGAACATCTCTCGCGGCTGACCGAGCGCTTTTATCGCGTGTCGTCCAGCCGCTCACGCGCGACCGGCGGCACCGGCCTTGGCCTGTCCATCGTCAAGCACGTGTTGAACCTGCACGGCGCGCAACTGCGGATCGAAAGCGAGGCCGGCTACGGTTCAACGTTCACGTGCGTGTTCGATGCGGCGCGGTTGCTGGATCCAGAATAGGATGCCGTTGCTCTCCCCTCGGGAGAGCAACGGCCTTGGCCGGAAACTCTCCGTGGTGGCGCATGGCGCCGGGTGGGGGTCGGGGTCTTGCACAAAGCCGCATCCTCACCCAGCGCTACGCGCTCGGCCCACGGCCACCTCCCCTGGAGGGAGAGGGGCCGGATACATCTCAGAATTTCACTTCGGCCCATGCGCCGACTTCGCGCGAGTGGGTGTTGATGGCCGCGTTGTCCGTGAGCTTCTCGTCCTTGTAGGCGACGGCCACCTTCACGCCCTTGGTGATCGGGAAAGCCACGCCCGCGTTGTAGTAGGTGTCCTTGAGGCTCGGGTTGAGATCCTTGCTCGGCTTGGCGCGGTCGTAACGGGCAAATACCGACGCGGGGCCGAAGTCATAGCTGCCCCACAGCGACCAGCCATCGGCGGCATCACTGAGTGTCGTGGTGACGTTGTTCCAGTTGCTGGCCCGGAACCATTCCGCGCCAAGGCGCAAGCCGTTGGCGGCGTAAGCGGCCATCGCATCGTAGCGATGCGCGTCGTGCAGTGCCGGTGACGTCGCGGTGTCCTTGCCAAGATCGCCCGTGTAGCCGCCGACCGCGAACATGAGACCCTTGATTGGCTGGAAACCGACCCGGCCCGCGAAATCGACGCTGTTGGAACGCGTCGGATTCTTGTAGCCGGCGCCATTGAGCACCGACACCTGGTAATTGAACATGCCGTTGTCACCCAGCAGGTGCAGACCCCAGTCCGCGGAATTGCCGAACTTCAGGCGGTCGATCAGGGTGTTCTCGACGAAGCGGTAGCCGTACCAATCCTCGACGAAGGGAATCCACGGCGTGTTCGCCGAACCGACGCGCAACGTGGCCAGCTTCGAGAACGCGCCCTGCAGATAGGCCTTCTTCACGAATAACTGGGTTTCGCCATCGTTGCTGACGTAGTTGAAATCGGTGGTCAGGTTGGCCGACCAGACGTCATTGAATTTGTGATCGATCGACAGGTAGAAGCGTTTCACGTCGAGCCCGGTGCCCGAAGCTGCCGACTTCTTGCCGTTGCTGGTCTGGTCGAGGTTGGTGAAATCGATGAACGAGGTGCCGCTGACCTTGGTGTCGTCGGCCCAGGCGGCGAGCGTGTTCGAGGCGGCCGGTGCCTGCGCCTGGACTTGCGCTTGCGCCTGCTGCTTCTGCTCAAGGTCGCTGACCTTGGTCTGCAATGCAGCCAGTTGGGCTTGCAGTTGGGCAAGTTCCTGCGAATCGCCGGCGGTTTGCGCCTGCGCGCCGAGGCTGGCGAGGGTCAGTCCTGCTGCAATCGTCGCCGCAAGCATCTTGATACGCACGGATAAGTCTCCTCTTGGTCTCTTGATGCCCACGGCACCGGAATGACGCCGCGGGATGTGGCGCACAATGCCGGCCGACTGTTACACCCGTGTTCCGGCGACATGACCGGCGTGTGACAGCTGCCGCGCAACGGGTGTGCTGTCATCTGCGTGAAACATTTCTCTCATCTACTTGCAACACGCGGGCTTTGGAATGTGCGCCATCGACCCCGACGCTCCAGGAGATTCGCGTGACCACAATGCATCGCAACAAGCTTCGCCTGCTGGCACTCGCCACCTCGCTCGCGCTCGGCATCGGCGCGGCGCACGCCACCGACATCACCGGTGCCGGTTCCAGCTTCGTTTATCCGGTGATCTCGAAATGGTCGGCGGCTTACGCCGAGAAAACCGGCAACCGCGTGAACTATCAATCGATCGGTTCGGGCGGCGGCATCGCACAGATCAAGGCCGGCACGGTGGACTTCGGCGCCAGCGACATGCCGCTGGACGAAGCCACGCTCGTCAAGTTCGGCCTGGGCCAGTTTCCCGATGTCATCGGCGGGATCGTGCCGGCCTACAACGTCGCCGGCATTGCGCCCGGCAAGCTCGTGCTTGATGGCCAGGTACTGGCGAAAATCTTCCTCGGCCAGATCAGCAGCTGGTCCGATCCCGCGATCGCGGCGTTGAACCCGGGCCTCGCACTGCCCAGCGCCAAGATCACCGTGGTGCATCGCTCGGATGGTTCGGGCACCACGTTCAACTTTTCCGACTATCTGTCAAAGGTCAGCCCCGAATGGAAAACCAGGGTAGGCGAGGGCACCGCGGTGAACTGGCCGACCGGCATCGGCGGCAAGGGCAACGAGGGCGTATCGGCCTACGTCAAGCAGATTCCGAATTCGATCGGCTATGTCGAATACGCCTACGCCGTGCAGAACAAGCTTGGCTACGCGCGCATGAAGAACGCCGCCGGCAAGGTGGTCAGCCCTGAGACCGCCAGCTTCCAGGCCGCCGCCGCGACCGCCGACTGGTCGCACGCGAAGAACTTCAACCTGCTGATGACCAACGCGCCGGGGGCCGGTGCGTGGCCGATCACCGCCACCTCGTGGGTGATCATGTACAAGCAGCCGAAGAACGCCGCGAATTCGAAGGTGGCGCTGGATTTCTTCCGCTACGCTTATAGTGACGGCAAGTCCGCGGCAACGGCCCTGGACTACGTGCCACTTCCCGCCAGTCTCGTGAATCAGATCGAGGGCTACTGGAAGGCGGAGTTCAAGCAACAATAAGCATTGACGTCTTGCCACCTGCGGATTGGCGAACAGCTTCGATCACATTTCTCGTCACTCCGGGGCCCTCACCGGCTGCATCGGTGAGGGACCCCGGAATCCAGTGTCTTTCGACCGGAAAGCCGGAAACCGGATCCGGGTTCTGTCCGCAGACGTCGCGGGCAGACCCGGAATGACGATCAAGAGACAACACGCGCTCTTCGGGAACACATGTCATCGAATCCCGCCATCATCGAGACCAGCAGCATTGACCGGCGCAGCAGTGCGGACGCTCGTCACGACGCCTGGTTTCGCCGCCTGCTCAAAGCCTGCGCGTTGCTGGTGCTGGCCGCGCTGCTGGGCGCCGCGCTCTCGACGTTGTGGGGCGGGCGTGAAGTGCTGTTCGGGCAGGGGCTGCATTTCCTGACCAGCGATGCCTGGAATCCGGTCACCGACGATTACGGTGCGCTGGCGCCCATCTTCGGCACCCTGGTGACATCGGTGGTCGCGCTCGTCATTGCGGTACCGCTGAGTTTCGGCATCGCGTTGTTCCTCACCGAGATCGCGCCGACCTGGCTGCGCGGCCCGGTTGCCACGGCCATCGAGCTTCTGGCCAGCATCCCGTCGATCATCTACGGCATGTGGGGCCTGTTCGTGTTCGTGCCGTTCATGGCGCGCATCGAGCCCGCCTTGAGCGCCACGCTGGGCCGCATTCCGCTGCTCGGCAAACTGTTCGATGGGCCACCGATCGGACTCGGCCTGCTCACCGCAGGCATCGTGCTGGCGGTGATGATCCTGCCGTTCATCTGTTCGGTGATGCGCGAGGTATTCCAGACCGTGCCGAACCGGCTCAAGGAATCGTCGTATGCGCTGGGCTCCACCACCTGGGAGGTGGTGTGGGACATCGTGCTGCCGTACACGCGCTCGGCGGTGATCGGCGGCATTTTCCTCGGGCTGGGACGCGCGCTGGGCGAGACGATGGCGGTGACCTTCGTGCTCGGCAATGCGTACAACATCACTTCTTCACTGTTGATGCCCGGCACGTCGATCTCCTCTTCCATCGCCAACGAGTTCAACGAGGCGGTCGGTACGCACCGCTCGGCGCTGATCGCGCTGGGCTTCCTGCTGTTCGTGGTCACCTTCGTGGTGCTGTTGATCTCGCGTTTGATGCTGCGTCAGCTCGCGCGGCGGGAGGGCGCGTGATGGCCGTCGACATCTATGTTCGCCGGCGCGCCATCAACGTGGTGGCCATGCTGCTCAGCGGCTTGGCCGCCACGGCAGGCCTCGTGTTCCTGGTCTGGATCCTGTGGATCACGGTGAAGAATGGTCTGGGCGCGCTGGACCTCAAACTGTTCACGAAAATCACCGCCTATGCCGACCAGGGTGGCCTCGCCAACGCCATCGTGGGCAGCCTGGTCATGGACATGATCGCGCTGGCGCTGTGTGCGCCGGTGGGCGTCCTGGCCGGCACCTTTCTCGCCGAATACGCCAATCGCACGAAGCTGGGCGCCGTCATCCGCTTTCTCAACGACATCCTGCTGTCGGCGCCGTCCATCGTGCTGGGCCTGTTCGTGTACGTGATCGTGGTGCTGCCGATGTCCAACCTCACCCACGGCGCGGTGTCGTTCTCCGGCCTTGCCGGCGCCATCGCGCTGGCGCTGATCGGCCTGCCGGTGATCGTGCGCACCACCGACGAGATGCTGCAACTCGTACCGGGCACGCTGCGTGAAGCCGCCTTGTCGCTCGGCGTTCCGCAATGGAAGCTGACCGTGCAGGTGCTGATGCGCGCTGCGCTTTCGGGTATCGTCACCGGCGTGCTGTTGGCACTGGCGCGGCTGGCCGGCGAAACCGCGCCGCTGCTGTTCACCGCCTTCGGCAACAATTTCATGGCGTTTCATCCGCTGAACAAGATGGAAAGCCTGCCGGTGGCGATCTACCAGTACACCAACGATCCCAATCCGGCGCTGCACGCGATCGCCTGGGCCGGCGCGCTGTTGATCACGCTGTTCGTGTTGTTGTTGAGCCTGTGCGCGCGCTGGTACCTGCATCGTCACAAGGTCACCCATGACTGAGGACACCGCCTTGTTCAACCCGCCTCCGGCTTCGGCGCAGACGGTTGCCGCTGCCACCGTGTCGCCGCCAGCCAAGCTGGCGGTGCGCAACCTGAATTTCCTGTACGGCGACTCCCCGGCGCTGAAGAACATCAGCATGGACCTGCCGGAAAAGCGGGTCAGCGCGATCATCGGCCCGTCGGGTTGCGGCAAGTCCACCTTGCTGCGCGTGTTCAACCGCATCTACGCGATCTATCCCGGCATGCGCGCGATGGGTGAAGTGTTGCTGGACGGCGAGAACATCCTCGACAGCGGGTATCCCGTTCACAAGCTCCGCAGCAAGATCGGCATGGTGTTCCAGAAACCGGTGCCGTTCCCGATGACGATCTTCGAGAACATCGCCTGGGGCATCCGCCACCACGAGAACCTGTCGAAATCCGAAATGGGCGGCCGGGTCGAGCAGGCGCTGCGCCGTGCGGCGCTGTGGGACGAGGTGAAGGACAAGCTGAAGCGCAGCGCGCTGGGCCTGTCGGGCGGCCAGCAGCAGCGGCTGTGCATCGCGCGCAGCATTGCCTTGAAGCCGGAAGTGCTGTTGCTCGACGAACCCACGTCGGCGCTCGATCCGATCGCCACCGGCCGCATCGAGCAATTGATCGAAGAGCTCAAGCACGACTACACGATCGTGATCGTCACCCACAACATGCAGCAGGCTGCGCGCGTATCCGACCGCACCGCCTTCATGTACATGGGCGAACTGGTGGAATTCGACGAGACCGAAAAAATCTTCACCACGCCCGCCAAGCGGCAGACCGAAGACTACATCTCCGGAAGATTTGGGTGAATTGCCGCGTTTGCGCGATGCGGGGTGGCGCATCGCGCGCGGCAATGAACGCCCGAGCAGGACGCGAGGGCCGGAGCCACCTGGCGAGATCAGGATGATCGAGCTTAGTGGCACTGTTCCGGATTGCGATTGTCCGATGCGCGCACGCAACTGGATTCCGGCTTTCGCCGGGATGACGAGCAAACACGCAGGTTGAATGTCTGAATTGACCAGGAAAAGCACATGAATACACAGACCCACGACCACCTCGTGAAAAGCTACGACGAGGAAATGTCCCGTCTGACCGGCGAGATCGCCGCGATGGGCGAGCTCGCCGCCAGGCAACTGGAGGCGGCGATGGACGCCCTGGGCAAACGCGACAGCAAGGCGGCCCAGCGCGTCGCGGACAACGATGACGCGATCGACGACCAGGAACGCCGGATCAGCGGCGACGTGTTGCGACTGTTGGCACTGCGCCAGCCGATGGCGCGCGACCTTCGCGAGATCCTCGCCGCGCTGCGCATCGCCTCCGATATCGAGCGGATCGGCGACTACGCCACCAACGTCGCACGGCGATCGATGACGCTGAACCTCTCCGCGCCCGTGCCGCTGGTGGGCAGCCTCGCGCCCATGGCGAGGATGGCCTGCAGGCTCGTCCGCGACGCGATGCGTGCCTACGCCGCGCAGGATGCCGAGCTGGCGTACGCCGTATGGGAACGCGATGCGGACCTCGATGCCCTCTACACCACGCTGTTTCGCGAACTGCTCACGTACATGATGGAAGACCAGCGCAGCATCACGGCCTGCACGCACTTGCTTTTCATCGCCAAGAACATCGAACGTATCGGTGACCATGCGACCAACATCGCCGAGAACATCTGGTTCGTCGTGCGCGGTGAAACGCTCAACGAGCCGCGTACCCGGCGTGACGAGACTTTGGAACCCTGAAAACCGGGGAACCGCGGTCCATATGGAAGGCGGTTTGTCGTCCGTTCGCAACAGATTGCCCGAAAGTGAATCAGGGTCGATGGTCTGCCCAGGGAGACTGCGCCGGTGGGTGATCCCCGGACCGTGTCGGGCCTCGTGCGCGCACGGTACGACGCCGTCATGGCGAGAAGGCCTATGGCATGGCCAGTGCGACCTTCACGATGGCCGCAAGCACGCAGGTCAGGATCAGCAACAGGATGCCGTCGATGCCGAGTTTGCGCATGAATTGCGACATGGAAGGTATCCCTGGGGTTTGGTGCAGCGACCCTACGCACCCCAGGTTTCACCACCTTGAACGAAGCGAGACGATTGCGTGACGGACATGGATGCCGCATGCGTCGAGAACCTGCGTCACCAGCCGGTCATCGCCCGGTAGCGACGATGCAACATCGGAATGCGAAGGTTTGCCCGAATCCAGAGCGGACCTTGAATCATGCACATCGTATTCGTGACCGAAACCTGGCCGCCGCAGGTCAACGGCGTTGCCCTCACGGTGAGGGCGCTGGCCCTCGGATTGGCGGCACGTGGGCATCGCGTCGAAGTAGTGCGTCCGGGCAGGGATGGAAGCGACGGCAAGGTGGAACTGCTGTTCGCCCGTGGCGCGCCCCTGCCGCGCTATCCCGGATTGCAGGTCGGATTGCCCCAGGGCGGGGAATTGCGTCGGCGCTGGAGTGAACGGCGGCCCGATGTGGTCTACATCGCCACCGAAGGGCTGCTGGGCATCTCGGCCATGCGCGTGGCGAATGCGCTGCAGATTCCGGTCGTGACCGGTTTTCACACGCGCTTCCATGATTACGCCGCGCATTACGGCGTCGGCTTGTTGGCACCGCTGGTGCGTTCGCGCCTGATGCGGTTCCACCGGCGCGCGCAGATGACGCTGGTGCCGACCCGCGCGCTGCTCGACGAGTTGACGGAGGCCGGAATCGGACATGTGCGGAAGCTGCGCCGCGGCGTGGATACCGATCTGTTCACGCCGGCCCGCCGGGAGTCCGCCTTGCGCAAAAGCTGGGGCGTCCACGGCGACGCGCCGGTGATGCTTTGCGTGGGCCGGCTTGCGGTCGAAAAGAGCCTGGGGCTTGCACTGCAGGCTTTCCGGGCCCTGCAGGCCCGGATTCCCGCCGCACGCATGGTGATGGTCGGCGATGGCCCGCAGCGCAGCGCGCTCGCGGAAGCCTACCCGGACGTGATCTTCGCCGGAACGAAGCGCGGCGAGGAACTGGCGGCGCACTACGCCAGCGCCGACATGTTCCTGTTTCCGAGCCTTACCGAGACCTTCGGCAATGTCGTGCTGGAAGCCATGGCATCCGGATTGGCGGTGGTTGCATTCGATCGCGCGGCGGCGCAGGAGCATGTCGCCAACGGCATTTCGGGGCTCGTTGTTCCGGCGTCGGATGCGAGAGCCTTCATCACGTCGGCTTACGAGTTGGGCCTGGATTTGGAGACGCGCCTGATGCTCGGCGTCAACGCGAGGATCGTGGCGCAGCAGTGCGCGCCGGACGCGGTGACCGCCGAATTCGACAAATTGCTGCACGCCCTTGCAAGGGAGCATGGCCATGACCCCGTCGGCGCTGCTGCCTAGAGTGCTTCAGGCGTTTGATCCGCGCCTGTGCCGTGTGGCCAGCCATTGGGCCAGGCGACGCGGCATCCATCGTTTCTTCGGCATCATCAGCCGCCTCGGGAACGGCGTGTTCTGGTACGGCCTGATGGCCGTGCTTGCGGCATTCGGCGGCACGCGCGGCATCGTTGCCGCCTTGCAGATGCTGGGTACCGGCCTGGTGGCATGGTTGCTGTATCGCACCCTCAAACTGCACACCCGCCGGCCGCGTCCGTTCCGCGCACATCCGGACGTCACCGCCCGCGCGGCGGCGCTGGACGAATACAGCTTTCCTTCCGGCCACACCCTGCACGCGGTCAGCTTCACCATCGTCGCCGTCGCCTGGTTTCCCTTCCTGGCGCCGCCGTTGATCGCGTTCACCGTGCTTGTCGCGATGTCGCGGGTGGTGCTGGGTCTGCACTATCCGACCGACGTGCTGGCGGGCGTCCTGATCGGCACGGCGCTCGGAGCCGCATCGGTGTGGTCGTGTTCGGTTTCCCCGCTGGCAATGGCCTGACTCGCCTCACGCTTGGCGGACGCACCGGGTTGCGGTAGAAGGGTGCTTCCCGGTTGCCGAAATCCTGTGATGAAAGCCGTTCCCGACGATGTGGCGTTGCGCCGGCACGCCGAACAGGTTGCCGAAACCTTGTGCGCGAATGGCGGGATGCTGGCGACGGCGGAATCGTGTACCGGCGGCTGGATCGCCAAGGCCTGCACGGATCTGGCCGGCAGCTCCGAATGGTTCGAATCCGCGGCGGTCACCTACAGCAATCGGGCCAAGCAGGCGCTGCTCGGCGTCACCGCGGCGACACTGGAAAAGCACGGCGCGGTCAGCCACGAATGTGCGCTGGAAATGGTGGCGGGTGCGTTGGTGCGTTTCGAGGCGAGCGTGGCGGTGGCCGTCACCGGCATCGCCGGCCCCACCGGTGGTACGCCGGACAAGCCGGTCGGCACCGTATGGATTGCATGGCAGCGACGCGGTGGCGCGGCGCGCACCGAATTGTTTCATTTCGACGGCGACCGCGATGCCGTGCGCCGGCAGACCGTGGCCGAGGCGTTGAACGGCGTTCGGAGGATTCTGCGCGTGTAGCGGCTGAATCCGCGATGCATGGACGCATCGCGCGCGGATCGGACGAAGGGCAACCGGTCCGCGAAGGCGGGTTCGGACACGTGCCGGGCCCGCCGTGCGGGAGCAAGCTCCGGACGGGCTTGTCTCGCGCTATGGGAAAGTCCTTACGGAATGATGCGGTTTGCGCCGCTGCCCGCAAGCGGCCGGTATGAAATAATGGCGGCGTCATCGCGATGGCATGGTCTCAACCCGTGAGAACCACCCCCGCGATACTTCACACAGAACGATCAACCGAGGGTCGCACGATGGATGACAACAAGCGCCGCGCACTGGCTTCCGCACTGGGCCAGATCGAGAAGCAGTTCGGCAAGGGCGCGGTGATGCGCATGGGCGACCGCACCGCCGAGGCCATCGACGTGGTTTCCACGGGATCGCTTGGCCTGGATGTCGCGCTGGGCGTGGGCGGGTTGCCGCGCGGCCGCGTGGTGGAAATCTACGGACCGGAGTCCTCGGGCAAGACCACGCTCACCCTCCAGGTGATCGCCAGTTGCCAGAAGAACGGCGGCACCGCCGCGTTCGTCGATGCCGAGCACGCGCTCGATCCGAGTTACGCCGCGAAGCTCGGCGTCAATGTCGATGATCTGCTGGTTTCGCAACCCGACACCGGCGAGCAGGCGCTTGAAATTGCCGACATGCTGGTGCGTTCCAATGCAGTCGACGTGGTGGTGGTCGACTCGGTGGCGGCGCTGACGCCCAAGGCCGAAATCGAAGGCGAAATGGGCGACTCGCACGTCGGCCTGCACGCGCGCCTGATGAGCCAGGCGCTGCGCAAGCTCACCGGCAACATCAAGCGTTCCAACACGCTGGTGATCTTCATCAACCAGATCCGCATGAAGATCGGCGTGATGTTCGGCAACCCCGAGACAACCACCGGTGGCAACGCGCTGAAGTTTTATGCATCGGTGCGTTTGGACATCCGCCGCATCGGTGCGGTGAAGAAGGGCGAGGAAGTGATCGGCTCGCAGACTCGCGTGAAAGTGGTGAAGAACAAGGTCGCTCCGCCGTTCCGGCAGACCGAATTCGAGATTCTGTACGGCGAGGGCACTTCGTACGAGGGCGAGCTGATCGAACTGGGCGCCACCCACAACCTGGTCGAAAAATCCGGCGCATGGTACAGCTACAACGGCGAACGCATCGGGCAGGGCAAGGAAAACGCCCGCCAGTGGTTCAAGGACAACCCGGCCGCCGCCAAGGAGCTCGACACGGCCTTGCGCGCCAAGCTGCTGGTGGGCGCGGGCAGCACTGGCGTCGCCGCGACCGAAGATGCCGAGGAAGTTGAAGCCTGAAAATGCGCGTGGGCTATCGGGGCGCCGCGTTCCCAGCGAACGCAGCGCCTACGATCGCGCACTCGGCATGCTCGCCCGTCGCGAGTATTCGCAGCGCGAGCTGCGCGTGCGGCTGGAACATGCCGGCTGCGACGAAGACGAATCGGAATCGGCGCTGCGCACACTGCAAAAGCAGAACTACCAGGACGACGACCGCTTCGGCGGAATGATCGTGCGCGCACGGGTGGGGCAGGGCTACGGCCCCGCGCGCATTCGGGCCGAGTTGCGTTCGCATGGGCTCGGTGATGCCGCGATACGTGTGTTGATCGATGGTGCCGACGCCGACTGGGAAGCCTTGGCGACGGCGCAACTGCGCAAGAAGTACGGTACCGGGTCCGTCGCCGACCACACCGAGCGCGGCAAACGCGCCGCATTCCTCTTGCGTCGCGGTTTCAGCGCCGCCACAGTTAGAATCGTCACCCATTCCAAGGTTGGCGATTCCGGCGATTGATGCCATCACTTTGCGATCATCCCTGATCGCGGCGTCGTGAAACGGTGTCGCAAACGAAACGGTACCGTAAACGCGAACACCAGAACGGCCTTGAAAACCGCCACACATGGCCAAGAGCTCCGTGGCCTGACTTTCAACAACAGCGGCTCCGGACCAACGTCTTCAGGCGTTCCCGGCGTTGTCATCACCTGAGCTTTCCTACGCAACCGCATGAAAACTGCAGAAATTCGCGCGCGTTTCCTCGAGTTCTTCAAGGATCGCGGCCACACCATCGTGCCTTCCGCACCGCTGGTTCCAGCCAATGATCCGACCCTGTTGTTCACCAACTCGGGGATGGTGCAATTCAAGAACGTGTTCCTGGGCAGCGAGAAGCTGCCCTACGTGCGTGCGGCCGATGTGCAGCGCTGCCTGCGCGCAGGCGGCAAGCACAACGATCTCGATTCGGTGGGCTACACGGCACGCCACCACACCTTCTTCGAGATGCTGGGCAACTGGTCGTTCGGCGACTACTTCAAGAAGGAAGCGATCGAGTGGGCGTGGGAGTTGTTGACCCGTACATTCGGATTGCCGGCAGACAAGTTGTGGGTGACGGTTTACCACACGGATGACGAGGCTTACGGTATCTGGAAGGATGTCGTTGGCGTGCCCCCCGAACGCATCGTGCGGATCGGTGACAACAAGGGCGCACCATTCGCCTCCGACAACTTCTGGCAGATGGCGGACACCGGACCGTGCGGTCCGTGCAGCGAAATCTTCTACGATCACGGCGCCGCTGTTGCCGGCGGGCCGCCGGGCTCGCCCGATGAAGATGGCGATCGCTACATCGAAATCTGGAACCTGGTCTTCATGCAGTTCGATCGTGCCGAGGACGGCACGCTGTCACCGCTTCCTGCGCCGTGCGTGGATACCGGCATGGGTCTGGAGCGCCTCGCGGCGGTATTGCAGGGCGTGCATTCCAATTACGAGATCGACCTGTTCCAGCGCCTGATCGCGGCCGCGCAAAGACTCACCGGCTGCACGGACCACGAAAACAAATCGTTGCGCGTGATCGCCGACCACGTCCGCGCTTGCGCGTTCCTGATCGTGGATGGCGTGCTGCCTTCCAACGAAGGCCGCGGCTACGTGCTGCGCCGGATCATCCGGCGCGCGTTGCGCCACGGCTGGATGCTGGGCGTGCGTGGCGATTTCTTCTGGAAGATGGTTGCGCCGCTGGTCGCGGAGATGGGCGATGCGTACCCGGAACTCGCGAAGAAGCAGTCGTTCGTCGAGGAAGCCCTGCGCGCCGAGGAACAGCGTTTCGGTGAGACGCTGGAACACGGCATGAAGGTGTTCGACGAGGTTGCGGCGAATGCCGGTAAGGCGATTTCCGGCGAGGACGCGTTCCGCCTGTACGATACCTATGGGTTTCCGGTGGATCTGACGGCCGACATCGCGCGCGAACGCGGCATGTCGGTGGACATGGCCGGTTTCGAGTGCGCGATGGAAGCGCAGCGCGAACGCGCGCGCGCCGCGAGCAAGTTCGAGAGCAAGGCGCAGTTGCCTGCGGAAGTCGCCAGCAAACTCTCGCCGACGCAATTCCTCGGTTATGAAACGCTGGAAGCGAAGGATTGCAAGGTGCTCGCGATTCTTCGCGACGGCCGCGCGGTGGAGGCGCTGCGGCCCGGCGAATCGGCCGCGGTCATCCTGGACCGCACGCCTTTCTACGCGGAATCGGGTGGGCAGGTCGGCGATACCGGTGCACTGGAACTCGCGTCAGGGCGCTTCATCGTCAATGACACGCAGAAATTCGGCGGCCAGTTTCATGGCCACGTCGGCGAGTGGAAGGGCAGCGAGCCGTTGCGCGTCGGCGAAAGTACGTTGGCGCGCGTCGATGGCGTCCGCCGTCAGGCCACGGTGTTGAATCATTCGGCGACGCACCTGCTGCACGCGGCGTTGCGTGAAACCCTGGGCGAGCATGTCACGCAGAAGGGATCTTTGGTGGCGCCCGACCGGTTGCGTTTCGACTTCTCGCATTTCCAACCGGTGAAAGCGGAGGAATTGCGCCGCATCGAAGATCGCGTGAACGAACAGATCCGCCGCAACGACGCCGCAGAAGTCTGCCACATGGGTTACGACGATGCGATCGCCACCGGCGCGATGGCGTTGTTTGGCGAAAAATACGGCGACGAAGTCCGCGTGTTGCGGATGGGTGACTTTTCGACGGAACTGTGCGGTGGCACGCACGTCACGCGCACCGGCGACATCGGTTTGTTCAAGATTGTTTCGGAATCGGGTGTCGCTGCGGGCATTCGTCGCATCGAGGCGTTGACCGGCGCGGGCGCCATGGCGCACGTCGCAGAGGAAGAACATCGGCTCGCGGACATCGCCGGATTGCTGTCGTCGAACGCGGGAGACGTGGCTGACAAATTGCGCCAGCTGCTCGACAAACAGAAGAAGCTCGAGCGCGAACTGGGCGCCGTGAAGGCCAAGGCCGCGAGTTCGACCACGGGCGATCTGGCCGCGCATGCCGTCGACGTCCGCGGCATCAAGCTGGTCGCGGCGCGCGTGGGTGGCATGGATGCCAAAATCTTGCGTGAGGCAGTCGATACACTGAAGCAGAAACTAGGCGATTGCGTGGTGTTGCTGGCCTCGGGCAGCGACGGCAAAGCCGCGCTGGTCGGTGGTGTGCACGGGGCTGCGCTAGCCAAGGTCAAGGCGGGCGACGTCGTGGCCCACGTGGCCAGGGAGATCGGCGGCAAGGGTGGTGGCAGGCCCGACATGGCCCAGGGCGGGGGCGTGGATTCGCCGACGCTGGATCGGGCCCTGGAAGGGCTCGCCGACTGGCTGGCGCCCATGCTCGCCTGATCGCCCGCTATGCCAATAGTCATGCCGTTCTCGTCGCCTTTTGCATTGCGCCTTCGCTGCCCGTTCAGCTATAGTCGCCACGCATCGGTCGCCCCTGCATCGGTCTAATGCGGGTGATGGAGGAATCTGAACACGCGCATTCATCCGGGCCTGTTCGCGACCGTCCTGAATTGCCGTGATGCGCGATCCGGAGGGGAACGCGCATGCGGGTATCGGGTCTAACCGATCCGAACGAATGGAGTTCCGTCATGTTGATTTTGACCCGCCGCGTAGGGGAAACCCTGATGATCGGCGACCAGGTGACAGTCACGGTATTGGGCGTCAAGGGCAACCAGGTGCGCATCGGTATCACCGCACCCAAGGATGTCGCGGTGCACCGCGAAGAGATTTACCAGCGCATCCAGCAAGAACATCAAGCGGAAGCTGGCTCCGCTGCTTCCGATTCCGATGAGTCTTCCGGGGACGAGGCGGCCAGGGGCTGACGCCGGCCCGTTCCACAGCGCTTTACCAAAACCGGACACGCATTTATCCTTGCCGACCGGCTTGCCGGTTTGGCGTGTGCGTGACGGGTGGTCGTTGCGTGCGCGAGCCGCCGATTCGCGACGGTGTTGATACTGGTCTGCGTGGAACCGGCACCATGGATGGTTCGAAGTAGATTGCAGACAATTCCGGAGAGATGCCCGAGAGGCCGAAGGGGCTCCCCTGCTAAGGGAGTATCGGGTCAAAAGCCTGATCGAGGGTTCGAATCCCTCTCTCTCCGCCATTGTTCCACGTGAAACCCGTATTGCAGCTACGTTTCGCTCAAACCACCGATTTCTGTCCCATACTTTGTCCCATACTCGTTACGCCGCTTCACGCGATTCCTTGATGCGTTCGGCGATCCACGCCTGAACCTCGGATTCTATCCACAGCGAACGGCGTCCCAGCTTGACCGGCTTCGGGAACGTGCCGTCTTTCACCATTGCGTACACCGTGGCCGGATGGAGCGCCACCTGGTCGCGCACGGCGCGCATCGGTAACAGCCGCTCCGGCTGCGCCATCTCAGCCCTCGACAGATGCACCGGGTCGGTCATGGCATCACCACACCGACGAAGCCAGGAATCCCGGCGCCGTCATTTCCGCGAGCATTTCGCGAACGCACGTTTTCTCACCGTCGATCTGCGCCTCGTTTTCATCGAATGCCGGCTGCGGTGCATCCAACTGCGCATCGCTCAATTCCTGTGGATAGTCGTCCTCGCATTCACAGCCGGTTTCCTCCAGGTAGGATGCCGCGGCCTGTTCTGCCGTTTCGGCGCACCACAGTTCCTCATCGCTCATCTGAAAAGCCTTCAGCATTTCGCTCTCCTATAGCCAATACGCATCGTCGATAGCGCAGTGCCCGCACTTGCTGCGCTTGACCGTCCAGGAGCCGTCCGCGCGCGATTCCGAATCGGAATAGTTGTGCTCCGAACCGTCCGGGCACGTGAGCTTCGGACCGCAGCGGTGGACGGTGATCACGGGTCGTTCTTCCTGATCGTTCATTGGCATCTCCGGTGCTTGATCGCTGCGGTTGCCCACTTCGCTGCAAGACCAGCGCGTTCTTCGAGGCTGGTCAATTGCACGTCGCCTCTATGCCACGCTGGACAGCCTGCGAAGTACGGCGACACCGACAGGAACGCCTGCTCCCAAAACTGGATTTCGCCCTCTGCCGGCAGCCGTTTTCGACCGGCCGCGTAGCCGCGTTGGTAGGCCTTGCGCACTTCGTCGTCTTTGGTCGTGCTCATGACGTCACCACGCCGTGACGGATGGCGAAACCGTTCATAGCGGCCTCTGCAGCCCGAACCACTGTTCCAGTTGATCGAACAGTTGCGCGAGTTCCAGCGTCATCAGTACGAAGCGTGCATCCAGTTCGGCCTCAGCCGAGTCGCGCCCGTCGGCGTCGAGCGAGTCCTGCACCACGTCGAGGAACCGCAGCTTGCGGATCACCAGGTCCTCGCCAAGCACGAAGCTGAGCCGATCCTTGAACTGCAGCCCGAGCCGATAGGCCTGTTTCCCTTGCTTCAGATGCGCGTGAACCTCGCCGCTCTCGAGCTCCTGCTGTCGACAGGTTACGCGCGCGCCGCTGGCCGGCTCGCGCAGTTCGCATTCATCGCCGAGCGA